>NZ_JBHYMQ010000073.1:0-43110 GCF_042742985.1 Streptomyces sp. NPDC058864 | reverse complement strand
GGCAGGGTCCGGGCGCCGGCGGCAGCGGTCTTGCGGGGACTACTTGGTGAGCGGGGAGAGCTTCGGGTCGTTGGCGTAGGCCTCGGCCGCGTTCTCCTTGGTCACGATGACCGGCGGGAGCAGGTACGACGGGACGACCTTGCTGCCGTTGTTGTACGACTTGGTGTCGTTGATCGTCGGCTTGCCGCCCTTCTGCAGGGACTGGACCATCTTGATGGTCTCGGCGACGAGCTTGCGGGTGTCCTTGTTGATGGTGGAGTACTGCTCACCCGCCATGATGGACTTGACCGACTCGACCTCGGAGTCCTGGCCGGTGACGACCGGGACCGGCTTGCCGGCGCCCTTCACCGAGGTGATGATCGCCCGGGCGAGGGTGTCGTTCGGCGAGAGCACGCCGTCGAGCGTCTTCTTGCCGTTGTAGGTGGAGTTCAGCAGCGAGTCCATGCGGCTCTGGGCGTTCTCCGCCTTCCAGCCCTGGGTCGCGGTCTGCTTGATGTCGGTCTGACCGGAACCGACAACGATGTCGCCCTTGTCGATGGCGGGCTTCAGCACCTCCATCGCGCCGTCGAAGAAGACCTTCGAGTTGTTGTCGTCCGGCGAACCGGAGAACAGCTCGATCGTGTAGGGGCCCTTGGCCTTCTTCGCCTTCATGCCGTCCAGCAGCGCCTGGCCCTGCAGCTGGCCGACCTTGAAGTTGTCGAACGCGATGTAGTAGTCGACGTCCTTCGTGTTGGTGATGAGCCGGTCGTAGGCGATGACGGTGGCGCCGGCCTGCTTGGCCTGCGCGACCTGGGTGGACAGCTGCGCGGCGTCGGTCGCGCCGATGACGATGACCTTCGCGCCCTTGGTGACCATGGAGGAGATCTGCGCCTGCTGGTCCGCGACGGTGGTCGAGGCGCCCGCGTACTGCACGTCGGCCTTGAAACCGGCGTCCTTCAGGCCGTTGGTGAACAGGTCACCGGCGAGCACCCAGTTCTCCGAGGTCTTCGCCGGGAGCGCGACACCGACCAGGGCGTCCTGCGCGAAGCCGCCCTTGGCGTCGCTGGTGTCCTTGCCGGTGGAGCCGGAGCCCTCGCGTTCGTTGGAGCACGCCGTGCCCAGGGCGAGCAGCGCGGCGGCGCCGATCACGGCGATGCCTCTGGTGATGGTTCTGCGCATGTGGGTTGTGCCCTTTCCTGGTGATGCGGGGAGAGACGAGCGCCGCCTGGTGCGGCACCCTGGGGGGGTACTGCCGGTCGGTCAGCCTGCGACCGGAGCCTTGTCTTGGTCGGAGGCCGGGTTCGGCGGGTCGACCGGTGTGGACGTCTCGTCCTGGCGGAACGGACGCATCAGGGTGCCGATGATCGAGAAGCGCCCCTGGCTCTTGCTGTAGACGTCGAACGCGACGGCGAGGAGGAGGACCAGGCCCTTGATGATCTGGACCATGTCCGAGCCCACGCCCTCCAGTTGGAGACCGTTGTTGAGCAGCGCCATGACGAGACCGCCGACGATGGAGCCGCTGATGGTGCCCAGACCACCGGAGACGGCGGCGCCGCCGATGAAGACGGCCGCGATGGCGTCGAGTTCCCAGCTCAGGCCGTCCTGCGGGCCGGAGGCCGCGGAGCGGGCCACGAAGATCATGCCGGCGAGCGCGGCCAGCACGGACATGTTCATCATGACCAGGAAGTTGACGCGCCGGAGCTTGACGCCGGACAGTTCGGCCGCGCGGGAGTTGCCTCCGACGGCGTAGATGTGCCGGCCCCCGATGGTGTTGCGGGTGTAGTACGAGTACGCCAGCACCAGGGCGATCAGGATGATGCCGGAGATCGGGAAGCTGGTGCCGATGCGTCCGCCGGCGAAGCGCAGCGTGGTGAAGACGATGATGCCCACCATCACCACGACGCGGATTCCGGTGACCCACAACGGCGCGGCGTCGGCGTGCATGACCCGCCGGGTCTGCCGGGCCCGCCACTCGCGCCAGACCACGCCCGCACAGGCGACCAGGCCGAGCAGCAGCGTCAGGTTGTTGTAGCCGGTGTCCGGTCCCACCTCGGGCAGGAAGCCGGCGCCGATGTCGCGGAACCCGGTGGGGACCGGCACGGTGTCGGCGTTGCCGATGTACTGGTTGCCGCCGCGGAACAGGAGCATGCCGGCCAGGGTGACGATGAACGCGGGCACCCCCACGTAGGCGACCCAGAAGCCCTGCCAGGCGCCGATCGCCGCGCCGACGAGCAGGCCGAGCAGGATGCCCAGCGGCCAGGGGAGCGAGTGCTCCTGCATCGTCTTGGCGACCACGATCCCGGTGAACGCGGCCACCGAGCCGACCGACAGGTCGATGTGTCCGGCGACGATCACCATCAGCATGCCGATGGCCAGGATCAGGATGTAGGAGTACTGGCTGACCACGGCGATGAGGTTGCCGGAGGTCAGGGTCAGGCCCCCCGTCCAGATCTGGAACAGGAGCACGATCGCGACGAGTGTGGCGATCATGCCGAACTGGCGGGCGTTGGAGGTCGTGCCCCCGAAGAGGTTCTTCTGCAGGTCTGAGATGCGGCTCATGGGCTCGGTGTCTTCTTCATAGAGGTCATCTGTTTCATGAGGAGTTCCGGGTTCGCGTCGCGGCGCGTCACCTCACCGGTGATGGCACCTTCGAACACCGTGTAGATGCGGTCGCACAGTCCGATGAGCTCGGGCAGCTCCGAGGAGATGACGATGACGCCCTTGCCCTGACCCACCAGCCGCTGGATGATCCCGTAGATCTCGTACTTGGCACCCACGTCGATGCCGCGGGTGGGCTCGTCGAGGATGAGCAGGTCGGGGTCGGTGAACATCCACTTGGCGAGGACGACCTTCTGCTGGTTGCCGCCGGAGAGCTTGACGACCTCCTCGTCCACACTGGGGGTCTTGATCCTCAGGTTCTGCCGGTACTCCTCGGCGATCGAGTGCTCGCGCACCGGGTCGATGACCTGGTGGCGGGAGATCTTCGACAGCTTGGCGGCGACCATCGAGGTCTTGATGTCGTCCAGCAGGTTGAGGCCGATCGACTTGCGGTCCTCGCTGACGTAGGCGAGGCCGTGCCGGATGGCCTCCGACACCGTCTTGAGGTGGATCTCCTCGCCGTCCTTGAAGACCCGTCCCGACAGGAAGGTGCCGTAGGAGCGGCCGAACAGGCTCATCGCGAGTTCGGTGCGCCCGGCGCCCATGAGGCCGGCGAAGCCGACGATCTCGCCGCGCCGCACCGTGAAGCTGGAGCCCTTGCACACCAGCCGTTCGTCGGAGGCGGGGTGCCGCACGGTCCAGTCGCGGACCTCGAAGAACACCTCGCCGATGTCGGGCGTGTGGTCGGGGAACCGGCTGTCGAGTTCCCGGCCGACCATGCCGCGCACGATGCGGTCCTCGTTCACGCCGTCGGCCTCGACGTCCAGGCTCTCGATCGTCCGGCCGTCGCGCAGGATGGTGATGGTGTCGGCGACCGCCTCGATCTCGTTCAGCTTGTGGGAGATCATGATCGACGTGATGCCGCGGTCCCGGAAGCCGCGCAGCAGGTCGAGCAGGTGCTGCGAGTCGGACTCGTTGAGGGCCGCGGTCGGCTCGTCGAGGATGAGCAGCTTCACGTCCTTGGCGAAGGCCTTGGCGATCTCGACGAGTTGCTGCTTGCCGACGCCGATGTCCTTGACGAGCGTGTCCGGGTCCTCCTTGAGGCCGACCTGCTCCATCAGCTCCAGCGCGCGGTGCTGTGCGGCCTTCCAGTCGATCCCGCCGCGTTTGCGCGGCTCGTTGCCGAGGAAGATGTTCTCCGTGATCGACATGCCGGGGACCAGCGCCAGTTCCTGGTGGATGATGACGATGCCGGCCTGCTCGCTGGCCCGGATGTCGTGGAACTTGACGGTGTCGCCCCGGTAGACGATCTCACCGGTGTAACTGCCGTGCGGGTGGACACCGCTCAGCACCTTCATGAGGGTCGACTTGCCTGCGCCGTTCTCGCCGCAGATCGCGTGGATCTCCCCCTCCTTCACCACCAGGTTGACGTCCGCGAGCGCCGTCACGCCCGGGAACGTCTTGGTGATGGACCGCATCTCCAGCAGCATCGGGGCGCGGCTCATGCGCGGAGCTCCACGCTGCGGACGCCGCGACGATCACGCGGGTCCGCCTCCCCTGGGATGCGACATTTCGTGGACATCAACTTGCCTCCGATGACACTGCGCCGTGCCTCCATGCCGGACCTGTTACGGCTTGGGCACCGGACTTTAAATCCATTTGTTTTACTAAGTCAACGCCCTTGAGCGGTATCGTCATTGCGGCAAGAGAGGAACGCGTGTGCGGCAAGCAGGAACAAACCTCCCCAAAGTCGGGCGGTACAACCGGGCGGTGGTCCTGGACCAGATCCAACTCGCGGACGGGATCAGCAGGGTCGAGATCGCCCAGAAGACGGGCCTGACCCCGCAGACCGTCTCGGGCATCGTGCGCCGTCTGCTGGACGAGGGGATCGTGCGCGAGGACGGCGCGAGCCGCGGCGCCGGCGGCGGCAAGCCCCGCACCACCCTGCGGGTGAACGCGGACGCGGGCAACGCCGTCGGCCTCGTCTTCGACCCGGTCGAACTCACCTGCTCCGTGGTCGACCTGCTGGGCCGGCCGCTGGTCGTCAAGCGGCGCCCCACTCCCCCCGGCACCGATCCGACGCACGTGGTGGCCGCCATGGCCGACCTGGTCGCCGAGGTGCTGACCGAGGCCGACGTACCGCGCGGCAACGTCCTGGGACTGGGCCTCGCCACCCCCGGCCCGATCGACCAGCGGAACGGCATGATCGTCGCCCCGCCCCAGCTCGCGCACTGGACCCGGGTGCCGCTGCAGCAGATGCTCAGCGATGCCACGGGGCTGCCGGTGACCCTCGACAACGACGCCACCGCCGCCGCGGTCGGCGAGCGCTGGTCCGGTGCGGGCCGGGGCGTGGCGAACTTCGCCTACCTGTTCTTCGGCACCGGCATCGGCGGCGGGCTGGTCCTCAACCACCAGGTCTACCGGGGCGGTTCGCTCAACGCCGGCGAGTTCGGCCACTCCACGGTGGTGTCGGACGGACCGGAGTGCTACTGCGGCAACCGGGGCTGCCTGGAAGGACTCGCCAACCCGTCCGCGATCGTGGCCGAGACGCACCGCCGTCTCGTCGACAAGCCCGGGGGCAGTACCCTGTCACCGGCGTTCGACCAGGACCCGGCCTCCGTCGACCACGCCGCGGTCCAGCGGGCGGCGGGAGCCGGCGACCCGATCGCGACCGCGGTCATCGACGAGGCAGCGCAGCACGTCGCCACCGTCGCCGTGTCGATCGCCAACTTCATCGACGTGGACCTCATCATCCTCGGCGGCCACGGCATCCAGCACGTGGAGTCCCGTTACGTCGACGCCGTCGCCACCGCGCTGGCCGGACGACCCCTGGCCCGGCACATCCGGGTGGTCCAGGTCGAGGCCTCCCCCCTCGGCTCCGACGCGGCCGTCGTGGGCAGCGCCGCGCTCGTGCTGCACGCCACCTACTCGCCGCAACTGTCGTCGCTCGTCCTGGACTGACGGACGGGCACGACGCGTGGCGGCGAGGATGGCGGACGACGAGGTCAGCGGGCAAGCGCCCCGATCAGGCGCTCGACCGCCGCCACGTACCCGGCGTTGTCCAGCCCGGGATCCCAGGCCGTCTGGAGCGCCAGCCCCTGGTAGATCGCGACGAACACCCTGGCCAGGCCGTCGGCCGGCCACGCGGCGTCCAGCTCGCCGCGCTCCTGCGCCGCCCGGACCAGCTCGGTGACGACGGCCCGGGGACGGTCCACGCCCTCGAGCGCGACGGCGTGCACCTGCGGCGCCCGCAGGGCCTCGGCCCAGATCTGGACGCCGAGTCGGACACGCACCCGCTCGTCGGGGGCGGCGAGCGAGCGCAGGAGTTCCAGGTAGCCTGCGGCGACGTCTCCGAAGGCGTCGGCGGTGTTCCCGTCGGAGTCACCGGCGGGGCTCTCCGCGGGGTTCCCGCTGGGGTTCCCGGCGGGGTTCCCAGCGGGGCTCTCCGCGGGGTTCCCGCTGGGTTCGTCCAGGCGCAGCCGGTGGGCCTGCTGATCGTGCCAGCGGTCCGCGATGGCCACGACCATGTCGTCCTTGTCGGCGAAGTAGCGGTAGACCAGGCCGGCGCTGAAGCCGGACTCGGCCGCGATGTCCTGGATGGTGGTGCGGTGGAAGCCCATGCGGGCGAAGCAGCGGGCGGCGGCGTCGAGGATCTGCGCGCGCCGTGCCCGCAGGTGCTCCTCACTGACCTTGGGCATCACTTCACCTCGGCCTGGGCGACGCGGTAGAAGGGAGCGGCCGGCTCGTGCCGCCCCAGGGGTTCCAGGTAACGCTCGGCGGCCTCCTTCGCCGACTCGTCCAGGGTGAGCTCCAGTCCGCGCTCGGCCAGGTACGCCGGGAGTTCGTCGGGGAGGAAGCCGAAGGTGAAGGGTTCCCCGGCCGCGCGCACGGTGTCCGCCCAGGCGGTGACGCCGTCGAAGCCGCCGCTGCCGTCCAGGGCCCGCCGGTCCATGTAGGTGAGGACGATCCGGCTCCCGGGCGCCAGCGTGGCGGCGAGCGCCGTGAGCGTGGTGTGCACCGAGTCCGCGTCGAGGTAGTTCGTCACGCCCTCCCAGACCACCACCACCCGGTCCGCGCCCAGTCCCGCGTCGCGCAGGGCGGCGCCGAGGTCCTGCCGCATCAGGTCCACCGGAACGAACCGCACGCCGTCCCCCCGCCGGCCCGCACGGGCGGACCACGCGCCGGCCAGTCCGCGCTTCACCGCCTGCGTCGCCGGGTGGTCGACCTCCAGGACGCCGGCCCCGCGCGCCGCTTCCAGCCGGAAGGCCCGGCTGTCGTACCCCGCGCCCAGCAGGACGAGTTGCCGGGCGCCGCGTTCCAGGGCGTCCACCACCAGGTCGTCGATCAGCCGGGTACGGACCACGGCCGAGGCGCGCGGACCGGCCGGCCAGCGCCGGTCGATCCAGCGCTCGAGGAACCCCGCCATCCCCGGGCAGCGGGCGATCGTCACGACCAGGCGGTAGCCGGGGCCGAGACAGGAGGCGGCGTAGGGGTCCGTGAACAGCCGTGGCCCGCGGCGCACCGACTCCAGTGCCCGGAAGAGCGCGACGTGCTGCGCGGTGCGGCTGGGTGTGCTCTGCATGACCCCATCATAATGAATGAGCGTCCATTTTTTTATCCGCGGTCGCGGAGGGCCTTCGTCGGCCAGGGGTCACTCCTCGCCGGACGAGGTCGTCCCGACCTCGATGACGCCGTCGTGCCGGAAGAGCTCCGAGACCAGTACGCCCGGGTCGGCGGCACCCTCGACCTCGAACAGGACCCGGGCGGCCGCGTCGGTCCGGCCCGGCAGCCGGTCCACCGTCACCGCCCTGAAACGGAATCCCAGCCGCGTGCAGGTCTCCATCAGCCGGGGCAGCAGGGCGGCCCCCGTGCGGTAGGTCAGGCGCAGCTCGGAGACCGTCGCCGTCGACCCGGGCAGCAGGCACGGCACCACCACGGGTAGCCCCGCACCACGGCGTCCGGGCGGGCGCCGCTCGCGGCGACTCCCGGCGACTCCCGTCGAGTGCGCCGGGTCGGGCCGGATCGGCACACGGCCTGCCCTCACCCCAAGGGGAGTCTGACCTCCAGCAGCGCTCCGCCCTGGGGGGCAACTCCGGCGTGGACGCGCCCGCCGTGCCGGTGGACGATGTCACGGACGATGGCCAGGCCGAGCCCGGCACCTCCCGCGTCGCGCGTACGGGACTCGTCCAGCCGGACGAAGCGGTCGAAGACGCGTTCCCGGTCGGCCGCCGGGATGCCCGGACCGTCGTCGGTCACCTCCAGCAGCGCCCACCGGCCGTCGCGGACGACACGCACCGCGACCGAAGCGGTCGTGTGACGCCGGGCGTTGTCCAGCAGGTTGTCCAGGACGCGCTCCAGTCCCCGCCGGTCGCCGAGGACCGTCACGGGCTCCGGAGTCCCGACGGTCACGGGTACCGCGCCCGAGCGCAACGCGGCCCTCTCGCGGGCCAGTTCGTCCAGGAGCACCGGCTCCACGGGGGTCTCCTCCCCCGCGTCGAAACGGGCGAGGAGGAGCAGGTCGGAGGCGAGCGTCTGGAGCCGCGCCACGTCGTCCACCGCGCTGTCGAGGTCCAGCAGGGCCGGGTGGGCTGCCGCCACCTCCAGTTCGGTGCGGAGCGCCGCGATCGGGCTGCGCAGTTCGTGGGACGCGTCGGCGACGAAGCGCCGTTGCCGTTCGACGGCGGCCTGCAGGGCCGTGAGCGTCTCGTTGGTGGCCCGGGCGAGCCGGGCCACCTCGTCGCGGGACGGCGGGACGGGCACCCTGCGGGACAGATCGGTGCTGGAGGTGATGGCCTCCAGCTCGGCGCGGATGGCGTCGACGGGGCGCAGCGCGCCGCGCGCGGCGAACCAGGTCACCGTCCACACCACGGCGAGCATGACGGGCAGGCCGGCCAGCAGGAAGACGACCGCCGTGCGGACGGCGTCCTGTTCGGCGGAGAGGGAGGCGCCCGCGGTGACGGTCCAGCGCTCGCCGTCCCGTTCCCCCGAGAGCACGGCGAACCGGTACGCGGCCTGCCGGCCGTCCACGGTCGCGGTGCCGGTGCCGTACTCCGCGTCCGTCTCGGTGCCGCCGTCGTCGTCGGTGTCCGGCACGGGCGCTCCGGTGATCCGCTGGACGTCCTCCCCCGCCGCGAGGAGGGCGCCACGGGCATCGGTGACCCGGACCGGGTACTCGTCGCCGTCCGGCAGGTCGAGCCGGTCGTACGGGGTCCCGGCGGCGATCTGGGCGGCCGCCTCTCGCGCCGCGACCTCGGCCCGCAGGCCGGCCTGCCCGGTGAGGTTGGCCCTCAGGGCGAGGACGAGGCCGAGGCCCGCCAGGACCAGGGCGATGCCCACCACCGCGGTCGCGGACAGGGCCGTGCGGGCGCGGACGGACCTCATCCGGCCTCCAGCACGTAGCCGGCGCCGCGGACGGTGCGGATCGTGGCGGCCCCGAGCTTGCGGCGCAGGGCGCTGACGTAGACCTCGACGATGTTGGGGTCGCCGCTGTAGGCGAAGTCCCACACGTGCTCGATGATGTCGGCCTTGGTGACCACCTCGCCGGCGTTCAGCACCAGGTGCTCCAGCACGGCGAACTCCCGCGCGGTGAGCGGGATCTCCGTCCCGTCGCGGGTGACCCTGCGACGGCCGGGCTCGACGGTCAGCCCGCCGATGACGACCACCGGTGAGCCGCCGCGGGAACGCCGCCGCAGCAGCGCGCGGACCCGCGCCAGCAGCACCACGTAGGCGAACGGCTTCGTCAGGTAGTCGTCGGCGCCGGTGTCCAGGCCCTCCGCCTCGTCGTACACCCCGTCCTTGGCGGTCAGCATCAGGATCGGCGTGTCGTCCCCGGCGGCCCGCAGGGCGGCACAGACGCGGTAGCCGTTCATGCCGGGCAGCATGATGTCCAGCAGGATCAGGTCGTAGGGCTGTTGCCCGGCCTGGTGCAGCGCTTCTCCGCCGTCGTGCACCACGTCGACGGCGAAGCCCTCGGCGGTCAGCCCCTTGGCCAGCGAGGCGGCGAGGCTGCGCTCGTCCTCCACGATCAGCAGGCGCATGGGTACAGGGTGCCAAAACGATCCTGAGGATTCCTTCAGGATGCTTCAGCGTGGCTTCAGGTGCGGCGGGCGACCGTGGTGGTCATCGGACCACGGAAGGACACACCATCATGAGGCGCAAGACCCTGATCGCCACCGCGGCCGCCGTTGCCGTCCTCGCCGGAGCGGGAGGTGTCGCGGCCGCCGCGATGGCCGACGACGACCGGCAGCGGCCGGCCGCCGTGGTCACCGACGACCGCCGCACGGACGACGGGCCCCATGACGACCACCGTGACGACGGCGACGCCGCCGGCCCGCACACCGGCTCGGGCACGGTGAGCCTCGCCGACGCCGTCGGCGCGGCACGCGCCGCGGCCCCCGGCACCGTGGTGTCGGCCGAACTGGACGACGACCGCGGACGCGTGGAATGGGAGGTCGAGACGCTCGCCGAGGACGGCACCTGGCACGAAGTGACCGTCGACGCCGCGAACGGCAGGGTCGTCACCACCCGCGAGGAGCAGGACCGGCAGGACGCCGACGAGGCCCGTGAGGCACTGCGCGGCTCCCGCACCGACCTCCTGGAGGCGGCGAAGGCGGCCTCCGGCGCCCGCCCCGGCACGGTCACCTCCGTCTCGCTCGACGACGACACCCGCGGCTGGGAGGTCGAACTCCACAAGGACGGCGCCGACCACGAGGTCCACGTCGACCCGGCCACCGGCGACACCACCTGACACCGGGCGCGCCCGGTGCGCGCGCTCAGATCCGCGGCCAGGACGGAAAGCCGGTCCAGCGCAGCTCCGCGGGCAGGTGACGCATGTCGTTCTGGACCAGGACCGAGACGGGCCGCCCCGGCATGTAGCGGATGACGGTGAGAGCCGCGTTGCCCTGGTTGACTCCGAGCCACCGCCACGCCGGGGCGTCCATGGCGTGCCTCACGAGCCAGCCGACCAGGAAGTTGTGGGTGACGACCAGTTCGTGCCGCTCCTGGTCGCCTTCGGCGGGGCCGGTGAACCGCTCCAGCGCGCGCAGCGCCAGCGCCGGACCGACCGCGCGCTCCTCCGCCGTGGCGCCCTCGAGGAAGCGCAGGAGGTGGTCGGCGCTGTCCGGGGGAAGTTCGTCCCGCCGCGGGAAGTACGGGACGTAGTCGCCGGCGGTCTCCGAGACGCACAGCACGGCACCGTCCAGGTGCTCCCCGATCAGGGCGGCGGTCTGCGCGGCCCTGGGCAGCGGGCCGTGGTGGACCACGGATATCGGGTGGTCCGCCAGCCGGCGGCCGAGCAGGGCCGCCTGGCGGCGCCCGTCGTCCGACAGCCCGCTCTCGTCCGGCAGGGCCTCCCCGTGCCGCACCAGATACAGGTAACGCGTTGCCTCTGCCGCCATGCCCGGGCTCCTTCGCGATGCTCCATGATCGTGTGGTCGTCCCTGGGCACGACGCCGCGTCCGCCGGCGCGGTTCCCCCGGCGGGCGGCGTCAGGACAGCAGGGCGAGGGCGCTGTACCAGACCGGGCCGGGGTTGAGGCGGTCCGGGTGGAGCTGCAGCATCCGGTCGTAGAACGCGCGGGGGCTCGGTTCCCCGGCCAGCAGGCCTTGCGCGTCGAGCAGGTAGTCGCGGGTCTGCTCCAGGATCACCGGGTCGTCGGGCAGTTCCCTGTTCTTGTGACCGGCCACGACCGCGCGCGGGTGCAACGCGAGGACGCTGCCGATGCCGGCGAGCCACTTGTCGATGCCACCGCGGGCGCTCTCCCGCAGGTACTGGTGGACCCCGTTGTAGGCCACGTCGCCGGCCACGACCAGGCCGATCGACGGGACGTGGAGCACGGTCGTGTCGTCGGTGTCGGTGTGGCCGGTCTCCACCACGCGCAGCGGGTGCCCTTCCAGCGCGAACCCGTCGTCGGGGACGACCCGGTAGACCACGGGGCTGTCGGGGATGAGCCCGGGGAAGTCCACGTCCCACCGGGTCCGGCGGCCCTCGCCGGCCTGCCGGTGCATCAGCCGGATGGTGCCCTCGGTCGCGTACGGCACCGCCCCGGGGAACCGGCGCAGCAGCAGGTCGGTGCCGAACCAGTGGTCACCGTGGCCGTGGGTGGCGTAGACGTGGGTGAGCCGCCGGCCGGAGCGCTCGATCCAGTCTCCGACGTCGCGCACCTGCTCGCGGGTGAACGGCGGGTCGACGAGGACCGCTTCGGCGGCGCCGAGGATCAGCGTCGACGTCAGCGGCGAGGAGTGGATGGCGCTGCCGTCGGGCAACCCGGGGCCCTGCGCGCGGCGCAACCCGTCGCACACGTGGGTGTCGTAGCGGAGCTCCGTCATGGCCGTCAGCCGAGCCCGTCGGGCACCGGCGCCTCCATGAGTGTCAGCAGGCGGGCGACCTTGTGGTCCAGTTCCAGGCCCACTTGAGCGATGTCCTCGCTTCCGTAGCTGCCGAAGTGGGAGCTCGGCCGGTCGATCACAAATCGCGGCGCGTCGTCTCCCTGGTAGATCTCGGTGCGCAGCGGCGCGTGCATCATGGCGGACGGGTCGTGGCGGAACATCCGCTCGGCGATGGCGTAGTTGCCCATGAGGTACATCACGAACGGCGTCGCGTCCCCGGCGAGGGTCATGAGCGCCGTTCCCACGTTCTTCCAGAAGATCATGAATCCGTGGGGCGCGTTGCCCGCGGCCAGCGCGAGTGCGGTCTCCCATGAGCCGCCGGAGCGGATGACGTCCTGGACCTCCGTCGCCCGGTAGTCCGGCACCAGGGACTCGTATCGCCGCACGGCCTCCTCGAACGTCCCCGGCAGGGGGACGTCGAACCTGGTGACGACGTAGTCGACCGTTCGTGCCTCGGGCATCCGGACCACCTCGGACGGCGCGGCACGCTGCCGCGCCCTCATCCCATCGTCCCTCCGCGGCACGTCCGCGCAACTCCGTGCTCACACCCAGTTGCGCCGGGCCGCCGCGACGCCGGCGCCGAACCGGTTGGTGGTGCCCAGTTCCGCGTAGAGGTCCTGGATCCGCCGGCGCAGGGTGCGGGTCGAGACGCCGAACTGGCGGGCGATGGCGTCGTCCTTGACCCCGGCGGCGAAGAGGGCGAGCAGGTTCCGCTCCTCGTCGGTGGGTTCGCGCACCCGGTCGCCCGGGGCGGACGGCTGCGGCGCCGGGGGCGGCTGCGAGCCCGGCCCGCTCAGCGAGGCGGCACCGGCCCAGTAGCGCTCGAAGAGCTCGGTCAGGGCTTCCAGCAAGGGGGGCGCCTCGGTGTAGAGGGTGTCGGTGCTGTCGGGGCCCAGGCTCAGCGACACCATGGCCGCCGAGCGGTCCGCCATGGTCAGCTTGATCGGCAGCGAGGACACGACCCTTGCCTCCTCGCCGCGCGACACGAGGCTGTCCAGCTCCTGTCCCCCGCCGTCCTCGTCGAAGCTGGCGGCCGCGTAGACGACCCGCACCCGTACGCCGCGCCGTACGGCGGCCTCGTCGAGCGGCCCGTTCGGAGCGAAGTGGAAGGGGGGCCGGGCCAGGCCGCAGATCTCGTACGTGGCGGTCTGGTTCAAACGGTAGTAGCAGTCCCCGACTTCCTCCGGGCCGCTGATCGTCCGTGTGGCGGGTTCGCCGGCGCTGGACCGCCTGGCCTCGTCGAACAGCGCACCGAGCGGCCCGGTGGCGTCGCGTATGGCGGCCAGCTGGCGTTCGCGGGACTCCACCAGTGCCCGCAGCGCGTGGCGCGGATCCAGGGTCAGGTACTCCCCCGAGGAGCGGCGGCTGAGCAGTCCGGAGTGGTGCAGGCGTTCCAGCAGGGCCACCGCCGCTCCGGTGCCCAGCCCGAACGCCGCGGTGACGTCGTCGGCCGTACCGCCACCGTGCGCGAGCAGTTCGCGGTAGACGGCCTCCGCCCCCGCGTCGAGTCCGACCAGCTCCAAGGGTGCGGCGCCTTCCGTCATCGTTCTCCACCTCTGGCCTTCGTGCACGCGTCCCAGCTGACGTCATGTCAGCAACGTGTGATAGGTGTGCCGCGGTGCGGCGGCCGCTCACACCGTGCAGTGTGTCTCGCTTGCCGATCATTGCGCCGCTTTGCGCCGTGTCCACTTGGTGACATGGCACAGAAGTGCCAAAGGGCCGCCTTTACAGGGATGCGAACGGATGGCTGACTGCGTTCAACCCCAGCCCATCGAGTCCATGAGGTTCCCTTGCGCATGCCTCCGTCCCGCAGACGCGGGTTGACATCCGCCGTCGCCGCCCTGGTGGTGCTGACGGCCACGGGTCCGGTCGCGTCGGCCGACCCCTCGGCGACGTCCCTCTCCCCCACCACGACCGGTGCCGCTCCCGCGGCCGTGCGCACCGTCACGCTGATCACCGGTGACAAGGTCACCGTGACCGGGAACGGCCGCGCCGAGTCCGTCACGTCGGTCACCGGCCCGAACGGCAGGACCGCCGGCGCCCACGTGATGTCGGTGGGCTCGGACACCTACGTGTATCCCGACGCCGCGGTGCCCTACATCGCGTCAGGAGCCCTGGACGAGGGGCTCTTCAACGTCACCGCGCTGCTGGCGGACGGCTACGACGACGCCCGCAGCGACCGGCTGCCGCTGATCGTCACGTACACCGACGCCGCCGCCCGCTCCCGCAGCGCGAAGACCCCTGAGGGCGCGCGCAGGACGCTGACCCTCAGCAGCATCCAGGGCGCGGCGATCTCCGCCGAGCACGACCGGGCGGCGGACTTCTGGTCCTCCCTGACCGATACCGGGGCGCAGGCCGCCGGGTCCGCCGCGAAGTCGGCGGACGGCGCGCGACTGGCCGGCGGCGTCGCCAAGGTGTGGCTGGACGGCAAGGTCAAGGCCACCCTGTCCGACACGACGGCGCAGATCGGCGCGCCGCAGGTCTGGGACGGCGGGGACACCGGGCAGGGCGTGGACGTCGCCGTGCTCGACACGGGCATCGACGCCGCGCACCCGGACTTCGCCGGCCGCATAGCGGCGACGCAGAGCTTCGTGCCCGACCAGGACGTCACCGACCGGCACGGCCACGGCACCCACGTGGCCTCCACCGTCGCCGGGACCGGCGCCGCCTCCGGCGGCACGGAGAAGGGTGTCGCCCCGGGCGCGTCCCTGCACATCGGAAAGGTCCTGGACAACTTCGGCAGCGGCCAGGACTCGTGGATCCTCGCCGGCATGGAATGGGCCGCCCGCGACCAGCACGCCAAGGTCATCAGCATGAGCCTGGGCGGCGGGGCCACCGACGGCACCGACCCGCTCAGCGAGGCCGTGAACCGGCTCAGCGAGGAGACCGGGGCGCTGTTCGTCATCGCGGCGGGCAACTCGGGCCCGGCGCCCTACACCGTGAGCACCCCGGGTGCCGCCGACGCCGCCCTGACGGTGGGCGCGGTCAACGGCCCCGGCAAGGGCGTGGACCAGCTTGCGGAGTTCTCCAGCCGCGGCCCTCGCGTGGGCGACAACGCCGTCAAGCCCGACCTGACCGGCCCCGGGGTGAACGTGCTGGCGGCGCGTTCGCAGTACGCGCCGGAGGGCGAGGGCGCGTACCAGACGATGAGCGGCACCTCGATGGCGACGCCGCACGTGGCGGGCGCCGCGGCCCTGCTGGCCGCGAAGCACCCGGACTGGACGGGGCAGCAGCTCAAGGACGCCCTGGTCAGCACCACCGCGAGCACCCAGCGGTTCAGCCCCTTCGAGGCCGGCAGCGGGCGCGTGGACGTCGCCGCCGCCGTGAAGGCCACGCTGGTCGCCTCCGGTGACGCGTACGCGCAGACCCACTACCCGTACGCGCCGGGTCAGACGGTCCGCAAGGACGTCACCTACACCAACTCCGGCGCCGAACCGCTCACCGTGGACCTGTCCCTGAGCCCGGGCCAGCTGCCCGAGGGCCTGTTCACCCTGACCGACTCGCGGCTGACCGTGCCCGCGCGCGGCACCGCCTCCGTCGGCGTGATCACCCACCTCGACGCCGCCGAGGACAACGGCGCCTACTCCACCCGCCTTGTCGCCACCGGTGCCGACGGCACCGCCCTGGCCCGCACCACGGTCGGGGTGAACAAGGAGGGCCGCCGGACCATGCTGACGGTCACGGCGAAGGACCGGCGCGGCAAGGCCCTGCCCGGCACCCTCATCCTCAAGGACGTGGAGCGCAACACGGCCCCCAAGGCGTTCGCCGTCGACGCCTCGGGCCGCCTCGACCTGCGCCTGTCCCCGAGCACCTATTCGGCGTGGATGAACGCTGACGTGCCCGGTGTCGACGGTACGCACACGCTGGGCTTCGCGATGTTCTCGGCGCCGCAGATCGACCTCGACGCCGACCGCACCGTGCGGTTCGACGCCGCGAACCTGCGCAAGGCGGCCGCCTTCACGCCGCAGACGACCGCCAACCAGTTCATGCGGGTGGACCAGTACCGCTCCAACGGCGAGCTGTTCCCCTTCATGGACAGCTACATGCCCCCGTACTGGCGCTACGACAGCCTCTGGGTGACGCCGACCCCGAAGGTGACGAAGGGCTCGTACCACTTCGCGACCCGCTGGCGGCAGATCCAGCCGCCGCTGACGTTCTCCTCCGGCTCGCAGGCCTACGGCGACGTCACCGTCCAGAGCCTGTCGCCCAAGCTGCCGGACGGCACGGGCACCTACCGGGCGGTCTGGGCCGGTGACGGCTCCGCCGCGGACTTCGGCAAGGTCAAGGTGCGCGGCCAGATCGCGGTCGTCCGTCGCAGCGACAGCGTCTCCGCCCCGGACCAGGCCGCCGCGGCGGCGAAGGCCGGCGCACGGCAGCTGCTGATCCTGAACGACGGCTACGGCAAGTACGACCCCTGGGCCGACCTCCCCGAAGGCGCCCCGCTGCCGGTGGCCTCGCTCGGCACCGACGACAGCGCGCGGCTGCTGAGCCGGCTCCGCAAGCCCGGCACCGCGATGCTGAAGGTGGTCTCGCACCCGTACCCGCGCTACGCCTACGACCTGATCCGCCACAACGACGGAGCGGTCCCGAAGGACCCGTCCTACCGGCCCGGCCCCGGCGAACTGGCGCGCATCGACGAGTCGTTCCGCAACACCGGGCAGGGCAGGGCCGTGGCGTACCGCGAGGACGTCTCGCTCATCTTCAACCGTCCCACGCTCATCGACGCGACGCAGGTCGCGGCCCAGGGCACCCTCACCTCGTGGGTCACGGCGGGCGACGGCGCCCGCTGGATCTCCTCGGCCGCCATGCCCGATCTCGGCCAGCGCGGCGTCGTCCGCACGTACAAGCCGCGCAGCACCGCCAGTGAGACCTGGTTCGCGCCGATCCAGCGCCCGCGGGCGCTCAACGACGGCATCAGCTGGACGGCCCCGTTCCGGGTCGGCGACATCATCAGCACGTCCAGCCTGCCGGCCTGGGGCGACTCCGGCGGTCACGCGGGCGTCACGTGGGCCGACGGCGACACGTCGAAGATCTCGCTGTACCAGGGCGACCAGTTGCTCGGTGAGGACTACAACGAGCGGATCGTCACCGTCGAGGAGCTGTCGCCCGACCCGCAGCCCTACCGGATCGTGCTGGAGGGCAAGCGCAGCCTGCCGGACCGCCCGTACTCGACCCGCACCCGCACCGAGTGGGGCTTCACCTCGGGCACGACGGACTACACGACCCTCACGCCCCTGCCGCTGCTGCAGCTCGACTACGCGGTGGCGTCCGACCTGTCCGGCAAGGCCACGCGGCGGACCGGGCTGACGGTCACCGCCTCGCACCTGAAGGGCGCGGCGGGCGCGGGAGCGATCCGCACGGTCACCCTCGAGGTGTCGTACGACGACGGCGCCACCTGGCGCAAGGCGACGCTGCGGCAGTCGGGCAGCGGTTGGAAGGCACAGCTCGACGCGCCGTCCCGGGCCCGCTTCGCGAGCCTGCGGACGACCGCCCGGGACTCGAAGGGGAACAGCGTCAACCAGACCCTGATCCGCGCGTTCGGTCTCAAGTAGGCCTGCGGCACGACGGACGAAGGGCCCTTGCCCCCCGGTGTGATGCCGGGGGCAGGGGCCCTTCTCGGGGTGTCGGCTCGGGTCGGGTGCCGACGCGACGCGGGAGGCGTTGAGGAGGGGGTCGTCCTCCCGCGCCGCGGATCAGGGGGTCACTTGGTGAATCCGATCCGGGTCCAGTCGGTGTCCTGGAACCCGAAGGCGCCGTAGTTGGCGACGTCGGACTTGGCCGCGACGATCTGCGGGCGCTGGTAGAGCGGCAGGTAGGTGGCGAGCTTCCACAGCGCGGTGTCGGCGGCGTCGAGGTCCGCGAGGTAGGCGGAGTGGTCGACCTCGGTGCCGGCCTTGTGCATGTCGGCGTCGATGGCGGCGGTGCCGATGCGCGCGTAGTTCTGGCCGACGTTCCCGTGCTTCGGGGAGACGAAGGAAGCGGCGCCGTTGGTCAACGGGAAGAACGGCACGGAGCCGATGCCGCTGAACAGCGTGAGGTCGAACTTCCCGGCGCTGACGTCGTCGAAGAAGTCGTCGCTCGGCCTGACCTTGGTGTCCAGCTTGATGCCCACGTTCTTGAGCATCGCCGTGAACAGCTGCGCCTCGTTCGCGGCGATGGGGGTACCCGAGGGGATGGTCAGTGTCAGCTCCAGCGGCCTGCCGTCCTTCTCGCGGACGCCGCCGTGCAGCTTCCAGCCCGCCGCGTCCAGTTGCCGTCCCGCCTCGGCGGGGTCGTAGTAGCCGAGGGAGCCGGCGTTGTCGCGGTAGGCGGCGTCGTTGTTGACCAGGAAGTGGTTGTCGAGGGGTTTGGCGGGGAAGGGCAGGCCGTTGAGGTCGGCCTTGCCGATGGCCTGGCGGTCCAGTGCCGTGAACAGGGCGCGGCGGACCCGGGCGTCCTTCAGCAGCGGGCTCTCGCCGTTGAGGACCATCTGGCGCAGGTTCGGGGCGCCCGCGACCCGGATGGAGGTGTGCGGCACCTTCCCAGCCTGTTTGTAGGCGGCCACGTCGGGCCCGATGTCCTCGACGTCGATCTCGCCCGAGGCGAAGGCTCCGGGGGTCGACGCGGCGTCCAGAGTACGGAAGTTGATCCCGTCGAGCACTGGCTTCTGGCCCCACCAGTGGGGGTCGCGGACCTCGGAGACGACCTTGGTCGTCGGGTCCATCCTGCTGACCTTGAAGGGGCCGGCGGTGACCGGGATGCGGTTCTTGTACCCGGTGTCGAACGTGTGGGGGGTGTCGATCTGCGACGCCGGGTACAGCGGCGAGAAGAGCGTCTGCCACTCGGAGAAGGGCGTGGCGTAGGTGACGACGACGTGCCGGGCGTCGCTGCCCTCGCCGACCGAGGAGATCTGCTCGTAGCCGGAGGTGCTGACGGGCGTGTACTTGGGGTTCCTCCCGTTCTGCGCCTGCCAGTCCGCGCGGAAGTCCTTCCAGGTGATGGGGGTGCCGTCGGACCACCGGGCCCTGGGGTTGATCGCGTAGGTCGTGACCTGCCTGCCGTGCACGACGGCAGTGCTCACCTTGCTGAGGTAGTCCGGGTTGGGAGTCCGCTTGTTGTCGGGGGTGCTGTGGAAGAGCGCCGGCAGCAGGGGGGCCATCGTCGTGGTGACGGCGACGGTGTTCTGCGAGGCCGCGTTGAGGCTGTTCCACTGGGTGGGGTACTCGTCGACGGGGAAGTTGAGGATGCCGCCCTGCCTGAGCTTCGCGGGGTCGACGGGGTTGACCTGGTTGAGCGTCGCCTTGGGCGGGGCCTTCGGCGCCGACGAGCTCGCGTCGCCCTTGCCGGTGCCGCACGCGGTGGCGCCGGCGAGGAGACCTGCGGACACCACGACTGCCGTGGCCAGCCTTGCGGACTTTCGGTTCAACTGGACTCTCCTTGTGGGTTCGCTGGGTCGGGTGTCCGCCGGGCGGGACGGCCGGGGGCGCGTCACGGGCCGGGGGCGCTTCACAGGCCGGGGGCGCTTCACAGGACCTCCAGGGCGGCCGCGAAGTGGCAGGCGGCGGTGTGGTCCGCTCCGACGGCCCCGGCGGCCGGGTCCTCGGTGTCGCACCGCCCGGCCTCGGCCGGCGCGAGGTGCCGGTACTTGGGGCAGCGGGTGCGGAACCGGCATCCCGAGGGGGTGTCCGCGGGGCTGGGGAGGTCGCCCTGGAGGATGATCCGCCGGCGCTGCCGCTCCCTGCCCGGGTCGGGCAGCGGTACGGCCGACAGCAGCGCCTGCGTGTAGGGGTGGGCCGGGCGGGCGAAGACCTCCTCGACGTCGCCGGCCTCGACGATGCGGCCGAGGTACATGACGGCCACCCGGTCGGCGATGTGCCGGATGACCGACAGGTCGTGCGCGATGAACAGGTAGCTCAGGCCGAGTTCGGCCTGCAGTTCGTCGAGCAGGTTGATCACTCCGGCCTGGATCGAGACGTCCAGCGCCGACACCGGCTCGTCCAGCACGACCAGTTTGGGGTCCAGGGCCAGCGCCCTGGCGATGCCGATCCGCTGCCGCTGTCCGCCGGAGAACTCGGCGGGGTAGCGCTCGGCGTGCTCGGGCAGCAGCCCGACGAGGCGGAGCAGTTCGGGTACGCGCTCGGCGATGCGTGCCCGGTTCCAGCCATGGGTCCGCAGCGGTTCCGCCAGGATGTCGCCGACCGGCATGCGGGAGTCCAGTGAGGCCATCGGGTCCTGGAACACCACCTGGAGGTCGCGGCGCAGCTCGCGCCGTCCCTTGCCGTCCAGTTGCCCGACGTCCCTGCCGAGGACGGCCACGCTGCCGGCTCCGCGGCCGGCGAGGTCGAGGATCTGCAGCATGGTGGTCGTCTTGCCGCAGCCGGACTCGCCGACCAGCGCGAGGGTCTCGCCGCGGCGGATGTCGAAGTCCACGCCGTCGACGGCGCGCACCGTGCCGACACGGTGCTTGAACACCGAGCCCTTCAGGAGCGGGAAGTGCTTGGTGAGGTTGGTGACCCGCAGGATCTCGGGCCGCTCGGCGCGCGGGAGTTCACCAGGTCGCCGCGGTGGCGCGGGGGTGGGGAACATGCCCGGGGACGGGATCCCGCCGGGCGTGTCGATCTCCCGCGCGCGGTGGCAGGCGGTGGCGTGCGCGGTCCCCGTCGTGACGGCGCGCAGACCGGGCTCCTCGGTACGGCAGCGGTCCACGGCCACCGGGCAGCGCTCCGCGAAGGGGCAGCCGGCCGGCAGGTCCACCATCGACGGCGGCGTGCCCTCGATGGGGGTCAGGGCCGTCCGGTCCCCGGCGTCCAGCCGTGGCACCGAGCCGAGCAGGCCGATGGTGTAGGGCATGCGGGGGGTGGTGAACAGTTCGTCGGCGGTGCCGGTCTCCACCGGCCTGCCGGCGTACATGACGACCACCCGGTCGGCCATCCCTGCGACCACCCCGAGATCGTGGGTGATCATGAGGATGGCCGCTCCGGTGACCTCCTGGGCCTTCTTCAGGACCTCCAGCACCTGCGCCTGGATGGTGACGTCCAGGGCGGTGGTGGGCTCGTCGGCGATGATCACCTCGGGGTCGTTGGCGATGGCCATGGCGATCACCGCCCGCTGGCGCATGCCCCCGGAGAACTCGTGCGGGAAGGCGTCGACGCGCCGCCTCGGGTCGGGGATGCCCACCAGGTCCAGCAGTTCCAGGGCCCGTTCGCGGGCCTGGGCGGCCGTCAGGTCCTGGTGGATCCGCAGGGCCTCCACCAGCTGGGTGCCGATGGAGAAGACGGGGGTGAGCGCGGAGAGCGGGTCCTGGAAGACCATGCCGATGTCACGACCGCGGATGCCGGACATCTGGCGGTCCGACAGCCCGAGCAGCTCGCGTTCCCCGAGCCGTACGGAGCCGGTGACCTCGGCGTCGTCCGGGAGCAGTCCGAGCACGGCGGTGGCGGTCACCGACTTGCCGGAGCCGGACTCACCGACGACGGCGAGGGTCTCGCCGGCCCGGAGCGTGAAGTCCACGCCGCGGACCGCGTGCACCCGTCCGGCCTCGCCGGGGAAGGACACCCGCAGGTCGCGCACGGTCAGGGCGGGGCTGCCGGCGGCCGGGCGCGGGAAGGGAAGGCCGGGGACGGCGGTGGGGTCGGTCACGACGTGACTCCTTCCTCGGAAGGTGCGGCCGCGATCACCGCGGCTGAGGGCTTGCGGCGCGGGACCCGGGTGGTCCGCGCGTGGCGGGAGCGGGGCGCGGCCGGCCGGGCGCGTCCCCGGGACTTCGCTCCGCGTGCCGTCGGGTCGAAGGCGTCCCGCAGCCCGTCGCCGATGAACGCGACGGCGAGGCCGATCAGGACGAGGAAGGCGGCGGGGAAGAAGAACAGCCACGGGGAGGTGTTGGCGTCCGGCGTCCCGGCGGCGATCAGGGTGCCGAGGGACACGTCGGGAGCCTGGATGCCGAATCCGAAGTAGGACAGCGAGGTCTCGCCGAGCACGATCGCGCCCACCTGGACGGTCGCGTCGATGATCAGGATCGAAGCCGCGTTGGGGAGGATGTGGCGGAAGATGACGACCAGCGGGTGCACGCCCATGTAGCGCGCCGCGAGGACGTACTCCCGTTCCCGCAGGGTCCGGGTCATGCTGCGCACCACCCGACCGGTGATCATCCAGCCGAACGCCGCGAGCAGGACGACGAAGAACAGCCAGGTCCCGTGCTGGAACGCCGGTGAGAGGACCGCCAGCAGCAGGAACGCCGGGATCACCAGCATCAGGTCGAGGAACCACATCAGGACCCGGTCGGTCCAGCCGCCGAAGTAGCCGGCCGAGGCACCGACCACCGCGGCGATCAGCGTCGTGAGCGGCCCTCCGACGAGTCCGACGACCAGTGACTTCTGCAGGCCCCTCAGGGTGAGCGCGAACAGGTCCTGACCGGAGTGGGTGGTGCCGAACCAGTGTGCGGCGCCGGGCCCGGTGTCCAGGCTGGTGAAGTCGTTGTCGTGGTAAGTCCAGTGCAGGAACGGAGGTACGGCGTACGCCAGGAGCACCAGCGCGACGACCAGGGCGACGCCCGCCAGGGCCAGCCGGTTGCGGGCGAAGCGCGCCAGGATGAGCGCGCCGCGGCTCCTGCTCCGGGGTGGCGCCGCCGTCCCGGCGGCGGTTGCGGGGGTGGTCATGGGGGAACTCCTCGAGTCGTGCGGTCCGGTCGTCCACCTGGGCTCTTCCGGGTCGGTGCGGGCCTTCTCAGGTGCGGGCCATCTCAGGTGCGGGCCTTCTCACGTGCGGACCCGTGGGTCGAGCGCCGCGTAGACGAGGTCAGAGAGCAGTCCCGCGATCAGGACGATGCCGGCGGTGAAGATCGCCACGGCGGCGACCGCGTTGACGTCGTTGCTGGTGATGGAGTCCACCAGCCACTCCCCCATGCCGTGCCAGCCGTAGATCTCCTCGGTGAAGGTGGCACCGGTGAACAGCAGCACGACGTTGTAGACCACCAGCGGCATCACCGGGATCACCGCGGTCCGCAGACCGTGGCGCAGCACCGCCTGGCGCCGCCGCAGCCCCTTGGCGCGGGCCGTCCGCAGGAAATCGCTGCCCAGCACGTCGAGCATGGTGCTGCGCTGGTAGCGGCTGAAGAACGGGATCTGGGCGAGGAGCAGGGTCAGGGTCGGCAGCACGAGGTGTTCGAGGTTGTTCAGGACGACCGGGAGGGTGCCGTGCACCTTCGGGTCGTACATCCCGATGTACTGGACCAGCGGCCCGTCGCCCGCGGTGTCCAGGGTCCGCAGTCCGACCGCGATCACCACGACCGGGGTGGCCAGCAGGACGTAGGAGACGATCGTCGACACCCGGTCGGACGGCCGGTACTGCCGCAGCGCGTTCCAGGCGCCGACCGCGACGCCGCCGACGGCACCCAGGACGGTGGCGACGAAGAGCAGCTCGGTGCTCACCAGCACGCGGCGACCCAGCTCGGTGTTGACGGACGCACCGTCGTAGGTCCTGCCGAAGTCTCCGTGCAGCACGATTCCGGTCAGCCAGCGCCAATAGCGGAGGTACACGGGTGTGTGCGGGTCAAGGTTGTAGCCGTGCAGGATCGTGTAGATCGAGTGCAGCGGCGGCCGGGGATTCTTCGACAGGTAGTCGATGTCGGGGTGGAGGGTGAAGGATGCGAGAAAGTACGTCGCGCTGGCCGCGATGAACACCAGGATTGCGTAGTTGCCGAGGCGGCGCAGTAGGTAACGGCCCAACGTGCTTTCTCCTTCGTCCGGACCGCCCTGTGAGCAGGGCCTTCAACCGAGTCGACGGGGGCTCGCGAACAATGGGTGGCCATCGCCCAACGGCTCGGTAAATATCCTCCTGCAGCCTGCATCCATACCAGGCAATCCACACACAAAGAATTGGCAATGCGCATTGCCGGACGGAATTCCAGAAAAAGGGTTCCAGGTCTCCTGGAATTCCCTCTATGACCTGCGCCACCTTATTCGGCGCTTATCCGGCGCCCCGCTGCGGACAGCACGAAGGGCGGGCGCGGAATCGCTCCGCGCCCGCCCCTGGGGTCTTCCGGGTCAGTCCACCGCGAGGGCGAAGACGTGGAGGTCGGTGTTGGCCGGGAGCTTCACGCTCGTGATGGTCTTGCCGTCCGGTGCTGCGAAGGGCTTGGTGGCGAAGACGTACGTGGCCACCGGGTCCTTGTCGGCGCCCGCCACGTTCCGGTACGCGGTCCTGGCCACGACCTCGTTGCCGAACCGGACGCTGCCGCCGCCGCCTCCCACCGTCCAGTCGGTGAAGGACAGGTCGACGGCGCCGGTGCTGCCGTCGGCGTAGGTGACCGTCGCCGTCGTCTGCTGGTCGCCGTTGACGGCACTGCCGACGAACGACAACCGCGAGGCGGGAGTGGTCAGTTCGATGGTCTGACCGGTCGCGGAGGCGTTGTCGGGGCGCCCCGCGGGCGAATCGGGCCAGGTGAAGCCGAGGCCTCCGCTGACCGTGCCCCGCGTACCGGCGGTCAGGCCCGCCGCGGCGAGGGCCTGACGGGAGTAGCTCCAGCCGCCGCCGTCGTAGTCCGCCTCGTCGTGGTCACCGGAGTCGTCGGAGATGCCCGTGCTGTTGTACGCCGCGATGAGGGAGCCGGGAGCGGCGACCGTCAGGGACACCGGCTGCTCGTACGACGTGTCCCCGTAGGTCACCGCGACCTTGGCGTCGTAGAAGCCCTGCTTGACGTCCCCGGCGGTGGACAGGGTGATCTCCTGGGAGCCGTCCGTGAACGTCCCCTCCGCGGGGGATGCCGTGACGCCGGCCGGAACCTCCACCCGGAAGCTCACCCGCGGTGCCTGACCGCCGCGCAGCGACAGGGCGCGGATGCCGACCTTGGTGCCGCCGCCCGGGGCGATCGTCGCCGTGGTGGGTCCGACGCCGACCTGGTACGGCTGCTCGCCCTCCCGGAAGGAGGGCGGCGCGTCCGCGGCATCGGCTCCCCAGCGGCGGTCCGGGGTCGCCGACAGCGTGTAGTCGAGCCTGCCGCCGTCCTCGACGAAGGAGGCGGGCAGCCACGGCCGGTCGCTGGTACGGCCGTTGACCTTCAGCGACCGGACGTACGGAGCGTCGGCCGCCGCACCCGCGGCGCGGATGGAGATGTCGTTCCCGGCGGGGCGGTCGATCTCGATCCGCGGGAACAGCGGTGATCCCAGGACGAGTTCGGCGCGGGAGGGCACCTGCGGGTACATACCGAGCGCCGAGAAGACGTACCAGGACGACATCGCGCCGAGGTCGTCGTTGCCGGGGATGCCGCCCGGCTGCGTGGACCACAGGGCGCCCATCGCGGCCCGGACGGTCTCCTGAGTCTTGTAGGGCTTTCCGGCGTAGGCGTAGAGGTACGGCACGTTGATCGACGGCTCGTTGTCCATTTCGGACTTCTCACCGCCGCTGCCGGTGAAGGCCCAGCTGCCGTCCGCCTTGTGGAAGAAGGCGTCCAGCCGGTCGAGGGCCTCGTCCCGTCCGCCCATGGCGGCGAACAGCCCGGCCGGGTCGTGCTGCACCATCCAGGTGTACTGGGCGGCAGTGCCCTCGACGAAGCCGTTGCCGGTGCCCGGGGTGAAGCCCGTGACCCAGCTGCCGTCGGCCGCGCGGTTGGCGATGTAGCCGCCGCTGGGGTCGGCCGCGAGGTTGAAGTTGTTCTGCCACCACTGGGAGCGCCGTGCGAAGTCGGCGGCGGTGCGCTTGTCACCGGCGGCCGTGGCGAGCTGGGAGAGGGCGAAGTCGGCGCCCGACATCTCCAGGGTCTCGGCGGCGCCGCCCCAGGCGTTGGAGACGGACGGCATGTAGTGCAGCTTCAGGTACTTGTCCAGGGAGGGACGCTGGCCCACGGAGAGGATGGGCTTGCCGGCCGGCGAGAGGTCCCGTTCCGTCGGTACGGTCGCGGCCTTCACCAGGGAGTCCAGCGCGCCGCGCAGGTCGAAGTCCTTGCCGCCGAAGGCCCGGATCCCGGCGAGGGCGGCGGGCGACGGGTCGCCGTTCATGACGTGCGTGCCGGAGGCGCCGTGCAGCCAGCGGTCCCAGACGCCGCCGTTCTGCCGGGCGAGCTCGTACAGCGACTGGGCGATGTCCGAGCCGGTGCGCGGGCTCAGCAGGGTGAGCAGCTGCACCTGCGAGCGGTAGACGTCCCAGCCGGAGAAGGTGCCGTACTGCGCCTGGTGGCCGCGGGCCACCGTGTGGACCTCGCCGTCGCTGCCCCGGTATCTGCGGTCGCTGTCGCTGATGACGTTGGGGTGCATCATCGCGTGGTACAGGGCGGTGTAGAAGGTGGTGCGTTCGGCGTCCGTGCCGCCGCCGACCTTGATCGCACCCAGTCGTTCGCGCCAGGCGCGGCGGGCCGCGTCCCGTACCGAGTCGAAGGAGCGGTGCCGGGGGTTCTCCGCGGCGAGGTTGGCGGCGGCGCCGGCCTGGCTGACGTACGAGATGCCGACCTTGACGTTCACCGGTCCGCTGCCGGGCGCGAACTCCACCCAGCCGCCGGCGCCCTTGCCGGCGACCGGGTTCCCGCCTGCTGCGAAGCCGCCGGTGCCGCCCGAGGCGGTCGTGGAGCCGGCGTTCAGCCTGTCGTCCTGCCAGGTGCCGGTCGCCTTGAAGTCGCGGTCGAAGCGGGCGGTGAAGTAGAGGGTGTAGTAGGCGCGTTGGCCCTCCGGGTCGAGGTAGCCGCAGAAGTTCCCGGAGGTGACCGAACCGGAGACGGTACGGGTCCGCGGGTCGATGGTCACGGTCGAGTCCGTCGACCCGACCTCGGAGTTGGCGGTGCGGATCAGCATGGAGGCGGGTTTGTCCGCGGGGTAGGTGAAGCGGCCGGAGCCCGTGCGCGTGGTGGCCGTCAGGTCCGCGGTCACCCCGGAGGACAGGCCGACCTTGTAGTGGCCGGGCTCGGCGGTCTCGTCGGCGTGCTTGAAGCCGGCCGCGTACACCGCGTCCTTGGTGTCCGCGGCGGGCGAGGTGGTGACCTCCCCGGCGTACGGGAGGAACGGGATGTCGCCGCTGCCGCCCGCGCAGCCGGTGCCCGACATGTGGGTGAGGCTGAAGCCCCGGATGCGGGGGGTGTCGTAGTGGTAACCGCCGGGCGCCGTGGTGCGGGTGGCGTCGCCGCCGGTCGTCTCGGGGCTCCACGACAGCATGCCCTGCGGCACGACGGCGCCGGGGAAGACATTGCCGCCGTTCTTGGTGCCGATCAGGGGGTCGACGTAGGAGGTGGGGTCCTGGACGAGATCGGGTGGCGGCGCGGCGGGCGCCGCGAGGGCGGGAGTGGCACCGCCGACCGCCAGGACGGCGGCCAGCAGCACGGACGTCGGACGCAAGCGCATGACGCGGCCCTTCTTCTCACGGACGGGTCGCGCGCCACGGGTCACACAAGCCGCGGGGACAGTAACGCGCCCCACCGGTGTCCCGGAAGACCGCCTCGGGTGCACATCAACTCCCTTGACAACGTTGCCTCCCGGGCCGGTATAGTCATGCCCAGTCCAATGACAACGTTGTCTCGCGCCACGGTTCCGCCACAAGCCCCCCACGCCCTCCTCGACACCCTTGGATCCCCCCCCAGCCCGCCGACCCGTACCCGGTGCGGCAACAAGCCGGGCCAGCCCGGTCCTAGTCACCCGAGAAGCCGAAGATCCCCAGGTGGGTGGGCCCGCCATCGGAGTGCAGAATGACGTAGCAGCCGGTCCACCTCATCCGGCACTCGCCGAGCAGGCTCCGCTCGAACTCCTCGTGGCTCGTGAGCTCACCGGCCGCGGCAACAAGCGCCGAGTACTGCTCCACCGTCGGGTGCTCGGTACCGAAGTGGTGCACCACGCGGCTGAGCGGCAGGGGCCTGAGCGTGCCGTAGTCCCCGGCACGCAACGGCACAGGCGGGGCGTCCGTGGCCACGACCGTGTGAATGTCGAGGATCGTGTGGGTGCCCTCCTCCCCCATCAACTCCTCGTCCTCGTACAGCTCCCACAGATCCTTGTAACGGGCACCGTCGCCGTACGCCTCCTGGAACACCTCCGCCTGCAAAGCCGCCAGAGCCGCCGCGACGTCCCCGTCGTACCCCGTCACATAGTCCCACCCGCTGGCACCCATACAGCCCCTCCTCGGAGATCGTGAACGGCCGGACGGTATCAGCGGAGGCTGACAATGCAACGGCTCGCGCCGGACCCGAAGGCTCCGGCGCGAGGGCGCGAGGTGACATCTGCGCGGTCGCCGCAGGCGCACGCGGTCAGAACCATTGCAGGCAGTGCGGGAAGCGCTCGGCGCGGTAGAGGGCGTCAGCGGGGGACGCCGCGTCCGGGCGGCGCGCCCGGACGGGTCCGGCCCGCACGAGCGTGCTCGGGGCGGTGCCGCCGAGGTGGACCGAAGCCAGGTCGCTCACGTCCAGTGACAGGTCGGGTTCCCGATCCGTCTGGACGCACTTGGCCTTGCTGTCCCAGACGGTCGGCAGCCGCGGCCCGGCAGAGTGAGACGTGACGGAGCCCGGGAGCGGTATCCAGCTGCCCGGGCTCCTGTGGTGCCACCCAATTGCGCACACCGGCGGCGTTTAAGAGTCGCGGATCATTCTGAGATCGACGTGTTCTACCTTTGAACTACCGCGCCACGAAGAGGCGCAGAGGGGAATTGAACCCCCATCCGTCGATGATCGTCCGCGCTCGGTCGATCCGGCGTTCGGCGGCGAATGCTGAGACTGGAGCGAGAGTCTGAGATTCACGGGGCTGCCTCTACCGGTTGGGCCACCCCGGCGTGTGGTGCCGGGGGAGGGACTCGAACCCCCACTGATACCCCTGGTCAGCTTCAACGTCAGTTTCAGCTTGCGCTCTCGGCGCACCCCCCGCTCTCACGAGGGGCGTTGATGGGGCTACCCGAAGAGGTAGCCGAAGACCGCCTCCCCCACGCGCTGGTCGGTGACGTCCGCGCCATTGGCCTCCTCGCGGGCGAACTTGACGGCCTGCTGCAGCTTCTCGACCCTGCCGAGGAGTTCGTTCACGCGGCGCGCCGGCAGCGCGCCGGAGAACTTCACGGTCGTCCAGTACCCCACGGGCACGTCCTCGTAGTACACCTCGACCTGCGCCGGGTGCTTCTCCGTGGCCTCGGCCTTCACGTGGTTGCGCGGCACCTTCTTCGTGCGGATCGTCCGCACCGGGTCGGTCTTCCAGCAGTCCGTCGACGGGTCCGGGTTCCACGACTCCGACGCGTCGAGGACCGGCAGCTTGCGCACGAACGTGTGCAGGTCGGTGAGCTGCTTCTCCAGGAACAGCAGGTACGGGACGGGGACCTGCGCGAGCAGCACCCGCCCGTCCACCACCACGTCCGCGGCCGCGGTCCGGTTGGCCCAGTCCTTGGTCGCCGTCACGTCGAAGAGCCGCGTCAGGGTGCCCCCGACCGCGTGCAGGACGTCCTCGGCCTTCACCTGGACCCGGGTGGACTCCGGCGGCAGTTGCTCGCCCTCCTCGTCCTTGGGCTGGTACGTCCGCGAGATCCCGGCGAGCAGCGCGGGCTTCTGGACGTCGTGATGGGCCTGGGTCAGTTCCTGAAGGGACTTGGACTTGACGCCCTTTTCCACGGCGATGATCTGATTGAGCTTCGGCACGTCATGGAAACTAGCAGTGCGCCGTGCGCACACACACCCGATTTTCCGACGATGGGCGGACATCTGTTCGAGGCACGTGCACGGATATCGTCGCCGCATGCCCGAACTGGTCGCGCCCACCGTCCTTCTGCATTCCGCCTGGCTCGAGGCCCACGACGAGTGGGGACCCGGCCGGCACGAGGACGGTTTCGGGTTGGGGCCGTCCGACGAGGTTCGCTCGCCGGACGGATTCGCGGCCTGGGCGACGATGCTGGCCGGGCAGTCCGGTCCGGAGGCCGTGGCAGCGGGCCACGCCTGTACGTACCGGTGGATCGTCGAGGGCGACCGGGTGCACGGCGGCATCGCCCTGCGGCTCGGGCCCGATGACTACGTGCTGCGGTTCGGCCACGTCGGTTACGGCATCCGGCCGTCCTCGCGCCGCCGTGGACTGGCCACGTGGGCCCTGGGGCGGATGCTCGACGAGGCGCGCGGGCTCGGGCTGGAGCACGTGCTCGCCGTCTGTGAGGCCGCCAACACCGCCTCCGCGCGGACGATCGAGCGCAACGGCGGCGTCCTCGAACCCGCAGATGCCCGGGGGGCCGGGTCGGGTGCGGTGCGGCGCTACCGGATCACGATCGCCTGAAGCGAGGCAGCCTCAGGGGTGCAGCGCGCGCTGCAGGGCCTCGACGGCCAGCGTGCGGGCGACGACGGTCGCCTTCGAGTCACGGAGGCTGTCGAGCATGAGGAAGTCGTGGACCATGCCGAGCACCCGGACCGCGGTGACGTCCACGCCCGCCTCACGCAGCCTGGCGGCGTAGGCCTCGCCCTCGTCGCGCAGCACGTCGGCCTCGTCGGTGATCACCAGGGTGGTGGGCAGGCCGCGCAGTTGCCCGACGTCGGCGCGCAGCGGCGACGCGTACACCTCGGCACGCTGCGCCGGGTCGCTGGTGTAGGCGTCCCAGAACCACTTCATCCCGTCGCGGGTGAGGTAGTAGCCCTCGGCGAACTGCTGGTACGAGGGGGTGTCGAAGTTCGCGTCGGTCACCGGGTAGAGCAGCACCTGGGCCGACACGTCGATGTCGCCGCGCTCCTTGGCCATCAGCGCGAAGACGGCCGACATGTTGCCGCCGACCGAGTCGCCGCAGACGGCCAGTCGCGACGCGTCGAGTTTCCGGTCCTCGCCGTTGTGCAGGATCCACTGCGCGACCGCGTAGTTCTGCTCGATCTGGGTGGGGTACTTCGCCTCGGGGGCCAGGTCGTAGACGGGGAAGACCACCGCAGCCTTGGTGCCGACCGCGAGTTCGCGCACGAGCCGGTCGTGGGTGTTCTCGTCGCCGAAGACCCAACCGGCGCCGTGGATGTAGAGCACCACCGGCAGGGTCTCCGTGGCACCTTCGGGGCGGATGATGCGGGCGCGGACGCTGCCGTACTCTCCGGCGTCGACGGTCACCCATTCCTCGTCCACCGCGGGCTTGGGCACGCCCTCCCCCGCCTGCAGGTCGTCAAGGATCCCGCGGCCGCTCTCCGGTGGGACCTCGTAGATGCGCGGGTGCTGTGCGGTGGCGTCCGCCAGTTCCTTGGCCGCGGGCTCAAGGACGGGCGCCGTGGACGGGGATTCGGGCATGATGGGTCTCCTGCCGGAGTTTCCGTTCATGAGGCGGCGTATGCGGTCGCAAGGGACCGTGCCGGCCGCCCTTCCATCGTCCCTCGGCGATTCGGCGCCGCAACTCCGGGAATCCACACGGTCGCAGAGCGCTGACGCGGGGACACAGACCGTCACTCCGCGGGGCGGCGGTGCCCGGCGGCGTGGTGCCTCGTGCCCGCCGGGGCCGCTCGCTGCGGTGCGCGGATGCGATTCGCGATGTCCATCCCGCAGTTCCACGCGGACGGCGAGTTCGATCCGGCCGCGTTTGGGATCGTGCGGGAGGCGCTGGCCGCGAGCGGCAGGCCGGCGCAGGGGCTTCGGTATCGCCAAGCGCGTACATCGCGGTGGACGACGACTCCCGGCGCGCCCGCGACCGGATCGACGCGGGACTGGCGGCGCTGTACATGAGGAAGTCCCCAGGCATCGAGGCCCCGGCGATCGCGGGGACGCCCGCGGAGTGCGTCCGGTCTCTACGCGAGGTCGTCGCCGCCGGCGCGGAACTCATCCTGTTCACGCCCTGTTCGAGGCCGCCGAGCGGACCGAACGCCTCGCCTCCGAGGTCCTGCCGCGGCTCGGCCGACTCGCCCGCCGTGCCGGGCCACGAGCCTGATCCGCCGGACCCCGGTCTGCGGCGCCCTGAGTACGGAGACGGCGATCCGCGCCGCTTCCCCCGCCGGGTAGTGGACGCCGGTGACGATCGCGGGGAACGCGATGCTCCTGGCCTCGAAGGCGGGCGTCCATGGCGCTCCGTTCGAGCCGGACCCTGATCGTTTACGCCTTCGCCGATTGTTGTATGGTCCGAGGCCATTGATCGTTGGACAGATCTTTGCCTGCCTGGGGGGGAACTTCTCATGCACATTCGTCGCCTTGTGGCGATGACGGCTGCGACCGGCACACTCGCACTCGGTCTCGCGGCCTGTGGTGACTCCGCCAAGGAGGCAACGAAGGCCGTGTCGGCGCGGGGCTCCGCCAATCCGGCGGAGAACAAGGTCTCCCTCGTCGAAGCCGTGCGCAGCGGCGCCAAGGCGGTGGCGCAGCAGGGGTCCGCGAAGGTCGCCGTCGACTCCGTCGACACAGAGGTGGGCACCACCAAGTCCGAGGGCACGCTGAGCTGGAAGAAGGGCTCCGAAGCGGCCGAGGTGAGCATGGACGCCGCCTCCCACCCCGACCTGCAGGACATGGCGGGCCCGGACCGCAAGGTGCACCTGACGATGGTGGAAGGCAACGTGTACCTCCCGGTCGAAGGGGTGTTGCTCGAGGCCACGGGCGGCAAGAAGTGGCTGAAGCTCGAGGGCTCCTCCGCGGAGGACAACCCGGCCAAGGACCTGCCGCACGGTCCCGCCGCGGTGCTTGCCGCCCTGTCCACCGCGGCGGACCTCGCCTCGGCCGGCGAGGAGCAGGTGGCGGGCGCCGCGGCGACCCGCTACACGGGCACCGTGGACATCAAGAAGCTCGCTGCGGACACCGCTGTCCTGGAGCTCATCAGCAAGGCCGAGCGCGACGCCTACGTCGACGAACTCCACGCCACGGGCTTCAGGAACACCGTCGACATCGAGACGTGGATCGGCGCCGGTGATCTCGCGGTCAAGATCGTGGAATCCGGCAGGACCGCCAAGGGCCCCGCCAGGCTGACCATCGCGTATTCCGGCTACGGCCGGACCTCCGCCATCAAGGCGCCTCCGGCCGAGGACGTCACCACGTTCGCCGAGATGATCCAGAACGCCGACCAGGGCTGACCTCATCGCGCCGACGGGTGCGTCGCTCCCACGCGCACCCGCCGACCGCACGGGGTGTCCGTGGCGCGTGACAGGAGCCGGGGCCGTGACGAGCCGGAGCCCGTCCGCTTCGCGCGGGATCTGCGGGACCTCCTCAACCTGCTACGACGGTCCCCGACCCGCTGCGCCGCGACCGGCGGCCCCGGAAGCCCGCAGCCTGGGGCGGCGTGCGCAGCCCGTACCCTGAGGGGGCGATGAACCTCTTCAGCACGCCGTGGGGCGCACTCGAACTGACCCGATTCCCCGCGGAGCCGCGGGAGACGCTGCGTGCGTGGGACGCCGCGGACGACTACCTGTTGCGGCACCTCGCCGAGACGGGCACGGACCTGACGGGCACGGCCGTCGTCCTGGGCGACCGCTGGGGGGCGCTGGCGACGGCACTGGCCGCGCACCGTCCCGCGCAGATCACGGACTCCCACCTCGGGCAGCAGGCCACGCGCGCGAACCTGCGGCGCAATGTGCCGGACGCCGAGGTGCGGTTGCTGACCACGCGCGACGAGCCGCCCGCGCGCATCGACCTGCTGCTGGTCCGCGTGCCGAAGAGCCTCGCGCTGCTGGAGGACCAGTTGCACCGGCTTGCGCCCGCGCTCCACCCGGGCACCGTCGTCCTGGGGACGGGGATGGTCACCGAGATCCACACGTCCACGCTGCGGCTGTTCGAGCGGATCGTGGGGCCGACCCGGACCTCGCCGGCAGTGCGCAAGGCGCGGCTGATCTTCAGCACCCCCGATCCGGCGGCGGACCGCGGGCCCAATCCGTGGCCGCTGCGGTACGCGCTGCCCGACGGCATCGGGCCGTTGTCCGGCCGCACCGTCACCAATCACGCGGGCGTGTTCTGCGCCGACCACCTCGACATCGGCACCCGCTTTCTCCTCGAGCACCTGCCGCAGCGCAAGGGCCCGGACCGTGTGGTCGACCTGGGCTGCGGCAACGGTGTGGTGGGCACGGCGGTGGCGCTGGCGAACCCCGGCAGCGAGGTGCTGTTCGTCGACGAGTCGCACCAGGCCGTCGCGTCCGCCGAGGAGACCTTCCGCGACAATGCCGGCCCCGGGGCCGGGGCCCGCTTCCTCGTCGGGGACGCCGCCGACGCCGTGGCCGCGGTCGGGCCCGAGGGGGTCGACCTCGTCCTCAACAACCCGCCGTTCCACTCCCACCAGGCGGTCACCGCCGCGACCGCCCAGCGCATGTTCGTCACCGCCCGGTCCGCGCTGCGGCCCGGCGGTGAGCTGCTGGTCATCGGCAACCGGCACCTCGGCTACCACGTGCGCCTGCGGCGGCTCTTCGGGAACTGCGAGGTCGTCGCGTCGAATCCGAAGTTCGTGATCCTGCGGGCCGTACGGCGCTGACACCGGTCCGCCGGACGCTACCGGACCCACCCTTGAGCCGACGTGAACCGGGCAGGCTTTCCCCATGGTGGACGAGGCGTACGGCGACGGACCGGAGGCGGGCGGACACCGTGCGGTGCCCCACACCGCCGATGTGCGGATCGAGGCGTGGGGGCCGACCCGGGAACAGTGCCTGGTCGAGGCGGTGCTGGGGCTGGTCGAGTGCTTCGCGGACGTTGCCGGGGTACGGCCGGCGTTCGTACGGCGGATACCGGTCGCGGAGGCCGCCGACGACGATCTGCTGGCGGACCTCCTCGACGAGGTGATCTTCCGGCTCGAAGTGCACGGGGAGGTGCCCGTCGACGTAGAGGCGGAGGTGGACGACGGCGGGCTGGACGTGCGGATGGCGGTGGCCGACGTCGGGTCGGTCGAGGTGGTCGGCGCGGTGCCGAAGGCGGTCTCGCTGGGCGAGCTCCACCTGGCGCCCGGCCCCTACGGCTGGACCTGCGCGGCGACGGTCGACGTCTGACGGCGCGCCCTCCGGGCCCAGGGCCTGTCGTCAAAATGACCGGCCGCCCGCAGGGCGGGCCCCGCGTCTCCCCCGGCTTCCGCTGGGAGGTGCCCTCAGACGACAGGGCCTAACGCCGGCCGACGGTCCGCCTCCGGCGTTCCCGCAGACTCACCGCCCATGCGGCCAGGATCAGGACGAGGCCGGAAGCCGCGACGATCCGGACTGCCGGAGTGCCGAACGTCACCTCCGGCGCGGAGACGACTCCTGCCACTCCGGCGGCCAGAAGCAGCATCGGCAGCCGGCGCCGCCAAACCGGCAGCGTGTCCATGCGCCAGACCGACCAGCTCATCCTGGCGGCGGCGAGCACGGTGCACCAAGCGAAGACATCCATCTGGCGATCAGAGGATCAGCGAGCGCCAAGGTGGTTGATGTCCTGGCTGTGGAGGATCCGCTGGGCGGACGTGCCGGGGCGGGTGACGGCGAGCATGGCCCGGCCGAGGTGATCGGTGGTCGTGGTGTGCTTCGGCGCGATGCGGTGCAGCAGCGGGTAGAGCCAGGAGGTCAGGGCGTAGGTGAGGCGGTACACGGGGGTCTTGGAGACGGCTCCGTGGCGGGGCCGGATGTAGCCGGGGCGGAACATGTAGGCGTCCATAGGCATGGCGAGCAGGGCGTTCTCGGTGCGTCCTTTGACACGGGCCCACATGGTGCGGCCGTGCTCGCTGCTGTCGGTGCCTTCGCCGGAGACGTAGGTGAAGGTCAGGCCAGGGTTGGCGGCGGACAACGTGTTGGCCGCGGCCACGGTGTAGTCGTAGGTGATGCGGGTGTAGTCGGCTTCGCCGCGGCCGCTGGAGGAGACTCCGAGGCAATAGAAGCAGGCGTCCACGTCCGTCAGTTGCCCGGCCAGTCCGGACAGGTCTGCGAAGTCTTGGTGGATGACCTCGTGCAGTTTGGGGTGGGTGACGCCGAGCGGGCTGCGGTTCACCACCAGGATTCGGGCGACCTCGGGATCCAGCAGGCACGCGCGCAGCACACCATGTCCGACCATGCCGGACGCGCCGAAGATGACGACGTTCACGAAGCGGTTCTCCTGTTCAGGCGCGGACGATGGCCGCGGCGGTGGCGACGATGGTGGCGCGGCGGCGGTCGCGGTCGGCCTCGGACGCGATGGTGGGCATCAGCGGGGTCTTGCTGACGGAGAGCAGGACCATGAGGTCGCGCAGTTCCTCGGCGGGAAGCGTGGCCGGGATGACACCGGCCTGCTGAGCCTGCGCGATGCGCTTCGCCTTTGCCTTCTGGGCGTCGTGGACGACCTGCGGCACGGCGTGCTCGGGTCGCTCGAGAAGCTGCCAGGCGGCCAGTCGCACCACTTGGGGGTGGTCCTGGTAGTAGTCGAACAGGCGCCCCGCATAGCCGGGCAGGTCGGCGGCGTCCAGCGGGACGGCGTCGACGATCTCGGTGACCAGGTCGCTGTAGACCTTGTCGAACAGGTCCACCTTGCTGCCGAAGTACCGGTACAGCAAGGCGTTGTTGACCCCGGCGTTCCTGGTGATGCGCTCCACACGGGCGCCGGCGATGCCGTACCGGGCGAACTCCTCGGTGGCGGCCTCCAGGATCTTCCGCCGGGTCTCGTCTGCGTTGCGTGCCATGGATGCAGTCTAAGTAAGTAGGCAGTCACTTGCAAAGGCGCGGGGCCGGACGCACCGTCGGATATAGGTAACCACTTACATCACCCCCGGCATCCGTACCGGAACCTTCCTCGTCAACGGCGCCCCGGCCGGCTTCGACGCCCCCTTCGGCGGCCACAAGGCCGGCGGCATCGGCCGCGAATTCGGAACCACCGACCTCACCCACTACATCGAGCACAAGTCGATCGCCCTCTGACCCGCCACCACGCACCGCGATCGCCTGGACACCGGCGTTCAACGATCTCCATCAACAGGTGGCGGAACTGTCCTCCGTCCGGGGACCCCTGACGACACGCCACGCGGTCTCCAGCGACGACCGAACGGTCCCCGACCCACCGGCCGCGGTCGCCGTCGGCTCGGACGACGTGCTGCCGTTCGCAGGACTCGCGCGGTCGACCGCTCACCTGCCGGCGGGCGCCATCGATGCGCCTGCCGGCAAACACCGGGAAATTTGCACAGCACCGCCCCGGATTCCAAGTTGCCCCCTTTTTTCAATTCTCCCCGCTCAGGAGTAATTTCCGCATCGGGATGCCGCGCCAAGGGAATCCGAAGTGGCACAATTTTTGCCAAATTCGGCTCGCTCGGATTAATTAATTTTATCTTGCCCCAGCAGCACTTTCTCGACGTCGAGCGTCCGTTCCGGATTCACTCCAAGGTGTATCAACACGGAACCCGGAAAATCTCGCACAGCAAGGCAAGAAGGGGCCTGAGCTGGGGGAACGCCAGGGTTTCGACCTCGCGGGAGCCGTCGACAATTTCTCGATCGTGCCCTGTTCGGCGGACCTCCACCGCGAAGCGTGAATGACTTCCGAGTGGCCATCGGCTAGCTTCGGATTCGCATCAGGAAATTCCCGTCTCCAAGGAGGAATGCAGTGAAGGGACTTGCTCGAGCCGCAGCTACGGTGGCTTTGGCGGTATCGGCCATGGGGGTTCCCCTGGCCGGTACGGCGCTGGCAACTTCCGCGCCCTGTTCGGGGGGTGGCTGGGACAACGGCCACGGTGGCCGCGGCTATGACCGCAAAGACCACGGCCATGGTGGCTACGGTTACGGAGGGCACGGCGGTGGCGGCTACGACCGCGGCGGGTACGGCCGCGGGGGCTACGACCGCGGCGGGTACGGCGGTTGGGGTGGGGACTTCGGCTACCTGAGGTTCACCAACAAGTCGCTCAAGTCCGCGCACGTGAAGGCCCACAACGAATCGCTGTCGGCCAACGTCGCCTCGCCCCTGGCAGTCGCGCAGTCCGAGGCGGTCCAGGCCATCAACATCCGTCAGTAGCTCCCGGAGCCGGCCGTCGTCCTGGGCATCACTGCCGCGTCAGGGCCCGGTCACAGGCGAAGGGGTCAATGGACGAAGGCCTGACCGCGACCGATCCTGGCTGGTCGGTCACGGTCAGGCCCGGCTCAGCGGGTGGCGCGCGGGGGCGTGGGGGTGCCGTGAACCCGTGCGGCATGCCTGGCGAACCGGCGTCGCGCGATCACGGGCACCAACAGCCTGGCCACCGGCGGCGCCTCGGCGAGGACCGCCTTGACGACCTCGGGGTCACCCTCGTACATCGCCATGCCGAAGGCCAGCGGGAGGGTCTTCTTCGCCGACTTCTCGAGGCTGTGTTCGCCGAGCCGCCGCCATTCCGCCGCGGTGACGTACTTCTCGGCCAGGGGGAGGATCCGCTCCTCCTCCATCGCCATGTGCTCGAGCAGGGTCGCCTCCAAGCCCTCGAATGCCTCGGCGAGTTCGCGGCCGCCGCGTGCTGTGGCACGCCACCCCGGCAGCAGGCGCAGGACTTCCGCGTTGGCGGCCTCGATCCGGTGGTGCTGCCGCTCCATGACGGGCACGACGTCCTCGGCCTCCTCGCCGCCGCGCTGGTGGAGCAGCGGCCACAGGACGAGGTCCTCGCCCTCGTGGTGGAGGTGCAGGAGGTCGCAGACGAACGCGGCGTGGGCGCCGACGACCTCGGAGCGTTCGGTGTCGTCCGGGGCGACGTCCCGGACGAGTTGCGGGAGGAGGCCGAACTCACGGCGCAACATGGTGTGGACCATGTACATGTCCCGCACATCGGCCATGGGTTCGTTGGTGCTCGGGTTCACTGGGGGTCCTTCAACGTCGTAGCGGTGTCCGCTGCTGCCGGCCGGGGCGCTGGTCTGCCGAACCTGACGCGTCCTGCGTCAGACCGCGGCCAGTCCCCGGGGGGTTGCGATCCAACGGCGATCGGAAGACGTGCAGCCGTGACTGCCACCTCGAAGAAATCTACGGGGCGGGAGGGCGCGAAAATAGAACATGCGTGTCAGATGCGGTCAACCCGCCACGCGCTTCCCGCTCCCGCGTGTGGAGCCGTGCGATCTGCGGCGGCATGGACGACCGCCCGCTCGCCGAGGGACACATGTCCGCGAACATCTGCGCCGGGAACACCGCACCACGATGCTCAGCCAGAAACGCGAACACACTCCCGGCAGGGATCAACTCCCGGCAGGTCTCCCACACGTCCGGCCCCGATCTTCATCACTCCTCTAGCCCTTCACCACGCCGAGGGGCACCAGCCGGACGACCCTGCGGCACAGTCCGGCGCCCTCGCTCGCCTCGACCACCGCCGAGACGTCCTTGTACGCCTCCGGCGTCTCCTCGGCGAGGCCGCGCCAGGACGAGGCGCGGACCGCGATCCCGCGGGCCTCCAGCCGGGCCCGCAGTTCCCTGCCGCTGACCCCGCGCGCGGCCTGGTGCCGGCTCTTCTCCCGGCCCGCGCCGTGGCAGGTCGAGTGGAAGGCGTCGCCATGTGGCACGCCGGTGAGGACGTACGAGCAGGTGCCCATGGTGCCGGGGATGAGTACGGGCTGGCCGACGCCGCGCAGGTCGGCCGGCAGATCCGGATGGCCGGGCGGGAGGGCCCGGGTGGCGCCCTTGCGGTGGACGCACAGGGTGCGCGGCGCCCCGTCCACCTCGTGCTCCTCGATCTTCGCGAGGTTGTGGGACACGTCGTAGACCAGCGTCAGGCGCACCCCCGCCTCGCGGCGGAAGATGCGGCGGGACAGCTCGCCGAGGAGCTGGCGGTTGGCCCGGGCGTAGTTGGCCGCGGCGGCCATCGCGCCGAGGTAGGCGCGGCCCTCGGGCGAGTCGACGGGGACACAGGCGAGCTGCCGGTCGGGGACCTCGATGCCGTACCGCCGCATCGTCCGGTCCATCGCCCGCACGTGGTCGGAGCAGATCTGGTGCCCCAGTCCCCGCGAACCGCAGTGGATCATCACGCAGACCTGGCCGAGCGCGAGGCCGAAGGCGGTGGCGACCTGCTCGTCGTAGACCTCGGCGACCTCCTGCACCTCGAGGAAGTGGTTGCCCGAGCCGAGGCTGCCCACCTGCCCGAGGCCGCGTTCGCGGGCGCGCGCGCCGACCTGGCCGGTATCCGCGTCGGCCACGGTGCCCTCGTCCTCGCAGCGCCGCAGGTCGCCGTCCTCGCCGTGGCCCTCCTGCACGGCGTAGCGGGAGCCGCCGGTCAGCACGCGTTCCAGCAGACGGTCGCTGCCCAGGTGCCAGACTGCCCCGGTGACCGCGCCGCGCGGGGTGTCCTGGCCCAGTCCGTCCATGATCGCGGGCAGGGCGGGTCCGACCGCGGCGCGGTCGCAGTCGGCGGCGAGCAGCCGTACGCCGCAGGAGATGTCGAAACCCACCCCGCCCGGGGAGACGACGCCGCCTTCGGCGACGTCGGTCGCGGCCACTCCTCCGATGGGGAAGCCGTAGCCCCAGTGGACGTCCGGCATGGCGTACGAGGCACCGACGATGCCCGGCAGCGTCGCCACGTTGACGACCTGTTCCAGGGCCTTCTCCGCGTGGTTCAGCAGCTCGCGCGAGGCGAACACGACACCGGGAACGCGCATTCCGGCGCGCCGGCCGATGCGGAAACGGTAGGGGTCCTCTTCCACGACGTCCATCACGGCCTCCAAGGGCCGGTCGGCAGGCGAACACACCCCCTACGTATCGCGTTGCCGGGGCCGGCCGCCGTAAACGGAGCTCCGGCCGGATCCGGGTTCCGGACGTAGCATGAGAAAGCGAGCAGGAACGCACTCACCTGCGGCGGCCCGGCCAGGGCGGTCCCGGCGCGCCCGCGCCGGGGATCGACGCCAGTCCGGCGCTCCACCGAGGAGCAGCGCATGATCCATTCAGCCGATATCCGCGAGTGGCGCGACCGCGACGTCATCGACCCCAAGGGGCACAAGATCGGTGCGCTGGAAGCGGTCTACGTCGACACCGCCACCGACGAGCCCGCCATGGCGACGGTGCGCACGGGGCTGCCGACGCGGCAGCGACTGGTGTTCGTCCCCCTCGACGAGGCGGTCGTGGGGCCCGGTTACGTCCAGGTCGCCCAGTCCAAGGGGCTGGTGAAGAAGGCTCCGTCCATCGGGACGGACGACGTCCTGCCCGCCGAGCAGGAAGGGGAGATCTTCCAGTACTACGACATGGCCTACCACCCGGGTGCCGGCGGCGAACGGAAGCTCGCCCGGCGCTGAGCGCACCACGTCGCGCCGGGGAGGTGTTCTGGCCATGGCGCTCTTTCTCCTGCTGTTGTTGGTGGCCGTCGTCCTCGGGCTCATCGGCGCGGTCGCCGACGGTCTGTTCTATCTGCTGGTCATCGGCATCGTGGTGCTCGTGCTCGACCTGGTCTACGTCGGAGCCCGGTGGCGGCGTTCGCGCCGCGGGCCCCTGCGCTGACGCCGGCCGGCCGGGATGAGTGCTGCCCAAACCGGTGGGTAGCAGGCATCAGGTACGAAGAGTCCTCCGTGCGAAGAGGGAATCCGTCATGACGGACCAGAAAGCCGCCGCCCGCCCGATCGGGCCCGACAGCGACCTGGAACAGGTCTTCGAACTCGCCCAGCAGCTCCGTGTGGACTCCGTGCGGGCCAGCACCGCGGCCGGCTCGGGCCACCCCACCTCCAGTCTGTCCGCCGCCGACCTGATGGCCGTGCTGATGGCACGTCATCTCAAGTACGACTGGCAGCAGCCCGAGAACCCGGCCAACGACCACCTCATCTTCTCCAAGGGACACGCGTCTCCCCTGCTGTACGCGATGTTCCACGCCGCGGACGCCGTCGACGAGCGCGAACTCATGACGACCTACCGCACCTTCGGAGCGCGCCTCCAGGGCCACCCGACCCCCGTCCTGCCGTGGGTGGACGTGGCGACCGGATCGCTGGGCCAGGGCATCGCCTACGGCGTGGGCATCGCCACGGCGGGCCGCGACCTGGAGCACGAGCCGTACCGGGTCTGGGTGTTGTGCGGCGACAGCGAGATGGCCGAGGGCTCGGTGTGGGAGGCCCTGGACAAGGCCGGTCAGCGGCGGCTGCCCAACTTCGTCGCGATCGTCGACGTCAACCGGCTCGGTCAGCGCGGCCCCACCGAACTGCAGTGGGACACCGAGGCGTACGCCCGCCGTGTCGAGGCCTTCGGCTGCCGTGCCCTCGTCGTCGACGGGCACGACCTCCAGGCCGTCGACCGGGCGCTGGCCACCGCGGCGGACGGGCAGGCGCCCACCGTCATCGTCGCCAGGACCGTCAAGGGGCAGGGTGTCCCGGAGGTCGCCGACCACGAGGGCTGGCACGGCAAGCCGCTGCCGCCGGACCTCGCCGAGCACGCCATCCAGGAACTGGGCGGCGTGCGCCACCTGACCGTCCGCGGCCCGCTGCCGCCCGAGGCCGCAGCGCGGCCGCCGATCACCGCGACGACCGTGGACCTGCCGCACTTCCGGCTCGGGGACACGGTCGCCACCCGGGTCGCCTTCGGCAAGGCGCTCGTCGCCGTCGGCGCCCGTCCCGACGTCGTGGTCCTGGACGCCGAGGTCGGCAACTCCACGCACGCCGAGGACTTCGGCAAGGCCTACCCCGAACGGTACTTCGAGACCTACATCGCCGAGCAGCAGATGATCGCCTCGGCCGTGGGCATGGCCGTTCGCGGCTACCGCCCGTACGCCGCGACGTTCGCGGCCTTCCTCACCCGGGCCCACGACTTCATCCGCATGGCGGCCATCTCGCAGATCTCGATGGCCCTTTCGGGAAGTCACTGCGGTGTGGAGATCGGTGCGGACGGGCCGTCGCAGATGGGCGTGGAGGACCTGTCGATGATGCGCGCGGTCCACGGGTCCACGGTGCTGTACCCCAGTGACGCCACGTCCGCCGCCGCGCTGACGGCCGCCCAGGCCGACCTCGACGGCATCTCGTACCTGCGCACCACGCGCGGGGCGTATCCGGTCCTGTACGGGCCCGACGAGTCGTTCCCGGTCGGCGGCTCCAAGACGCTGCGGCAGTCCGGCGACGACGAGGTCACCCTCGTCGGGGCCGGGGTCACCCTGCACGAGTGCCTGGCCGCGGCCGACGTGCTGGCCGGTGAGGGCATCACGGCCCGGGTGATCGACCTGTACTCGGTCAAGCCGGTGGACGCCGACGCCCTCGCGCGCGCCGCCCGCGACACCGGTGCCCTGGTCGTCGCCGAGGACCACCACCCCGAGGGCGGCCTGGGCGAGGCCGTGCTGTCCGCCCTCGCCGCACGGCGTCAGGGCCCGGCCTTCGCCCACCTGGCCGTCCGCGACCTGCCGGGCTCCGGCACGGCCGAGGAACTCATGGACGCCGCAGGGATCTCCCGCACGCACATCGCGGAGGCGGCGCGGCGGCTGGCCGCGGGCTGACCCCCGC
>NZ_JBHYMQ010000072.1:0-43910 GCF_042742985.1 Streptomyces sp. NPDC058864 | reverse complement strand
CCGCACAATTAGCTCCATCAAGCGTCACATGGGTTCCAATCATAAGGAGAAGATTGAAGACAAAGAGTATTCTCCACAAGAAATCTCCGCAATGATTCTGCAAAAGCTGAAGGCTGATGCGGAAGCATATTTGGGTCAGACAGTAACCCAAGCTGTTATCACTGTACCAGCTTATTTCAATGACAGTTTCCCGGCCACCGCCTTCGCGTCGCGGCCCGCGCCGCGGGTCAGTCGCCCGTGTGGCGGTACCGGGCCCAGAGCGGCAGCCCGTACCAGCAGACCAGGTACCAGACCAGGACGGCGAGGACGAGCCACGGCACATAGGCGTCGTGGGTGGCGGCGCGCAGCACCAGCAGCAGGGCCGAGGTCATCGTCGCCAGCAGCAGCACGAGCCCGACGAAGGTGAGCCGGGAGGCCCAGCGCACGGCCTGCGGCTTGATGCGGCGGCCCGAGACGATCCGGTGGAAGGAGACCGGGCCGATCAGCGCCCCGGTCGCGCAGGCGCCGAGCACCACCGTGACGATGTAGATCGTGTGGTCGGTCGTCCCGAGCCGCTGGTAGTGCGGGGTGAAGACGACGGTCAGCAGGAAGCCGAAGAGGATCTGCACGCCCGTCTGGGCGACCCGCACCTCCTGGATGAGCTCGCCCCACTTCCGGTCGGCGCGCTCGTCCTCGGTCTCGTCGCGCCCGTCCGCCGGGCCGGTCCGTCCGTCCGCGTCGTCACTGGACACGGCACCCTCCCACTGCTCGATCGTGCACCTCATGGCTGACTTACCATCGGCCGCCCCGTCGCGCGCGGCGTGCCCCCGGCACGACGAGGACGGCGACCGGCACGGTCGCCGTCCCGCACGCGGTCCGGCCGTCCCCGAACAGGGGCGGCCGGACCGGGGTGCTCACCGCCGCGACCGGCTCCGCGACAGCAGGCTCACTCCGACGGCCGCGAGGCCGATCTGTATCAGCCACTCGATCCAGTCGACGCCGTCGGTGTCGGCGACGCCGAACCCCTGGGCGATCGCGCTGCCGATGAAGGCCGCCACGATGCCGACGACGATCGTCCACAGCACCCCGATCGGCTGCCGACCCGGCGCCACCAGACGCCCCAGCACACCGATGATCAGACCGATCACGATGGCACTGATGATGCTCGAGATCTCCATCTCCACCTCAACCCCAACCTCGTCCGGCCGCCCGGCCGGAAGTGTGTTCGCACCACGCGGATACCCCCGGCCGGGGACTCCACGCAGCCGCGTGCCGCCGTGCGCCGGGTGTGTTCCGGCCGCGACGGGGCACCCGGGGGACCGGAAGGCAATCGGGGCAGGGAGGCAGGAGTGGGGACGAGGGTGGATACGGGCGCGGTACGGCCCGGGACGCAGGGGAGAAAGGCGATCCGCGCCGGGGCGCGGGCGGGTCTGGCGGCACGTGGGGTCATCTACGCCCTGCTCGGGGTGCTCGCGCTGCAGGTCGCCTTCGACGGGTCCTCGGAACAGGCCGACCGGGGCGGCGCGGTCGCCCGGCTCGCGGCGCAGCCCTTCGGCGGGTTCCTGGTCTGGGCCCTGGCGGTGGGGTTCGCCGGGATGACGCTGTGGCGGTTGTCGGAGGCGGCGTTCGGTGCGGCGGGACCGGACGGGGACAAGGCCGGCAAGCGCCTGATGTCCGCGGCTCGGGCGGTGTTCTACGCCTTCGTGACGTACTCCGTGGTGACCTTCGCGGTGGACGGCTCGTCCGCGGGCGGTTCGAGCGACAAGGCATCCAAGGACGTCACCGCGCGCGCCCTGGACTGGCCCATGGGCCGCTGGCTGGTGGGCGCGGCGGGGCTGGCGCTCGCGGGAGCCGGGGTGTGGATCGCGGTGCGGGCCCTGCTGCGCCGCTTCCGCAAGCACCTGCGGACCGGCGCGATGTCGGCGCGGACCCGCCGGGTGGTCGACTTCCTCGGGGTGGCCGGAGGGGCCAGCCGGGGCGTGGTGTTCGCCGCCGCGGGCTGCTTCGTCGTCGTCGCGGCGGTGCGTTTCGACCCGGACCGGGCGAAGGGACTGGACGACACGCTGCGGACGTTCCAGGACACCCCCGCCGGGCCGTGGCTGCTGGCGGTGATCGCGGCGGGACTGGCCCTGTTCGGGGTGTTCTCCTGGGCGATGGCCCGTTGGCGGAGGGTCTGAGCCGCGCCGGGCGCCCGGATCAGCGGCCCGGCAGCTTCACCACCGTCACGAAGAAGTCGTCGATCTGCCGGACCACGTCGATGAAGCGGTCGAAGTCGACCGGCTTGGTCACGTACGCGTTGGCGTGCAGCTTGTAGCTGCGCAGGATGTCCTCCTCCGCCTCCGAGGTGGTGAGGACGACGACCGGGATGGTGCACAGGTCGGCGTCGGCCTTGATCGCGGCGAGCACCTGACGGCCGTCGAAGCGCGGCAGGTTGAGGTCGAGGAGGATCAGCCCGGGGCGCGGTGCGCCGGCGTGGTCCCCACGCCGGTGGAGGAAGTCGAGGGCCTCCTCGCCGTCCCGTACGACGTGCAGGACGTTGCGGACCTTGTTCTCCTGGAACGCCTCGCGGGTCATCAGCTCGTCGCCGGGGTCGTCCTCGACGAGCAGCACGATGATCGGTTCCGGTTCCTGCAGGTTCACTCGGACCCTTCCTCCGGTGCGGGTTCCCGCACGGCGGCCGCCGGCAGGGTGAAGCTGATGCGGGTGCCCTCGGGCCGCCCGGGGTCGAGCCGGATCCGGCCGCCGTGGTACTCGACGATCTTCTTGCACAGCGCGAGCCCGATGCCCGTGCCGCCGTAGCTGTCCCGGCTGTGCAGGCGCTGGAAGATGACGAAGATCTTGTCGGCGAACTCCGCGGGCACGCCGATTCCGTTGTCGGTGACCGAGAAGCGCAGCATGCCGTCGCCGTCCGAGCGCCCGGGCCCGTCCGGCGCCACCGGCCCGTCCAGGGTGATGGTCACCCGCGGCGGACGGTGCTCCGCGCGGAACTTGACCGCGTTGCCGACCAGGTTCTGCCAGAGCATGGTCAGCAGGGTCGGGTCGCCCACGGTGGCGGGCAGCACGGGCGGGCGCTCGACCACGGCGCCCGACTCCTCGATCGCGACGGACAGGTTGCCCAGTGCGCGGTCCAGCGGCTCGTCGAGCGCGACCGGGACGCTGGCGTCACCCAGCCGCCCGACCCGGGAGAAGGTCAGCAGGTCGTTGATGAGCACCTGCATGCGCTTGGCGCCGTCGACGGCGAAGGCGATGTACTGGGTGCCGCGTTCGTCGAGGCTGCCGCCGTAGCGCTTCTCCAGCAGCTGGCAGAAGGACGCGACCTTGCGCAGCGGTTCCTGCAGGTCGTGGGAGGCGACGTAGGCGAACTGCTCCAGCTCCGCGTTGGAGCGGCGCAGTTCCTCGGCCTGCAGCTCGCGCAGCTCCCCCTCGTGGCGCAGCTGTTCCTCCTTGCGCCGCGACTCCCCCAGTTCGGTGACGATGCGCAGCCGCATCCCCTCCACCGCGGCGCCCACGGCGTGCAGGTCCGCGGGGCCGTGGGACGGGATGCGGCGGTCGTACTCGCCGCCCGACACGTCCTGCACGGCTTCGCGGAGCCGGTTCAGCGGGCGGACGACCATCAGCCGCACCAGGACGGCGAGCGCGACCGCGGTGAGGAAGAAGGCCACCACCATGAACCCGAAGACCCGGTCGCGCAGGGTACGGGCGTCCGCCAGCTGCCGCGTGCCCGCCGCGCGTTCGGCGTCCAGCCGGCGGGCCTGCGTCCCGGACAGGGCCCGGACCCGGTCGAAGGCCTCCTTGCCCCGGCGGGTGGTGGCCGCGTCGGGGGTGGCGGCGCCGAGGGCCTCGGTGCGGTCGACGACCTGCCGGGCGTACCGCCGCCGCCAGTCGGCGGCGGCCTGCCGCAGCGCCTCCAGGTCGCGTACGAGCTCGGGGTGGCCGTCCAGCAGGGTGCGCATGCGGCGCGCGGCGTCCTCCTCGACGGCCCGGCCGCGGGTGTAGGGCGCCAGGAAGTCCGGGTCCCCGGTGATGGCGTAGCCGCGGACCCCGGTCTCCTGGTCCACCAGGGCGGTCTGCAACCGGTAGGCCTCCACCCGCGCGGGCGAGACCCGGTCGATGAGGTGGTCCGAGACCTGCGCCGTGCGCCGCAGCTGGGTGAGGCCGACGCCCGCGGCCACGGTCATGAACACCCCCAGAGCGGCGAGGACCAGCACGATCCAGCCCTGGACGGTCAGCCGTGCGCGGGCGCCCGTCACGGCGAGGCGCTCCAGGTGAGGTGGACCACGGCCAGGTCGTCGTCCAGGCCGCCGTGGTCGGCGGCCAGCGCCTCGGCGCGCGCGATCAGGGTGTCGACGAACTCCGAGGCGGGCAGCGTGGCGTGCTGCCTGGCCAGGGCGAGCAGGCCCTCCTCACCGAGCCGTCCCTGGTCGGTGCGGCCCTCGAACAGGCCGTCCGTGAAGAGCATCAGCGACTGGCCGGGGCGCAGTTCGAGCCGGCCCTCGGGCCACTCCCCCGCGCCGGGCACCACGCCCAGGGCGGGCCCGCGGGGCGGCTCGGTGTACTCGACGGTGCCGTCCGGGGTCAGGTTGAGCAGTCCGTGGTGGCCCGCGCGCCACACGCGTGCGGTACGGCGGTCGGGGGCGAGGGTGAGGATGGTGGCGGTGGCGAAGATCTCGGGGGCGGCGCGTTCGGCCACCAGCACCTGCTCCAGCAGGGCGAGTTGCCGGGCGCCCTCGACTCCGGTCAGCACCAGGGTGCGCCAGGCGATGCGCAGTCCGACGCCGAGCGCGGCCTCGTCGGGCCCGTGCCCGGACACGTCCCCGATGAGGGTGTGGACGACGCCCTCATCGGTCTCCACGACGTCGTAGAAGTCGCCGCCGAGCAGGGAGTCGGCCCGGCCGGGTCGGTAACGGGGCGTGACGGTGACGTCCTTGGTGCGCAGCATGGGCAGCGGGAGCAGTCCGCGCTCCAGGCGCGCGTTCTCCTGGGCCCGCATCTGGCTGGCCCGCAGGGCGACGGCCGCGCGTTCGGCCTGCTTGCGTTCGACCGCGTAGCGCAGCGCGCGGCCGAGGAGTTCGCCCTCGACGCGTCCCTTGACCAGGTAGTCCTGGGCACCGGCGGAGAGCGCGGCCAGGCCGGTCCGTTCCTCGGCGAGACCGGTGAGCACGACGACGGCGGCGCGGTCGGTGAGCGACAGGGCGTGACCGAGGACGTCGAGGCCCTGGCCGTCGGGCAGGTGCAGGTCCAGCAGGACGCAGTCGGCGGGGCGCGCGGCCAGTTCGGTGCCGGCCTCGGCCAGCGTGCGCACCCAGCGCAGTTCGACGGGCACCCCGCTGTCGGCGACCAGTTCCTCCACGAGCAGCGCGTCCCCCGCGTCGTCCTCGACGAGGAGGACCGAGAGCCGGCCGCGCCGGCCGTCGCCCTGTCTGGGGATGACACCCTCGGGGGGCGTCAGCGTGTTGCCTTCCACATCGTCTCCCCACACCTGCGGTGCCCCGGGTGGGGCGATGGGATCGTACGCGAACGGCACCCTGGCCGGGTGCCCTTTGGGACAGTGCCGATCATCCTTGATCATTGCCGTTTGGCAACAGTAGTCGAACGCAACAATTGCACGAACGGCGACCCGTCGGCCAACCGCCCCCCGGCGCCGGATGCGCGCCGGCGAGCACGGCCGGACGGCTACGCGGTGTTACTGCGGTCCCCCGGGAGCGGCCGTACGGCACCGAGCCCCGTCGTCTCGGCGGCGGAACGGAACGCGGTCAGCCCCTCCAGCAACGCGCGCCGGGCCCGTTCGGGCATCGCCGCCACGACCGTCGCCAGTTCCTGCTCGCGGCGTTCCCGCAGCTGGGCGAGGAAGGCGGCACCGCGCGGCGTGAGCCACAGGCACACCTCCCGGCGCGAGGTGGGGCTGGTGTCCCGGGTCAGGTACCCCACCGCCTGCAGCCGGTCGCAGAGCCGGCTCACCGCGGGCGGCCCGGCGCCCAGGGCGTCGCACAGCGTCCGCAGGTTGATCCCCTCGTTGCCCTCCAGCGCGAACAGCACGCGCAGCTGCGAGGGCGGCACGGGAGGGTCGCCCGCGTCACGGCCGCGGCCCCACAGCACCTCGAGCGCCTCGACCACGGACGACGCCGCGGCCACGGCGGCGTCCCGCTGCGATCCGGCGGTTGCGGGCAAGTGAACCTCCTCACGGCGTGCCGCCGGCGGGACACCGCCGGCGAGCGGGTAGACGAAGACAGGACAGGGCGCGCCACACGACGCGCCACCACGCTAACCGACCCGCCCACGCACCCAGAAGGACCGTCGCACCCCGGTGAACCGACACGCCCCGCTCGCCGCCGAACGCGCCCTGCGCGCGGCACCCCCGCACGCCCTGCCCGCCATCCTCGAGGACGTCCTGCGCACCCACTGCGCGGCCCGCTCCGTGGAGATCCTGCTCGCCGACTACGGCCTGGCGGTGCTCCAGCCGGTCTCCGCACCCGAGCCCGCGGAGGCCGCCGTACCCCTCGCGGGAACACCCGAGGGCCGGGCCTTCGGCGCCCAGGAACCGTTCACCGAGCCGGCGGGGGACGGCGGCGTGCGCGTCCACCTGCCGGTGAGCGTGCGCGGCGACCGGATCGGCGTGCTCAGCGTGGCCCTCCCCGGTGAACCCGCCGCGGAGGAGGTGCGCGAGCTCGCGGAGGTCGCCGAGATCCTCGGCCACCACCTCCTCGTCGCCGACCGGGACACCGACCGCTACCTGCGCGCCCGCCGCCGGGACCGGCTCACCCTCGCCGCGGAGGTGCAGTGGGAGCTGCTGCCCGGACGGGCCTGCGCCCGCCCCGAGTACGCGCTCGGAGCCCAGCTGGAGCCCGCCTACGACATCCACGGCGACAACTTCGACTGGTCGGCCTCCGAGCGGGACCTCACGCTGAGCGTCACCAACGGCATGGGCCAGGGCATCGAGGCGGCCCTGCTGACCAGCCTCACCGTGAACGCGCTGCGCAACGCCCGGCGGGCCGGCGTCCCCCTCGCCGACCAGGCGATGCTCGCGGACCAGGCCGTCTACGCCCGGCACCGCGGCGATCGGTACGTCTCGGTCCTGCTGATGCGCTTCGACCTCGTGACCGGTGCGGCCGAGGTGGTCGAGGCCGGATCGCCGCGCGTGTACCGGCTGCGCGGCTCGGCGGTGGACAGGATCGAATTCGAGGCACAGTCGCCCCTGGGCATGTTCGAGGACACCCCCTACGTGCCGCAGCCCTTCGAGGTGCGTTCCGGAGACCGGCTCCTGGTGGTCAGCGACGGCGTGTACGCGACCGCCGCACCCGGCGGTGAGACCTACGGCGAACGGGCGCTGGCCCGCGCGGCCCTGGCCACCCGGCTGCTCCCGGCCGCGGACGTCCCGCGGGCGATCCTGGGCGAACTGCCGGGTCACCGCGTCCTGCCGGAGGCCGAGGACGACGCGCTGGTGGTGTGCCTCGACTGGCAGTGAACCGCTGGGAGGAGCTTGCCTGGTGACGGGCGATGGGGAAGACTCTTGCCGAAGGGCAACTGTTTGCCCAGCCAACCTTCGTCCAGGTACGAGAGGGTGACCGGAGCGAGCCCGACGGTCCCACACGGCCCCGGCCTTGCTCCTACCGCATTGTGACGTCTCTCCCGCCTCCGCGCTCATCTGTGGCTCGCGAGCAGGGGTCAGGCACCTCCGCTCGGATCGGGCAACGGGTGCTGCGCGCGCTGATCGAGTCCCTGACCGAGACCGCCGTCGTGGTGTGCGACCGCGCCGGGGTGATACGTGCCGTGAACGCCGTGATCACCTCCTGGGCGCCGCAGGTGGTGGCCGGCCGGCCGCTCGCCGGGACCGCTCCCTCGTGGCTGACGGCCGCGGACGCCTCCGGTGCGCCCGCCGCCCACGGCTGCGTGGGGAGCCGGCAGGTGACGGCACGCCGCGCCGACCTCCCGGGCGGCCACCACGCCTGGTATCTCACCGACGTGACGGACGCCCGCAGCACCGACCGCGAACTGCGGCTGGCCCACGGGCGAACGGAGTTCCTGGCCGAGGCGTCCGCCCGCCTGCTCTCCTCGCTCAACCCGCGCAAGTGCGTGGCCGCCACGGCCGAACTGGCCGCCTCCCGGCTCGCCGACGCCGCGGTGGTCATCACCCCGCCCGACCGGCGGCGGCTGCGGCTGACCCGGGCCGTCGCGGGGCGCCCCGGCGTGGAGGAGTCCTCCCTGGCCGCCGACCCCGCCGAGGTGCCGGGGCTGGCGGAGGCGCTGGCCGGGTTCCCCCCGGTGCCGTCCCGCTGGATCGATCCCGCGCGGGCGCCGCAGTGGCTGCTCCCGGAGGACTTCGGCGTCCCGGTGTCGCTGCTGGTGACCCCGCTCCCGGGCAACGGGGTCCCGGCGGGCGCGCTCGTCCTGATGCGCCGTCTCGGCGGGCCGTTCACGACCGAGGAGGAGACCTTCGCCCGGATCTTCGCCGCCCGGGCCGGCGCCGCGATCTCCGCCTCCGTCCTCTACACCGAACAGGCGCGCAGCGCCGCCGTGCTCCAGGAGGACCTGCTGCCGCCGCGGCTCAAGCCCATCAGGGGCACCGAGGTCGCGGGCTCCTACCGGCCGTCCCGCGAGACGCTGCGCATCGGCGGGGACTTCTACGACGCCTACCCGGCGGAGGAGTCCGACGGCGAGAGCACGGTGGTGCTGGGGGACGTGTGCGGCAAGGGCCTGGAGGCCGCCGTCCTCACCGGCAAGATCCGCAACACGCTCAGCGCCCTGCGGCTGGTCGAGACCGACCATGTCCGACTGCTGACGCTGCTCAACCACGCGCTGCTCAACACCGCCCACGCGCGCTTCGCCACGATGGTGCTGGCGGGCGTGACCCCGCTCGGCCACGGCCAGGTGCGGCTGCGGCTGACCGCGGGCGGGCATCCGGCGCCGCTCATCCTGCGGGCCTCCGGGGAGGTGGAGGAGGCCGACACCACCGGCACGCTGATCGGGGCCGTGCCCGACGTACGGGCCACGACCTTCACCACGGTGCTGCAGCCCGGGGAGAGCTGCCTGCTCTACTCGGACGGCGTCACCGAGGCCCGCGGCGGGGTGACGGGCCGTGAGTTCTTCGGCTCGGAGCGGCTGAAGACGACCGTGGCCGGCTGCGTCGGCATGCCGGTGGAGGCCCTCGTCGAGCACGTGGAGATGCGCACCACCGAGTGGCTCGCCGACCGTCCCCACGACGACATCGCGCTGGTCGGCGTGGCCGCCCCGCGCGGCACCCATTTGAGTGCGGTGAACGGCCACGGACCGGGCAGGTTCACTGGATGAGCACCGTGAGCACCCGGGCGGCGGCCCCCGGTCCGGCGGAGGACCGGGCCGACGCCCTGTTCGCCGCCATCGCGGGCGGGGACGAGTACGCGGCCGTGGCCGTGGTGGAGGCCGCCGTCGGCGACGGCCTGCGGCCGGAGCGGATCCTGCACGAGGTCATCGCACCCGCGCAGCGGCGGATCGGCAGGGAGTGGGCGGCCGGCCGGATCACCGTCGGCCAGGAGCACGCGGCGACCGCGATCAGCGAGCGCGCCGTCGCCGCCCTGACCGGAGCCCCGCCGGACCGGCGGGGCTCTCCCCCGGTGGGCCGCGTGGTGGTCGCCTGCGTGGACGGCGAGTGGCACACCATGCCCGCGCGGCTGGTCGCCGAGACGCTGCGGCTGCGCGGCTGGCACGTCGACTTCCTGGGCGCCCACGTCCCGGCCCAGCACCTGGTGGCGCACCTGCACACGACCGGCCCCGACGCCGTGGCGCTGAGCTCGTCGCTCACCGTACGGCTGCCCAAGGCGCACGCCACGATCACCGCGTGCCAGGCGGCGGGCGTGGCGGTGCTCGCGGGCGGCCGCGGCTTCGGGCGCGACGGCCGCTACGCGCTCCAACTCGGCGCGGACGCCTGGGCGGCGTCGGCCCCGGACGCCGCCGACCGGCTGGCCCGGGCCTGGCCGCCGCGGGTGCGGCGGCCGCACGAGACCCTCACCCACCTCGCCGACGACGAGTACACCCTGGTGGCGCGGGCCAGATCCCGGCTCGTCGCCGAGACCTTGGAGGCGCTCCCCGGGGTCCTCCCGGCGAGCCGCTCGTACACCCGGCGCCAACTCGACCACACCGCCGAGGACCTGGGCCACATCGCCGACCACCTGGCGGCGGCCCTGTACGTCGACGACGCCGAACTCTTCGGCGACTTCCTCGTCTGGACCGCGCGGATCCTCGCGGCCCGCGGCGTTCCCGCGACCGCGCTGACCGTGAGCCTGCGGCTCATGGCCACGACCCTGCGCGACTTCCCCCGGGCGCTCGCGCTCCTCGAGTCGGGCGTCTCCACGATCCGGCGAACGGAGGGGACGACCGCACCGGAGCGGCCGGCGAAGACCGCATGACGCACCCGCATCTGCCACCCCTGCACATGACGACCGACCGCTCCCGCACGGGCAGCGTCGTCCTCCACCTCTCCGGGGACCTCGACCACGAGACCGCGCCGGACCTGCTGGACGCCGTGACGGACGAACTCTCCCCCGGCGGCCCGCCCGCGGAACTGGTCCTCGACCTGTCCGGGGTCGCCGTGTGCGACTCCTCGGGCCTGTCCGCACTGATCGTCGTCCTGCGCAGGACGACGGCCGCGGGCACGGCCCTGCGGCTGACCTCGCTGCCGCCCCAGTTGCTGCGGGTCATCAAGGTCACGGGCCTCGCGCAGCACTTCGCGGGCGCGCTCGACACCGGCCCCGGCTCCCGCCGCCCCGCGGAATCCTGAGGCCCGCGGCCAACGCCCCGGCGTACGGAGGTCGAGCGCGGGTGCCGCAGCGACCTTCACGCGCCGTCGAGCACGGCGCGCGGCACGAGTTCAACGGCCTCCCGGGATCACCCCGGCAATCCGCCCGTGGATCGTGCCGACGACACGCGGGCGGAGAAGGCACCGGTCGCCCGGGCCGCGTGAGCGGCCCCCGGCTGCGCACCGTGACCGGTCATACTGGTGGCATGACCAGCGCGGCGAGGCAGAGAGCGAGATCCGGCGCATGACGCAGTCCCCCGCCCGGCAGACCGCGCCGGGGGCCGAGGAGCCGCGCCTGACGGTGGACGAGCTCGCGGCACGGTCCGGTACGACGGTCCGCACGATCCGCTTCTACAGTGCCAAGGGCCTGCTGCCGCCGCCGGAACTGGGCACCCGCCGCGTCGGTCTGTACGGGCCGGACCACCTGGCCCGGCTGGCGCTGATCGAGGAGCTGCAGCGGCAGGGGCTCACGCTGGCCGCGATCGGCCGCTACCTGGACCAGCTGCCCGCCGACATCACCCCCGAGGACCTCGCACTGCACCGGGCGCTGGTGGCGACGTGGATGCCGGACGCCGCGGAGGAACTGCCCCGGGACCGGCTCGAGCAGCGCGCGGGCCGACCGCTGAGCGGCCCCGACCTGGACCGGCTGGCGGCCATGGGCGTCCTGCACCCCACAGCGGATCCCGGTGTGCTGCTGGTGAACCCGGCGCTGCTGCACCTGGGCGTGCGCCTGCTGGACGTGCCGATCCCGCTGGAGACGCTGCTCGCCACCCGGGAGATCGTGCTGAAGCACGCGCGCGCGGTCGCCCACGAGCTGCACCGGCTCTTCCAGCAGGAGGTGTGGCAGCCGTACGTGGCGGGGCGCCCCGCGCCGGAGGACCGGGCCCGGATGCGCAGGCTCACCGACGACCTGCAGCCGATGGTCGTCCAGGCCCTGGTCACCGCCTTCCAGCGGTCGCTCGCCGAGGAGCTGCGGGCCACGGCCGCCGGGCTCGGCGACCGGGGGCGCGGCGAGGACTGACACGGCGGTGCCGCGGTCCCCCGGCGCGGGGGACCGCGGCACCGGTCGGTCGGGTCAGCCGTCGGTGAAGGTCTCGCCGCGTTCGGCCTTGCGCACCAGCAGCTCCGGTGCCGCGAAGCGCTCGCCGTAGGCGGCCCTCAGCTCCTCGGCGCGGGCGAGGAAGCCGGCCGGGCCGCCGGGGTAGCCGTTGACGTACTGCAGGACGCCGCCGGTCCAGGCGGGGAAGCCGATGCCCATGATGGAGCCGATGTTGGCGTCGGCGACGGAGGTGAGGACGTTCTCCTCGAGGCAGCGGACGGTGTCCAGGGCCTCGGCGAAGAGCATGCGCTCCTTGAGGTCCTCGAAGGGGACGGCCGCCGCCTCCGGCTTGGTGAAGTGCTCGCGCAGCCCCGGCCACAGGCCGGCCCGCTTGCCCTCCGCGTAGTCGTAGAAGCCGGCGCCGCCGCTGCGCCCGGTGCGGCCGAACTCCTCGACCATGCGGTCGATGACGGCGTCGGCCGGGTGCGGCCGCCAGCTGCCGCCGGCCTCCTCCACCGCGCGGCGCGCCTCCTCGCGGATCTTTCGTGGCAGCGTCAGCGTCAGCTCGTCCATCAGGGAGAGCACCTTGGCCGGGTAGCCTGCCTGGGCGGCGGCCTGCTCCACGGTGGCGGGGTCGACGCCCTCGCCGACCATCGCCACGCCCTCGTTGATGAAGTGCCCGATGACGCGCGAGGTGAAGAAGCCGCGCGAGTCGTTGACGACGATCGGGGTCTTGCGGATCTGCCGGACCAGGTCGAAGGCTCGGGCGACCGCCTCGTCGCCGCTGCGGGCGCCCTTGATGATCTCGACCAGCGGCATCTTGTCGACCGGCGAGAAGAAGTGCAGGCCGATGAAGTCCTCGCGGCGCTGCACGCCCTCCGCCAGGACCGTGATGGGCAGGGTGGAGGTGTTGGAGCACAGCAGGGCGTCGGGGGCGACGACGCCCTCGATCTCCTGGAATACCTTGTGCTTCAGGGCCGGGTCCTCGAAGACCGCCTCGATGACGGCGTCGCAGCCCGCCAGGTCCTGGGGGTCGGCGGTGGGGTGGATCCGGGCGAGCAACTCGTCCCGCTGCTCCGGGGTGGTGCGGCCCCTGGCCAGGGCCTTGTCGAGGAGTCCGGCGGAGTACGCCTTGCCGCGCTCGGCGGCCTCGGCGCTGACGTCCTTCAGGACGACCTCGATGCCCGCCTTGGCGCAGGAGTAGGCGATGCCCGCCCCCATCATGCCGGCGCCGAGGACGGCCACCTTGGAGACGGTCCGGGCCGGGACGTCCTTGGGGCGGCTGGCGCCGGAGTTGACGGCCTGCATGTCGAAGAAGAACGCCTGGATCATGTTCTTGGCGATCGGGCCGGTGACCAGCTCGGTGAAGTAGCGGGCCTCGATGGCGAAGGCGGTGCCGACGTCGACCTGGGCGCTCTCCACGGCGGTGGCGAGGATGTTGCGCTGCGCCGGGTAGGGCGCGCCGGCGAGCTGCTTGCGCAGGTTGGCCGGGAAGGCGGGCAGGTTGGCCGCGAACGCGGGGGTGCTGGGGGTGCCGCCGGGGATGCGGTAGCCCTTGGCGTCCCAGGGCTGTGCCGACTCGGGGTGGGCGTCGATGAAGGCGCGCGCCTTGGCGAGCATGTCGTCGTGGTCGGTGGCGACCTCGTGGACCAGCCCGTTCTCCAGTGCGCGCCGCGGGTCGTACTGGTTGCCCTGCAGCAGCACCTTCAGCAGGGCGTCGGTGATGCCGAGCAGCCGCACCGTGCGGACGACCCCGCCGCCGCCGGGGAGCAGGCCGAGGGTGGCCTCGGGCAGGCCGATCCTCGAGCCGCGCGCGTCGAGCGCGACGCGGTGGTGGCAGGCGAGCGCGATCTCGTAACCACCGCCGAGGGCAGCGCCGTTGATCGCGGCGACCACGGGCTTGCCGAGGGTCTCGATGCGGCGCAGGTCGCGCTTCATGCCCATGCCGGCCTCGAAGATCTGCGGGGCGTCCTCGGGACCCGCCTTGATCATGTCCTTGAGGTCGCCGCCGGCGAAGAAGGTCTTCTTGGCGGAGGTGACGATGACGCCGCGGACGGAGTCGCGTTCCGCCTCCAGGCGGTCGGCGACGGCCCGCAGGGATTCCCTGAAGGCCTGGTTCATGGTGTTCGCGGACTGCTTCGGGTCGTCGAGGACGAGGGTGACGACCCCGGTCTCGTCCTGTTCCCAGCGGATGGTGGTGTTCGTCGGAAGAGCGGTCATGTTCGGTCGGCTCCGTAGCGGGGTGAAGCGGGACGGGAACGATCGGCTGGGTCGGTCAGAGGCGCTCGACGACGGTGGCGATGCCCATGCCGCCGCCGACGCACAGCGTGGCGAGTCCGTACCGCTGGTCGCGGCGCTCCAGTTCGTCGACGAGGGTGCCCAGGATCATGGCGCCGGTCGCCCCGAGGGGGTGGCCGAGCGCGATGGCGCCGCCGTTGACGTTGACCTTGTCGTGGCTCAGGCCCATCTCGCGCATGAAGCGCAGGACGACGGCGGCGAAGGCCTCGTTGATCTCGACGAGGTCGATGTCGTCGACGGTCAGCCCGGCCTTGGCGAGCGCCTTGCGGCAGGCGGGGGCGGGGCCGGTGAGCATGATGGTGGGGTCCGAACCGGAGACCGCGGCGGAGACGATGCGGGCGCGCGGGGTCAGGCCGAAGCGCTCGCCGGTCTCGCGGTTGCCGATGGCGACCAGGGCGGCGCCGTCCACGATGCCGGAGGAGTTGCCCGCGTGGTGGACGTGGTCGATCCTCTCGATCCAGTGGTACTTCTGCAGCGCGACGGCGTCGAAGCCCCCCGCCTCGCCGATCGTGGCGAAGGACGGCTTGAGCCCGGCCAGGCTCTCCGCGGTGGTGCCGGGCCGGATGTGCTCGTCGCGGTCGAGGACGACCAGGCCGTTGCGGTCGAGGACGGGGACGACGGAGCGGTCGAAGCGGCCCTCCTTCCACGCCTCGACGGCGCGGGCCTGCGACTCTGCGGCGTAGGAGTCCACGTCGTGGCGGCTGAATCCCTCGATGGTTGCGATGAGGTCGGCGCCGACGCCCTGGGGCACGAAGCCCGTGGTGTAGCTGGTCATCGGGTCCATCGCCCAGGCGCCGCCGTCGGAGCCCATGGCGACGCGGGACATCGACTCGACGCCGCCGGCGAGCACCAGGTCCTCCCAGCCGGAACGGACCTTGGCGGCGGCCATGTTGACGGCCTCCAGGCCGGAGGCGCAGAAGCGGTTCTCCTGGACGCCCGCCACGGTTTCGGGCAGCCCGGCCGCGATGGCGGCGGTCTTGGCGATGTCGGAGCCCTGGTCCCCGATCGGGGTGACGACACCGAGCACGATGTCGTCGATCGCGGCCGGGTCCAGGCCCGGCAGGCGGCGGCGGAGTTCGTCGATGAGCCCGGTGACGAGGTCGATGGGCTTGGTGCCGTGCAGGGAGCCGTTGGCCTTGCCGCGCCCGCGCGGGGTGCGGATGGCCTCGTAGACGTAGGCGTCGGTGCTCAACGTCGGGTGCCTTTCGATGAGGGTGCCGGTGTGGGTGACGGGCAGGGGTGAGGGTGGGGTCGGGGTGGATCAGCCGAGCAGCGAACGGCCGATGATCTCCTTCATGATCTCCGTGGTGCCGCCGTAGATGGTCTGGATGCGCCCGTCGGTGAAGGCCCTGGCGATCGGGAACTCGCTCATGTAGCCGTAGCCTCCGTGCAGTTGCAGGCAGCGGTCGGTGACCCGCTTCTGCAGTTCCGTCGCCCACCATTTGGCCATCGACGCGTGCACCGCGTCGAGGCGGCCCGCCGAGTGCTCGCCGACACAGCGGTCGACGAAGGTGCGGGTGACGGCGCACTCGGTGGCCATCTCGGCGATCTCGAACCGTATGTGCTGGAGCCGGGCGAGCGGCCGGCCGAAGGCCTCGCGCTCCTTGACGTAGGTGGTGGTGAGGTCCAGCAGGTGCTCGGCGGCGGCCGCCGCGGCCACGGCGATGGTGAGCCGCTCCTGGGCGAGGTTGGCCATGAGGTGGAAGAAGGCCTGGTTCTCGGCGCCGAGCAGGTTCTCCTTGGGCACCCGTACGCCGTGGAAGAAGAGTTCGGCGGTGTCCTGGGCCTTCTGGCCGATCTTGTCGAGGTTGCGGCCGCGCTCGAAGCCGGGCATGCCGCGTTCCACCACGAGCAGGCTCAGCCCGCGCGCGCCGCCTTCGGGGGTGGTGCGGGCGACGACCACCACGAGGTCGGCGAGGATCCCGTTGGAGATGAAGGTCTTGGAGCCGTCGAGGACCCAGGCGTCGCCTTCGTCGGTGGCGGTGGTGCGGATGCCCTGCAGATCGGAGCCGGCGCCGGGCTCGGTCATGGCGATGGCCGTGATGGTCTCGCCGCTGCAGAACCCCGGCAGCCAGCGCCGCTTCTGCTCCTCGGTGGCGAGCCCCGTCAGGTACGGGCCGACGATGTCGTTGTGCAGGCCGAGGGCGAGCCCGTGGGCCCCGGCGCGGGCGAACTCCTCGGCCAGCACGACCGCGTGGCGGAAGTCCTCGCTGCCCCCGCCCCCGTACTCCTCGGGCACCGCGTGGCCCAGCAGGCCCTGGCGGCCGGCGGCGAGCCAGGCCGCCCGGTCCACGATGCCGGCCTTCTCCCAGCGCTCGTGGTGCGGCAGCACCTCCTTGGCGAGGAACGCCCTGACGGTCTCCCGGAACGCCTCGTGCTCGGCCGTGAAGAGGTCGCGCCGCATGCTGGTGCCTGCCTTCCGCCGGTGGCCCGGCTACGGGAGCCGGTCGCCGGCCCGCTCGACGAGGGTGGTGGTGGGCGTCGCGGCACCGGGGCCGGACGCCGGCAGGTCCCAGTCGCGGGCGACCTCCGCGGTGTGCGCGCCGGGCAGGGCGGGCGGCCGCCGCAGCGCGCCGGGGGTGGCGGAGAAGCGCGGGGCCGGGGCGGGCTGGACGATCCCGCCGGGGCCGGCGAAGGTGCCGCGGGCGGCCAGGTGGGGGTGGGCGGCGGCCTCGGTCAGCGACAGCACGGGCGACGTGCAGGCGTCGCTGCCCTCGAAGACCTCCGTCCACTCCTGGCGGGTACGGGACTTGAAGCGGGCCGCGATCACGGCGCGCAGTTCGTCCCAGCGTCCGAGGTCGCCCCGGTCCGGCGCGTCCCCGGGCAGGCCCAGCAGCCGGGCGAACTCGGCGTAGAAGGCGGGTTCCAGGGCGCCGACGGCCATCCATCCGCCGTCGGCGGTCTCGTACACGGCGTAGTAGGGGCAGCCGCCGTCCAGCAGGTTCGCGCCGCGCCGGTCCTGCCAGCCGCCGGCGGCGACCATGCCGCGGATCATCGCGCCCAGGTGGGCGACGCCGTCGACGACGGCCGCGTCGACGACCTGTCCGGTGCCGGTGGCGCGGGCGTGGTGCAGTGCGGCGAGCACCCCGGTGACCAGGTAGAGGGAGCCGCCGGCGTAGTCGCCGAGCAGGTTGGCCGGGATCGCGGGCGGTCCGTCGCCGGGACCGATCATCCCGAGGGCCCCGGCGACGGCGATGTAGCCGATGTCGTGTCCGGCGCGCGGCGCGAGCGGCCCGTCCTGGCCCCAGCCGGTCATGCGGCCGTAGACGAGGCGGGGGTTGCGGGCGTGGCACTCGGCGGGCCCGACGCCCAGGCGCTCGGCGACCCCGGGGCGGTTGCCCTCCAGCAGGACGTCGGCGCGGGCCGCGAGGTCCAGGACCAGCCGGACGCCCTCCTCGCTCTTGAGGTCGGCGACCACGGAGCGCTTGTTGCGGTTGGTGACGTCGTGCGCCGGGTCGACGCCGAGCCGGGAACCGCCGGGCCGGTCGACGCGGACGACGTCGGCGCCGAGGTCGCCGAGGAGCATGGCGGCGAACGGGGCCGGGCCGATCCCGGCCAGCTCCACCACGCGCACACCGGCGAGCGGCCCGCCCGCGGAGGACCCCTCCCCCGGTCGCGTTCGCGCCTCGGTCATCGGCGGCCTCCGGCTTCGCGACGAGCATGACAGTATTGCTGTAACACTGGCGATGCTATGGATGCGCGATGCCGTTGACAAGGGCCGCCGCCCTGCCGGGCCGCGGTTCGTGTGAGGATCACCGCCATGGAGGAGGCACAGTGGCAGAGGTGACGGACGCAGGCCCGCCGGACGACGCCGTCCGGGTGAGGGAGCTCTGGCAGGGCCTCGGCCTGCCGGGGATCGTGGACGTGCACACGCACTTCATGCCGGACCGGGTGCTGGCCAAGGTCTGGGCGTACTTCGACTCCGCCGGCCCGCTCACGGGCCGGCCGTGGCCGATCGCGTACCGCACCGACGAGGACGAGCGGGTGGCCACGCTGCGGGCGTTCGGGGTGCGCGCCTTCACCTCGATGCTCTACCCGCACAAGCCGGCGATGGCCGCCTGGCTGAACGCCTGGGCCGCGGACTTCGCCGCCCGGACGCCCGACTGCCTGCACACGGCCACCTTCTTCCCGGAGCCGGAGGCCGCCGCCTACACCCGCCGGGCGGTCGAGGCGGGCGCCCGGGTCTTCAAGTGCCACGTCCAGGTCGGGGCCTTCGACCCCAACGACCCACTGCTCGATCCCGTCTGGGGCCTGCTCGCCGAGACCGGCGTCCCGGTCGTCACCCACTGCGGGTCGGGGCCCGTCCCCGGCCGCCACACCGGTCCCGGGCCGATCGCCCGGCTGCTGGCCCGGCACCCCCGGCTGCGGCTGGTCGTCGCCCACATGGGCATGCCCGAGTACGGGGCGTTCCTGGACCTCGCCGAGCGGTACGAAGGGGTGCACCTGGACACGACGATGGCGTTCACGGACTTCAGCGAGGCCGATGCGCCCTTCCCTCCCCCGGAGCGCAAGCGGCTGGCCGACCTCGGCGAACGCGTGCTGTTCGGCAGCGACTTCCCCAACATCCCGTACGCGTACCTGCACGCCCTGCAGGCGCTGACGCGGCTGGAGCTGGGCGACGCGTGGACGCGGGGCGTGCTGCACGGCAACGCCGTCCGGCTCTTCGGGATCCCGCGGTGACGCCGCCCGTACGGCCGGGCGGGCCCGAAGCGATCACCACGCCGCGACTGGTGCTCGAACCGCTGCGGGTGGATCACGCGGAGGAGATGGCCGCCGTGCTCGCCGACCCCGGGCTCCACGAGTTCACCGGCGGCACCCCGTACGACGTGCCGGGCCTGCGCGCCCGCTACACCCGCCTGGTCGCCGGCTCCGGGGACCCCGCCGTGTCCTGGTGGAACTGGGTGGTGCGGCTGCGCGCGGAGGACCGCCTCGCGGGCACCGTGCAGGCGACGGTGGCCCGGGACACCCCGGACGGCACGGTCGCGGAGGTCGCCTGGGTGATCGGCACCGACTGGCAGGGCCGCGGCATCGCCTCCGAGGCGGCGGCCGCCCTCGTCGCCCGGCTCGCCGCGCTCCCCGTGGACCGCGTCATCGCCCACGTCCACCCCGGGCACCGGGCCTCGCGTTCCGTCGCCGCGGCCGCGGGCCTGGCCCCCACGTCCGTCGTCGTGGACGGCGAGACCCGCTGGCAGCGCGACGTCACCCCGCGATCCGACGCGACACGGGGCTGACCCGCCCGGCGGGTGCTGCCGGGCCTCGGGCGCCCCGTGCGGCACTCCGGAGGTGCGGGCGCCCACGCGCACGACGGTGACGGCGTTCGTGAGGGCGCACAGGAGGCGGGCGCGGCGCCGGGACGGCTGAGACAGCAGGGTGCCGGTCACGGCCGTGCCCGCACGCCGGTGCGCCCCGGGCGCCTCGGGCAGGCCCGTCGGGAGCGGGCGAACGGGCTCCCCGCTCACCGCCGCGGTCCGGAGCGACGACACGGGCGGGCTGCCACGCACGCCGTTGCAGCCGTCGGCCGCCGGCGTGATGAAGGATGTCCCCGCCCGGAACATCCCGCTACGTCCCGCCGCACGCCACCGGAGGTATCCCGCATGGCGCCACGTCCGCACTGGCTCTTCGGCGACCAACTGGGGCCGCACTTCCTCGACCCCGGCGTCCCGGTGGTGATGATCGAGGCACGCTCGGCGTTCGCCCGGCGCCGCTCGCACCGCGCCAAGGCCCATCTCCTGCTGTCCGCGATGCGGCACCGGGTGGCGGAACTCGGCGACCGCGTGCGCTACGTACGGGCCGGGACCTACCGCGAGGGGCTGCGCGAGGCGGTCGGCGACTCACCCGTGACCGTGTGCCGGCCGAGCTCGCGGGCCGCGCTGCGACTGGTGGAGTCGCTGGACCGGGTCGAGGTCCTGCCGGACCGCGGATTCCTGGTGTCGCGCGGGGACTTCGCCGGCTGGCTGGAGGGCCGCGGCGGCCGGCACCTGTTGCTGGAGGACTTCTACCGCTGGGTGCGCCGCTCCCACGACCTGCTGATGGACGGCGGTGAACCGGCCGGCGGCCGCTGGAACCTGGACCACGACAACCGGGAGCCGCCGCCGCGCGGCCGGGACGGCCTCGGGGTGCCGCCGCCCTGGCGCCCCCACGAGGACGAGATCGACGAGGAGGTCCGGCACGACCTGGACCGCTGGGAGCGCGAGGGGCTGGTCCGCTTCGTGGGACGCGACGGCCCCCGGCTGTTCCCCGCGACCCGGCGCGAGGCGCTGTCGGCGCTGCGCTCCTTCGTCGCGCACCGGCTGCCGGAGTTCGGGCGGTACGAGGACGCGATGCTCGCCGGGGACCCGGTGATGAGCCACAGCCTGCTCTCCGCCCCCCTGAACCTGGGGCTCCTGCACCCCGCCGAGTGCGTCGAGCGGGCGCTGCGCTCCGGCGACGCCCCGCTGAACAGCGTGGAGGGCTTCGTCCGGCAGGTCGCCGGATGGCGGGAGTACGTACAGCAGTTGTACTGGCACTTCGGCGCGGACTACCGGCACCGCAACGAACTGCGCCACCACGCGCGGCTGCCGCGCTGGTTCCTGGAACTGGACGCGGACGCGGTGCGGGCGCGCTGCCTGTCGACGGTGCTGGCCCAGGTCCGCGACACGGGGTGGACCCACCACATCCCCCGGTTGATGGTGCTGGGCAGCCACGCCCTCCAACGCGGCTGGGACCCGGCGGAGTTGACGGACTGGTTCCACCGCTGCTTCGTCGACGGCCACGACTGGGTGATGGCACCGAACGTGGTCGGGATGTCCCAGTACGCGGACGGCGGACTGATGACCACCAAGCCGTACACCTCGGCGGGCGCCTACATCCACCGCATGAGCGACCTGTGCGACGGCTGCGCCTTCCGGCCCGCCGAGCGGACGGGCGAGCGCGCCTGCCCGTACACGACGGGCTACTGGGCCTTCGTGCACCGGCACCGGGACCTGCTCGCCGCCAACCACCGTACGGCGAGGGCGGTTCGGGGGCTGGAGCGGCTGGGGAACCTGCCCGAGGTGCTGGCCCTGGAGGAGGAGCGCGGACGACGAGCTCCGTGACGGTGCGCAACCTCGGCCGTGCAGGGGGTACGCGAACACCGGTGCCCCCTGGCGCCACCTACGAAAGAGAGTCACTTCGTCACTCTGCGTAGCGAACTCAATGCACTTCAAGCACGTATAGTTACCTGCGTCACACCAGTAACAGGGAACGGTTCAGGGGCCCATGTGAGTCTCATACGTAGGGCCGCAGTTGGGCACTGGAGCTGGTTGCTGCCCGACGCGCAGGAGAAGTGAGGAGAAGCCATGCGACCGTTCGCGCTGATTCATGCCCGGCCGGCCACACCCGAAACATTTGTCGCGCCCTACACCTACGATTCCGCCCTGCAGCTGAACGTGCTCCCCGACGGACGCCCCGTCATCACCGACCGCGCGCTGCTGCTCGCCACGGCCGCCACCGTCTCCACCGCCGGTTCCAAGACGCACTTCGACGACTGAGCACCACGGACCCCATGACCGTCCTGATCCTCACCTCCCCCGAGGACGTGACAGCCGACCTGGTGGTGGCGGCGCTGCACGACCGCGGAACGCCGGTGGTCCGCCTGGACCCTGCGGACCTGCCCGGCGAGGTCTCCATGTCCGCCGAGTACGTACGCGGTGACGTACGCGGGTACCTGTCGGTCCAGGAGCGCATGGTGAGCATGGACAGCGTGCGCTCCGTCTGGATCCGAAGACCCGGCACACCCGGCGCCGGCGCGGCGGAGCAGTCCGCGTGGCTGACCGCCGAGGCCGGCGGAGCGCTGTACGGGGCGCTGCGCTGCGTGCGGGCCCGGTGGATGAACCACCCGGCCGCCGCGGCGCAGGCCCGTTACAAGCCGTGGCAGTTGTTCACCGCGCACCACTCGGGGTTCGCGGTCCCCGCCACGCTCATCACCACCTTCCCGCAGGCGGCACGGGAGTTCGCCGAGCAGCATCCGCAGCTGGTGGTCAAGTCGGTCTCCGGCACGCACCCGGGCGATCCGCCGATGGCCCTGCCGACCACGCTGGTCGCCCCGGACGCCGACTTCTCCGCGGTCGCGGCCGGGCCGACACTGCTGCAGCAGTACATACCCAAGGCCGCCGACATCCGCCTCACCTGCGTGGGGACGGAGCTGTTCGCGGCCCGCAAGAAGTCCGCTCCCGGCCAGGTCGACGGCAGGTTCGGCGGCCCCGAGGACGCCGACTGGGAGCCCGTGGAGCCGCCGGTGCGCATCGCGCGCTCGGTGCGGGAGTACATGGCCGCGGCCGGACTCGCCTACGGCGCCTTCGACTTCGCCGAAGACGCCGAGGGGACCTGGTGGTTCCTGGAGTGCAACCAGGGCGGTCAGTTCGGCTTCGTCGAGCTGGCGACGGGGCAGCCCATCACCGCGGCCATCGCCGGCTGGCTGACCGGCTGATCAACCTTCAGGACTCCCGCACGCCCCACGGGGCGCCGTAGGAGGTCAGCAGGTCGAGGAAGGGGCGCGGGGCGAAGGCCTCGGGGCCGAGGACACCGCTGCCCGCCCAGGTACCGGCGGCCATCAGCTCCAGGGCCACCACGGGGTTGACCGCGGTCTGCCAGACGACGGCCTGTGAGCCGTACTCGCGCATCGACCACTGGTTGTCGACGACGTGGTACAGGTACACCTCGCGCGCCCGGCCGTCCTTCGTGCCCTTCACCCACGTACCGGCGCAGGTCTTGCCGTGCATGCGCTCGCCCAGCTCCGCCGGGTCGGGCAGGCACGCGGCCACGACGTCCCGCGGGCTGACCCGGGCCGCGCCCAGGTCGCTCTGCACCACGACGGGAGCGGTGCGGTCCAGACCGAGCTGGTGGAGGGTCCTGAGGGTGCCGATGAACTCCTCCCCCAGGCCGTACTTGAAGGTCACGCGCCCCGCGTCGACCCAGCGCGGCATCAGCAGCACCTCCTCGTGCTCGACGTTCACGCAGCTGACGGGCCCGATGCCCTCGGGGAAGTCGAAGACCTCGGGCTCGCTGAAGGGCGGGGTGGTGAACCAGCCGCGGCCGGCCTCGTAGACCACCGGCGGGTTGAGGCACTCCTCGATGGTGGTCCAGATGCTGAACGACGGTGCGAACTCGTAGCCGTCGACGGTGAGGTTCGCGCCGTCCCGCACCCCGATCTCCTCGATCGCGTCGAAGAGTTCGTCGGCGGCGTAGCGGGCGAAGACGTCCGACAGGCCCGGCTCCACGCCCATGCCGACCAGGGCCAGCCGTCCGGCCTTCTGCCACTCGGCGGCCCGCTCGAACTGGGCGTCGCCGAGTTTGACCCCGCACTCCTCGTACGGGCGCTCCGGGTGCGGGCGGGACAGCGACATCGCCATGTCGAGGTAGTCGGCGCCGGCGGCGAGGGCGGCGCCGAACAGGGGCATCACGAAGCGCGGGTCGGTGGCGTTGAGGAGGACGTCGCAGCGCCGCTCGGTGAGCAGCGCGGTGACCGCGGCCTCGTCGGAGGCGTCGACGCGGGCGGCGGAGAACCGGCCGGTCCCGTCGTCCACGGCCGCCACGGCGGCCTCGGCACGGGCCAGGTCCCGGTCGGCGACGACCATGGCCTCGAAGAACGAGCGACGGGCGGCGATCCGGGTGATCGCGGTACCCACCCCGCCGGCTCCCACAAGCAGTACACGCATGGCTGACAAGTCTCCGTTCCGAGGCGGAGGCGCCTCTGCCCAGGGATGAAACGCCGCCCCGCGACGTATGGTCAATGGCGTTGGCATAAGGTCCGCACGACGGGAAGGGAGGGTCTCGTGCCCAAGAAGGTCGTCCAGGAGGCGGCACGCCGGCGCCGGCGCCCCACCAGGAACGGGGCGGTGCTCTCGCACCGGCTGATCGTCGACACCGCGCTGCGCATGCTGCACGAGCACGGCTCCGCCGGGCTCACCGTGCGGCGGCTGGGCACCGCGCTCGGCGCCGACCCGAGCACGCTGTACCGCTACTTCCGCGGCATGGACGACCTCACCCTGGCCATCGCGGACGACCTGATGGGCCGGGCGATGGAGGGATGGGGGCCCACCGGGCGGTCCGCCGGCGACTGGCGTGCCGACCTGCGTGACCTGGGGCTGCGCATCCACACGGCGTACCTCGCCCACCCGCAGGCGGCGGTGCTCACCGCCAGCCGGGTCTCCGGCCGCGCCCACGAGACCGCGGCCGACGAAGCGGTCCTGGGCATCCTGCGCACCGCCGGGTTCCCCGACCCGGCCGCGGTCGCGATCTACCAGGCCTTCATCGACCAGGCCCTGGCCTTCGCCGCGCTGGACGCGGCGACCCTGGCCCTCCCCGAGGCCGCCCGGGCCGCCGACCGGGACGTGTGGCGGGAGACGTACGCGCGCCTCCCGGCACGGACCCACCCGCACATCGCGGCCACCGCCGGCCTGCTGGTCGCCCGAATGAACCGCAGCGCCTATCCCACCGCCCTCGACATGCTCCTCGACAGCGCCGCGGCCCGGCTGGCGGCGTCGCGCGAGGCATGAGGGCTCACCCCCCGTTCACATCCGGTCCGCATACTGGAGGGCCGGACCCCCTGTGACCTGCGCGGGTCCCGGCAGGACGAGCGAGTGGGGTTGGTAGGACGTGCGGGTGCTGGTCGTGGAGGACGAGGAGATGCTCGCGGACGCGATAGCCGAGGGACTGCGGCAGGAAGCGTTCGCGGTCGACGTCGTCCACGACGGCGAGGCGGCCCTGGAGCGCCTGTCGGTCAACGAGTACGACGTGATGGTCCTCGACCGAGACCTGCCGAGGCTGCACGGGGACGAGGTGTGCCGGCGCACCGTCGCCGACGCGGCGGAGGTGCGGATCCTGATGCTGACCGTCTCCACGACGGTCGCCGAGCGCGTGGCCGGGCTGCGCCTCGGCGCGGACGACTACCTGGTCAAGCCGTTCGCGTTCGCCGAGCTGGTGGCCCGGATCCGGGCCCTGGGGCGCCGGGTGCGTCCGCCGGCCCCGCCGGTGCTGGAACGCGCGGGCATCCGGCTCGACCCGCACCTGCGCGAGACCCACCGCGACGGCCGTTCCGTCCCGCTCTCCCGCAAGGAGTTCGCGGTGCTGGAGGAACTGCTGCGCGCCCAGGGCGGGCCGGTCTCGGCCGAGTCCCTGCTGGAGCGGGTCTGGGACGAGAACATCGACCCGTTCACCACGATCGTCCGGGTCACCATCCGGGGCCTGCGGCGCAAGCTGGGCGATCCCGGGGTCGTGGAGACCGTCACGGGCGTGGGGTACCGGGTCCGATGAACACCGTGACCGGCACGCCGCCCCGCCGCATCTGGCGGGGAAGCCTGCGCGTGCAGCTGACCGCCGTGTTCGGCCTGCTGTTCTTCGTCGCCGCCACGGCCGTGCTCGCCGGATCGCTGATCCTGGTGCGCAACAGCATGCGCTACAGCCTCGACCTCGCCTTCGACCCGCGCGCGTTCCCCGTCCCGAACGAGATGACGAAGGCCGGCATCGTTGCCTCGATGGAGAGGAACCTGCTGACCAAGGGCGGGGTCACCGTCCTGGTGGTGGGCGTGCTCGCGACGACGGCCGGGTGGCTGGCCGCCGGGCGGCTGCTGCGCCCGCTCCACCGGATCGCCTCCACCACCGAGCGCATCGCGGGCCGTACCCTGCACCGCCGCATCGCGCTGGAGATGCCGCCCGGCGAGGTGAAGCGGCTGGCCGACTCCTTCGACCGCATGCTGGACCGGCTGGACGGCGCCTTCGCCGGGCGGGAACGTTTCATCGCCAACGCGGCGCACGAGCTGAAGACGCCCCTGGTGATCAACCGCACCCTGGTCGAGGTCGCCATGAACCGGCCCGGCGCGCCGCCCGAGCTGCTGCACCTGGGCGAGACCCTGCTGGCGGTCAACGACCGCCACGAGCGGCTGATCGACGCCCTGCTCACCCTCGCCCGCGCCGAGGACGCGCTGACCGACCGCGTCCCGCTCGACCTGGCCGACGTGTGCGACGCCGTCGTGGCCACGGCCGGACCGGAGGCCGAGCGGCAGCGGGTGCGGCTGGAGACCGGGCTCGTCCCGGCACCGTCGATCGGCGACCCGATCCTGCTGGAGCAGCTGGTGCGCAACCTCGTCGACAACGCCGTCCGCCACAACGAGCCCGGCGGACTGGTCCGGGTCACCACCGCCCACGACCGGCGCGGGCCGCGCGTGGTCGTCGCCAACACCGGTGCCCGGATCTCGGCGCACGAGATCCCGGTGCTCTTCGAGCCCTTCCGCCGGCTCACCGACCGCGTGGGTTCCGCGCGCGGCAGCGGCCTCGGCCTGTCGATCGTCCGGGCCGTGGCGCAGGCCCACGGAGGTGACGTGACGGCGGAACCGCGTCCCGGGGGCGGGCTGACGGTCACCGTCGCATTGCCCGCCCGGCATGACCACGCAAGTGTGAGAGGAGCGTGAGGTCCGGCGCCCACCGCCGGATCACACGCAGCAGTATGGAGTGCGACGTATGAAACACCCCCGGACGAACCGACGCCCCGCCGTGAAGCCCTGGTGGCGCGTGACGGTCCCCCGCCTCACGGTCCTGGCGGTCCTCGCGGTCTGCGCCGTGGTGCTGTGCACGGTGATGACCGGGCAGAACGCCCGTGAGCGGGCGGTGCCCGCGGTCTCCGGGCACGCACCGGCCGCCCCCGCCGTGCCGTCTCCGGCGCCCACGCCGTCCACCGGCGCCACGTCGAAGCCGACACCGAAGCCGATCCGGGTGCCGGAGCACGGTGACGGCAGGTTCACCGAGGCCCCCGGCACCTCGCGGACCATCGGGCACGGCACTCCGCTGCGGTACGGCGTGGAGGTCGAGGACGGCACGGGGTTCACCGCGGCCTCGGTGGCCGCGGAGGTCGACCGCATACTCGCCGACAAGCGCGGCTGGACCAGGGCCGGCGCCGCGTTCCGGCGCGTCGACGCGCCGCCCTACGACTTCCTCGTGCGCCTGGCCACCCCGGACACCACGGACGCCCTGTGCGGGATGTACGGCCTGGACACCGGCGGCGAGGTGAACTGCAGCGGCGGCAAGGACGTCGTGGTCAACCTCAAGCGCTGGGTGCTGCTGAGCCCGTACTACAAGGGCCGCCCGGCGGAGTACCGCGCGCTGATCATCAACCACGAGGTCGGCCACCGCCTCGGCCGCGGCCACCGCGGCTGCCCCGGCCCCGGACGCCCCGCACCGGCGATGATGCAGCAGATCAAGGGCCTCCACGGCTGCACCCCGAACGCCTGGCCGTACGACCGTCACGGCCGCGCGGTCACCGGCCCCGCGGTCCCCTGACCACCAGGCCGCCGGAGGGTCCGCCTCGTCCCGCCCGGTGGCGCCGACGGGGCACCGCGCCCGCGGGGCGCCGTCGTCCACGATCGCCCAACGGATCGTCCCCTCCGGCCCGGTGTGCCGCCCCGCCCCGGCACCGGCCGGCCCCGCGCGGCGACCGCGACCCGTGCTTCGACGACCTCGAGGAACTGCGCTGGACCGAGCAGGTCGTCAAGGAGACGCTGCGGCTCCACCCTCCCGTGTGGCTGATGACCGGCATCGCCAAGGCGGACTCCGTGCTCGGCGGGCGGCCGGTCCCCGAGGGGACGGTGCTGTGGTCCAGCCAGTGGAGCGCGCACCGCGACGCTCGCTGGTTCCCTGCGCCCGGGCGGTTCCGGCCCGAGCGGTGGGAGGGCGAGGAGGCCGCCGCGATGCCGGACCACGCCTGGTTCCCCTTCGGCGGCGGCGCGCGGGCCTGCCTGGGCGCCCGCTTCGCGATGGTGGAGGCGGTGCTGGTGCCGGCCACGCTCGCCCGGCGCTTCCACGTCGACGTCGGCCCCGGAGAGATCCCGCCCCGCCCGGGCCCGACCCTGCAGCCGGGCCGGGAGGTGAGCGCGACGCTGCGCGCCGTCCGAGCGGACGGCCCCGCCCGCCCGGGTAGGGTCGGCACGATGGCACCGGAACCGGACGGGCTGTTCCCTCTCGACGACGTCCTGCCCCCGCGGCACGCGGCGGCGGAGGGCGCGTCCTTCCGCGACTCCCCCGCCGCCGCACGACTGCTGGACGTCCGTACCGTGTACGCCGAGCCGGAAGCGGCCGCCTCCCCGCGGGGGCGGGAGATCCTCGCCCGCTTCCGGGACGCCGAGGTGGTCGAGGTGCCGTCGCACTGGCGCATCCCGGGCCTGCACGGCAACGAGGGCAACGCCGCGCGCTGGGTGCGGGTGAAGACGCGGACCCTCGTCCTCGGGGTGAAGAAGACGCTGACCGTCCGCCCCAACGGGCGTTCCGCCGACTGGATCGCGCCCGGCGCCTCCAACGGCTGCGCGATGGCCTGCGCCTACTGCTACGTGCCGCGCCGCAAGGGCTACGCCAACCCGGTCACCACCTTCACCAACATCGACCGGATCGTCGGGCGCGTCGCACGGCACGTCGCCGAGCAGGGCCGCAAGCCCGCGCCCAACCAGTGCGACCCGCGGGCGTGGGTGTACGACGTCGGCGAGAACGGCGACTGCTCGGTGGACGCCCTGATCAGCGACAACACCGCCGACCTCGTGTCGGCCTTCCGGCGGTGGCCCACGGCGAAGGCGTCGTTCGCGACCAAGTTCGTCAACCCCGACCTGCTGGGTCTCGACCCCCGCGGACGTACGAGGATCCGCTTCTCGCTGATGCCTCCCGAGGACTCCCGGCTGCTGGACATCAGGACCAGCCCGGTGCCCGAACGGATGGCCGCCGCGGGCGACTTCCTCGAGGCCGGGTACGAGGTGCACTTCAACCTGTCGCCGGTCGTCGTGCGCCCCGGCTGGCAGGAGGCGTGGGCGGAGCTGTTCCGGCAGCTGGACGACGTCCTTCCGGCGGTGGTGAAGGCCCAGGCCGCGGCCGAGGTGATCATGCTCACCCACAACGCCGGGCTGCACGAGGTGAACCTGGGCTGGCACCCCCGGGCCGAGGAACTGCTGTGGCGCCCCGCGCTGCAGGAACCCAAGCGTTCGCAGAACGGGGACCTCAACGTGCGCTACCGCGCCGCGGACAAGGCGGCCTCCGTACGCCGGCTGCTGGGGCTCGCCGCCGAGCACGCGCCGTGGCTCCGCATTCGCTACGCCTTCTGAGGGCCGTCCGCCCGGAGTTCCCGTCCGCGGCGTGATACAGGCCACGTACGAAACCGTTTCGTTTCGATTGGCTCCGAGCCTATGCTCTGACGAGTACGAAACCGTTTCGTTCAGGACGGAGAGGGTCCATGCCCGCACCGGTCACCGCCCGCCGCGGCAGCCGCCTCACCCCGCAACGCGAGGCCGCGGTCTACGCGAGCACGCTCGACCTGCTCCGCGAGGTCGGCTACGAGGCCCTGACCATGGACGCCGTCGCGGCCCGTGGCCACTGCAGCAAGGCCACCCTGTACCGCCAGTGGGGCGGCAAGGCCGAGCTGGTCGCCAGGGCCCTGCGGCACGGGAAGCCGGCCGGCGCAGGGGACGTGGACACCGGGAGCCTCCGCGGCGACCTTCGTGCCCTGCTGACCCTCGAGGACGACCGGCAGCTGGAGCGCAACTGCGCCCTCATGCGCGGTCTGGCCATGGCCATGCACGGCAACCCCGACCTGATGCACGCCCTGCGCGAGGTCATGGTCCAGCCCGAACGCTCGGGCCTGGACGCGCTGCTGCGGCGTGCCGTCGACCGCGGCGAGATCAGCGCGGACAACCCGGCGCTCCCCTACCTCGTGCAGATGCTGCTGGGCGCCTTCGTCACGCGGCACGTGCTCGAGGGCCTGCCTCCCACCCGGACCTACCTGCTGGCCTTCCTCGACGCGGTGATCCTGCCCGCGCTCGGCCTCCGTCCCGGGCCCGCCCCCGTTCCCGCCCCCGTTCCCGCCGCAGCTCCTGCCGCCGCGTCCGCTCCCTGACGGCGCCCCTCCTCCACCCTCCGAACCCGACAGGGAGTACGCCCCCGTGGCCACATTCCTCTACCGGACCGGCCGGTTCGCCTTCCGGCGACGGCACTTCGTCGTCCTGATCTGGGTGGCGCTGCTCGCCCTCGCCGGCGTCGGCGCCGCCAACGCGCCCGCCGCGGGCAGTTCCTCCTTCTCCGTGCCCGGCACCGAATCCCAGAAGGCCTTCGACCTCCTCGACCAGCGCTTCCCCGGCACCGGCTCCGACGGCGCGACCGCCCGCGTGGTCCTCAAGGCGCCGGCCGGCGAGAAGATGACGGACGGCGCCGGCAAGAAGACCGTCCGGAAGCTCGTGGGCGAGCTGAGGCGGGGCGCCGAGGTCGTCTCCGTCGACGACCCGTACACGGCGAAGGCCGTGAGCAAGGACCGGACCATCGCCTACGTCCGCGTGGCCTACGAGGTCCCCGGCATGGAGCTGCGGGACTCCTCCCGCGAGGCACTGGAGACCGCCGCGGAACACGCCCGCGACAGCGGGCTGACCGTGGAGATCGGCGGCGACGCGCTCCAGACGGCACCCGAAACCGGTGCCACCGAGGTGATCGGCATCGCCGTCGCCGCGGTCGTCCTGGTGATCACCTTCGGTTCGCTGGTGTCCGCCGGACTGCCCCTGGTCACGGCGCTGGTCGGCGTCGGGATCGGCGTCAGCTCCATCACCGCGCTCGCGAGCGCCCTCGACCTGGGCTCCACCACCTCGATCCTGGCGATGATGATCGGCCTGGCCGTGGGCATCGACTACGCCCTGTTCATCGTGTCCCGCTTCCGCGCCGAACTCGCCGAGGGGCGGCGGGGCGAGGAGGCGGCCGGGCGCGCCGTCGGCACCGCCGGCTCGGCCGTGGTCTTCGCCGGGCTGACCGTCGTGATCGCGCTGGTGGGTCTGTCGGTCGTCAACATCCCGATGCTGACGAAGATGGGCGTCGCCGCCGCCGGCACGGTCGTCATCGCCGTCCTCATCGCCCTCACCCTGGTGCCCGCGCTCATCGGCTTCGCCGGCCGGCGCGTCCGCCCGGCGGACGCCGGGGGCCTGTTCCGCCGCCGTGACAGGAACGCCCACCACGCCCACCGCAGGCCCCCCGCCGAGCGGCCCAACATGGGTACCCGCTGGGCCCGGTTCGTCATCCGGCGTCCCGTCGCCGTCCTGCTGGTCTGCGTCGCGGCGCTCGGCGCGGTGGCCGTGCCGGCCGCGTCGATCGAGCTCGGCCTCGGCGACGACGGATCCCAGCCCGCCTCGACGACCCAGCGCCGGGCGTACGACCTGCTGTCCGAGGGCTTCGGCCCCGGCTTCAACGGGCCGCTCGTCGTGGTCGCCGACGTCAAGGGGGCCGACGACCCCCGGGGCGCGGTCCGCGAGACCACCGCGGACATCAAGGCGCTGGACGACGTGGCCGCCGTGACCCCGGCGACGTTCAACAAGGCCGGGGACACCGCGATCATCAACGTGGTGCCCGCGTCCAAGCCGAGCAGCACCGAGACCGAGGACCTGGTCGAGGCGATCCGCGGCACGGGCGACGGGATCACCGAACGCACGGGCGCCAAGGTCTCCGTCACCGGCACCACGGCGATGAACATCGACACCTCGCAGAAGCTCACCGACGCGCTGCTGCCCTATCTGGCGCTCGTCGTCGGCCTCGCCTTCGTGCTGCTGATCGTCGTGTTCCGCTCGGTGCTCGTGCCGCTGAAGGCCGCCCTCGGCTTCCTGCTCTCGGTGACGGCGGCCCTCGGCGCGGTCGTCGCCGTCTTCCAGTGGGGGTGGCTGGCCTCCCTGCTGGGCGTGGAGCAGACCGGGCCGATCATGTCGATGATGCCGATCTTCCTGGTGGGCGTGGTCTTCGGCCTCGCCATGGACTACGAGGTCTTCCTCGTCACGCGGATCCGCGAGGCGCACGTCCACGGAGAGCGGCCCGGGCAGGCCATCGTCACCGGCTTCCGGCACGGTGCCCGGGTGGTCACCGCCGCCGCGGTCATCATGATCGCCGTCTTCGCCGGGTTCATCGGCTCCGGCGAGGCGATGATCAAGTCGATCGGGTTCGGTCTGGCGATCGCCGTCTTCTTCGACGCCTTCATCGTGCGCATGGCCATCGTCCCCGCGGTGCTGGCGCTGCTGGGCCGCCGGGCCTGGTGGCTGCCGTCCTGGCTGGACCGGATCCTGCCGAACGTCGACGTCGAGGGCGAGGGGCTGCGCCGCGCGGACCCGGCGGACGAGGCGAACCCGTCCGGTCCGGCGGCGGAGCCGGAGCCGGTCCGCGTCTGATCCCGCATACGTCCCGCCGCCGTCCCCGCCGTCCCCCGGCCCCGCCGCCCTCTGCGGCGGGGCCGGGGGCTGGGTAGCGTGGGGCGCGGGCCGTACGACCGCCGTACGGGCCGCGAAGGGACGGAACGCAGGTGCAGCAGGAATCGGCGGACTTCCCCGCTCTCGCCGCCTCCGGGGCGGGGGACCTGACGGCGCTGGACGAGCGACTGACCGGCTGCCGGGCCTGCCCGCGGCTGGTCGCCTGGCGGGAGGAGACCGCCCGGGTCCGGCGCCGCGCCTACGCCGGGTGGGAGTACTGGGCCCGTCCCGTGCCGGGCCTCGGCCCGCCGGACGCCGCGCTGGCCCTGGTCGGTCTGGCACCGGCCGCACACGGCGGGAACCGCACCGGCCGGATGTTCACCGGCGACCGCTCCGGCGACGTGCTGTTCGAGGCGCTGCACGCCGTCGGCCTCGCCTCCCAGCCCACCTCGACGGAACGCGGCGACGGCCTGGAGCTGTACGGGGTACGGGTGACCGCGCCCGTCCACTGCGCGCCGCCCGCCAACAAGCCCACCACGCAGGAGCGGCTGACCTGCCGCCCGTGGCTGGTGCGCGAACTGGAGCTGCTGAGACCCACGCTGCGCGCGGTCGTCGTCCTCGGCGCGTTCGGCTGGCAGGCGCTGCTGCCCGTGCTCGGCGGCGCCGGGTACCGGCTGCCGCGGCCGCTGCCCCGGTTCGGGCACGGCGTGCACGTGGAGCTGGCACCCCCCGCGGAAGGGGAGCAGCCGCTGCATCTGTACGGCTGCTACCACGTCAGCCAGCAGAACACCTTCACCGGGCGGCTCACCCCCGCCATGCTGCGCGAGGTCCTGGCGGCGGCCGGCGAGCGGGCCGGACTGCCCGTGACCCGCTGAGGCTCAGCCCGCTGCGCGCACGACCGCTCCGGCGACCACGGGCAGCGAGTCCGGGTGGTCCGTGAGGAACAGGTTGGGCTCGATGAGTTCCAGCTCCATCACGCGCGGGGTGCCGTCCTCGGCGTCGACCAGGTCCACCCGGGCGTAGAGCAGCTCCGGCCTGCCCGGCACGGCGGCCAAAGCCCGCTCCGCGGCGGCCAGTTCGGCCTCCGTCGGGGTCCAGGGACGCACGCCGGGGTGGGCGACCTTGCGCTGGTCGTATCGCGTGTCCGGGGACAGCACGGCGTTCTTGGCGATGGCGTGCAGGAAGCGGCCGCCGAGGAAGACCAGGGCGCGCTCGCCGGTGGTGTCGATCCGCGGCATGTAGGGCTGGACCATCGCGGTCAGACCCTCGTCGTGCATCCGCGACACGTGCGCCCGCGCCTCCTCGTGCTGCCCGGGGCGGTAGCGCGCGGCGTAGCGGGCGCCCGCGCCCGCCGCGGGCTTGACCACGAACTCGTGGTCGCCGGGCAGCCCGTCGGTGCCGCCGCCCGGCGGCAGGTAGCGGGTGGCGACCGCGGGCACGCCGCGGGAGGCCAGCTCGCCCAGGTAGCGCTTGTCGGAGTTCCAGCGCACGACCGAGGGCGGGTTGAGCAGGGTGGTGGCGGCACCGCAGCGGTCGGCCCAGGCCAGGAACTCCGCGGTGCGCCAGGTGTAGTCCCAGGTCGACCGTATGAGCGCCAGGTCGAACCCGGCCCAGTCGACGTCCGGGTCGTCCCAGTTCACGACCGTGGCCCCGGCGCCCGCGGCGACGACGGCGTCGCGCAGCAGGGGCAGGTCGCGGTCGACGGTGCCCTCCAGGAGGTGCGCGGTCGTCACCAGGGCGATCCTCGGCTTCGGCACGGGGGCTCCTCGGGGTCGGGCGGAGGTCTTGCCGTCCCGCAGGCTACCCGGGCGGAATCGCCGGTGGTCACGGGGCCCGCGCGCGCCGGCCGTGCACAATGGCGGCATGCCCAAGTCCCGCCCCGGCCGCCGTTCCGCCCCGCGCCCGCACTCCCGTCCCGTGCCGCACTCCCCCGGCGCGCCCTGCCCCTGCGGGCTGCCCGCCGCGTACGGCGACTGCTGCGGCCGCTACCACTCCGGCCACGCCGCCGCCCCCACCGCCGAGGCCCTGATGCGCTCCCGCTACAGCGCCTACGCGGTGCACGACGCGGCGTACGTGCTGCGCACCTGGCACCCGGAGACCCGGCCCGCGGAGCTGGACGTCGACCACCACCTGCGCTGGGAACGGCTGGAGATCCTCGCCACGACCGACGGCAGCGCCTTCCACAGCGAGGGCACCGTCGCCTTCCGTGCGCACTTCAGCCTGCGCGGCGAGCACGAGGCGATGGAGGAGAACAGCCGCTTCGTCCGCCACGACGGGGCGTGGGTCTACGTGGCGCCCCTGCCCTGAGGGGAAGGGACCTGGTTCGCGCCCGGTGCCTTCCCGCTCATCGCGGTCCCGCCCGGCCCCCGGGCGGACCGCCAAGGCCCCGGCTGTCGGAGTGACCGGCGACGCGGTGGAGGAACGGGTCCGGAAAGCAGGTGGCGGTGAGGCGCTGCAAAGCGTCGGCGCGTTCGGCCAGGGACGGTCTGCGCTCCGCGGGCACGGTGGCGATCAGACGTTGAAGCAGAGCGTTGAGACGGCGGGCGGTCTGCAGGCTCGACGAGCCGTACAGGAGGGTTTCGTCGAGCGCCACGGAGACGACGTCGGCCCATTGCGGAGCGGGGAGGTTGACGCGGGGGGTGCCGTGCCGATCGAGGAGCCAGACCGGGCCCAGCGTCCGGTCCGCGAGTTGCAGCAGGGCGTCCTCGACCTGGTCGAGTGCCTGAACAGCGGTGGTGGGGTCGTTGATGCCCGGTGACAGGGCCCGGACGGCGATGTCGGCGAGCAGGCGGAATCCGTACGCGGTGTCCTGCTCCAGGGCCCGGCTGGGGCCGACGCGGAAGCAGGCGAGGATCCGCCGGTCCAGGGAGGGGCCGGCGGCTGCTCCCTCCGGTTCGACGTGAGCCACGACATCGCCTGTGGTGATGCGGTCGCCCACGGCGTACTTGAGCCGGATACGGAGGTGCTTTCGGTCGGCGAGCCGGGTGATGCGTCCTTCGTCGATCGAGGTGATGACTGCCGGCCGGCCTCGATGCACGACGGAAAACCCGTTCGGGCGTGGCGCCGGCGGGGGAACCGAGCTGGTCTCGGCGGTTACGGGGTGGACCTGGCGCATGCTCACGCGGAGGCACTCGCCGACGGCACGGGACAGGCCGCCGCCGGTGACGGCGTGGCGCAGCGACGCCAGCAGATGCAGGACGACCACGGCGTCGAGGAGGACGAGCGCGACCGCCAGGGTCACGCTCAGGCGCGGGACGCTGTCACCTCGGATGTGGCTGAGCGTCACCAGCGCGTAGAGGGCCGTGCCGATCAGCAATCCGAACAGGACGAGGAAACGGCTGAAGCGCCCGAGGGCTGCCACGAGTCGTGAGGACATCGATTGGACGGTCTGTACGACGAGGGTGATCGCCGTGACGATGAAGCCCGCCAGCGTGATCATGCTGCCGGCGACGGCGCCGAGGGCCGCTTGTGCGGTGGAGGCGTCGAAGGTGAGACCGGGCGCCGGCAAGTGCTTCTCCCACAGCGGCAGGAACCACCCCAGCACCGCTCCTCCGGTGGCCAGCGTCAGCGCGGCACCCTGGCCGCGCAGGATGCCGGTGCGGTGCGTGCCCCGGCTCCGCTGCGGACGCCGTGCCGCTGCCCGGGGCGTCATGTGCGGATCACCGGCGCACCACGAGTCCCCGCAGCACCGGGCGCGGTGCTCGCGGACCGCGGCGAGCCGTGGGACAAGGCGGGCTGTGCACCGCGTGCGTGCCACCCGTTCACGGGCGGGCCTCCTCGTTCCTTGCCGCAGGGTCGCGGAGCTGCCGATCACCGGACGGTGCCGATCAGCGCACCGCCGCGCACGGCCTCCGCCGGCGTGCTGCCTACGGCGTCACGATCGCGAAGTCCGGGTCGGGTTCGGTGAGGTGCGCGAAGAGTTCGGCAAGTTTGCCGGCATCGCCCGATACCTGGATGCCGGCTCGGTCTGCCAGGTCGGTCGCCGGAATGGCCCCAAGGAGGACGGCGCGCAGATCGGCCTCCTCGAGGGTGATCTCCAGGTCGGGTTCGGCGGCGGCGGGGCCCTCACCGGTCACATGGGTCAGCACGCCGTTGCGGAGGCGCCAGGTGATGGGCTCCCCGCTGCGGACGTTCCAGCGGATGGTGATGTCCGCGTCCCAGCCGGCGGGGCCGTCGACGCGGATGGCGAGGGAGTCGAAGAGCTGGTCGAGGGAGAGCGCGGAGATCACGTCGGGGGACGCGGTGACGGTGGGGGTGCCGACCGGCCCGTGCCGTAGTTCGAGGGCGCCGGTGAGGTAGAAGTTGCGCCATGTGCCGTTCTCGCTGCCGTACCCGAGCTGGGTGAGGGCGTCCGCCTGCAGCTCGCGTGCTTCGGCGTTGCCCGGGTCGGCGAACAGCACGTGGCTGACGACCTGGGCCACCCAGCGGAAGTCGCCGTCCGCGTACGACCGGCGGGCACGCCGCAGAACCTCGTCGGCGCCGCCCATGAAGTCCACGTAGCGGACGGCGGCTTCGACGGGCGGATGTTCCCACAGGTGGGCGGGGTTGCCGTCGAACCAGCCCAGGTACCGCTGGTAGATGGCCTTGACGTTGTGGCTGACCGAGCCGTAGTAGCCGTGGGTGTGCCAGACGCGTTCCAGGGCCGGTGGAAGGTGCATCCGTTCGGCGATCTCCAGGGGCGTGAGTCCCTGGTTGATCATGCGCAGGGTCTGGTCGTGCAGGTACGCGTACAGGTCACGTTGCTCGGACAGGAAGGTCAGCACCCGTTCGCGGCCCCAGGTCGGCCAGTGGTGCGAGGCGAACGCGACGTCGGAGGAGGCGCCGAAGAGCTGGATGGTCCGGGTGAGGTACTGCGCCCACACGCGTGGGTCCCGGACCTCGGCGCCGCGCAGGGTGAGCAGGTTGTGGAGGTTGTGGGTGGCGTTCTCGGCCATGCAGAGCGCCGCGCGGCCGGGGAAGTGGATGTTCAGCTCGGCCGGCGCCTCGGTCTCGGGGGTGAGCTGGAACACCATGCGGATGCCGTCGACGGTGTGCGTCCGGCCGGTGTCCGTGATCTCGACGGTGGGCGGGATGAGACTCACCGTGCCCGTGGAGGTCGTCTGCCCCAGACCGGCCCCGAGCTGGCCGCGCGTCCCCTTGGGCAGCGCGGCACCGTACATATAGGCGGCGCGGCGCGCCATCGCCGTGCCCGCGTACACGTTCTCGCTGACGGCGTGGGCCAGGAAACCCTGGGGGGCGATGACGGGCAGGCCGGCGTCCACCTCTTCGGCTGTCACGACACCCTTCACCCCGCCGAAGTGGTCGACGTGGCTGTGGGTGTAGAGGACGCCCGTGACGGGGCGGTCGCCGCGGTGACGTCGATACAGGGCCAGGGCGGCCGCAGCGGTCTCGACGGACAGCAGGGGATCGATGACCAGGATGCCCCGCTCGCCCTCGACGACCGTCATGTTGGACAGGTCGAAGCCGCGCACCTGGTAGATCCCCTCGGCCACCTCGAACAGCCCGTGCCGGGCGACCAGGCCGCTCTGCCGCCACAGGCTCGGGTGAACGGTGTCCGGGCAGTCCCCGTCGAGGAACCGGTAGGCGTCCAGGGACCACACCGCGCGCCCGTCGCGGTCCGTGATCTCCCGCTGATCGGCGGTGCCGAGGAAGCCGCGGCCGATGTCCTCCAGATCGCGGCTGTCCTCGAACGGCAGAAGGGTTCGCGCGGCCTGGTTGGCGGCGACGATGGCCGGCTCGGGTCCCTTCAGCGCGGAATCGGCGGACATCGTGTTCTCCTTAGGGACCGGACCGGCAGCACACCGCTCGGGACAAGCCTCTGTCACCCTCCGTGAACGCCCGTGGGCGCGCCACCAGGGGTACTCCAGATGCACGACGCCGCCAGGGCCGGATGAAACGGATTCCTGAGCCCCGGCGATGACAGGTCGCCAGTCGGCCGCGCCACGGATGGCGTCCCCGCCGGATGATCCACCCGCCCGTCGCCGAGGGCTGCTCCCTCACCCTTCGGCAAGCAGCGACCGACACGCGGTGGTCCCGGCGCGGTCCCGGGTCCGTTGGCCGCGCTCGCCGCGCTCGCAGTCGCGGAGTTGACCGGCGGGGCGGTGCGGCCGCAGGCGCATCCCGTCGGTGCCCGTCACGACGCCGGGGAGCCCCCGGGACCGGGTCCACCCGGCCGCACCAGGCCCGTCTCGTAGGCGAGGACGACCGCCTGGGCCCGGTCGCGCAGCGCCAGCTTGGCGAAGATGCGGGCGACGTGCGACTTCACCGTCGCCTCGCTGAGCGTCAGTTCCGCGGCCAGTTCCAGGTTGGACAGGCCGCGGCCCAGCAGCGTGAGGACCTCCCGCTCACGGGGAGTCAGGGCGGCGAGGTCGGCGTGGACCGACGGCCCGTCCTGCGCCGCCGCCGGCCCGGAGGCGAAGCGCTCCACCAGCCGCCGCGTGATCGACGGTGCCAGCAGCGCGTCCCCGGTGTCGACGAGCCGTACGGCCGCCGCCAGGTGCTCGGGGGTGACGTCCTTGAGCAGGAAGCCGCTCGCCCCGGCCGACAGCGCCGTGTAGACGTAGCGGTCCAGGTCGAAGGTGGTCAGCATGAGCACCCGGCACCCGGGGTTCTGCTGCAGGATGCGGCGGGTGGCCTCCAGGCCGTCCATGGTGGGCATGCGGATGTCCATCAGCACGACGTCCGGCCGCAGCCGGCGTGCCTCGGCGACCGCCTCGGCGCCGTCCGCCGCTTCCCCCACCACCGTGATGCCGCGCGCGGTGAGGATGAGCCGGAAACCGGTCCTGATGAGGGTCTGGTCGTCGGCGATGAGCACGCGGGGGGCCGCCGCCCCGTCCGGCGCCGTCACGGCCGGTCCAGCGGGATGCGCGCCCTGACCCGGTAACCGCCGCCGAGCCGGCGCCGGGCGTCCAGGTCTCCCCCGTACACCGCGACCCGTTCGCGCAGGCCCAGCAACCCGCGCCCGGTGCCTTCCCGGCCGCGCGGCCGGGCCCCGGCCCCGCTCCCGGCTCCCGTCCCCGTCCCGGTTCCGTTGAGCACGCTGGGCCCGGTGTTGAGCACCTCGACGCGCAGCGCGCGCTCCGCGTACCGCACCGTCACCTCCGCCTTTCCGCCGTCGCCGTGCCGGAGCGCGTTGGTCAGCGCCTCCTGGACGATGCGGTACGCCGTCACGTCGATGCCCTGCGGCAGCGGGCGCGGTTCGCCGGAGACGCGCACCTCGACGGGCAGCCCGGCGAAGGAGACCCGGTCGACGAGCGCCCCCAGCCGGTCGAGGCCGGGCTGCGGGGCCAGCGCCCCGGCGCCGCCGTCGCCGGTCCCGCACGGACCCCGTTCCGCTCCCTCGCCGCCCTCGTCGTCCACCCCGCCCGGGGACGGCGCCAGCAGTCCCAGCATGTGCCGCAGATCGGTCATCGCGCCGCGCCCCGCGTCCTCGACCGAGCGGAGCGCCGCCGCGGCCTCGTCCGGCATGGTGCCTAGCACCTCTCGCGCGGCCCCTGCCTGGACCACCATCAGGCTGACGTTGTGACTGACGATGTCGTGCAACTCCCTTGCAATTCGGTCCCGTTCGGCCGCCACCGCGATGCGTGCCGCGCTCTCCCGCTCCCGCTCCAGCAGCCAGCCGCGCTCCCCCAGAGCGGACCGCCAGCGGCGCCGGGTGCGCAGCAGGGCCACCGCCAGGCACACGGCGGCCGCGCACGCCGCGCCCAGCGCCACGACCAGCCCGCCCGGCTCCCCATTCGCCACGGGTTCACCTTCGCAGACGGTCGACGCGGGCGCATCAGCCCCTGGATGCAGCGTCCTTGCATCCCCAGGATGAGGGCCCCCGCGATGTGCCGTCCGGGGAGGGATGCCCGGGCCGTCCCGTGCGCCTAGCGTCCTGTGCATGGTCACTGAGGACAGCAACGGGAAGACCGTCGTACGACTCGACGGCGTACGCAAGGAATACGGCGAGACGACCGCCCTCGACGGGGTCACGCTGGAGATCCGCGCCGGGGAGGCGGTCGCGGTGATGGGCCCCTCGGGGTGCGGCAAGTCCACCCTGCTCAACATGATCGCCGGCCTGGACCGGCCCACGGCCGGCACGGTGCTGGTGCACGGCGAGGACGTGGGGCGGTTGAGCGAGAGGGGCCTGGCCCTGTACCGGCGTCGCCGCATCGGCATGATCTTCCAGTTCTTCAACCTCGTCGACGACCTGTCCGCGCTGGACAACGTCGCGCTCGCCGCCCAGTTGACCGGCACCCCCGCCCGGGCGGCCCGGCGCCGCGCCATGGAGCTCTTCGAGGAACTCGGCATCGCGGACCGCGCCAACGCCTATCCGGCCGTGCTGAGCGGCGGTGAACGGCAACGCGTCGCCGTGGCACGCGCGTTGATGAACCGGCCCGCACTGCTGCTCGCCGACGAGCCGACCGGCGCCCTCGACAGCCGCGCGGGCGAGCAGGTGATGGACCTGCTCCTCGACCTCAACCAGATCGGCCAGACCCTCGTCCTGGTGACGCACGACGAGCATCTGGCCCGCCGCTGCGCCGGCCGTCTGGTCACCCTCGCCGACGGCCGGGTGACCGGGCAGCACGCCCTGGAGCCGTCCGCATGAGGGCGGTGTGGCGGGCCGCGCGGGCGGCCGTACGGAGGCGCAGGCTGCAGACCCTGGTCATCGCGCTGGTCACCCTGACCTCGACGGGGGCGATCGTGGTCGCGCTCGGGCTGGTCGACGCGGCCTCCGCGCCCTTCGACAGGGCCTTCGGCAGGCAGCACGGGCCCCATGTCGTCGCTGCGTTCGACCGGTCCAGGACCTCGGACGCCCAACTCGCCGGGGCGGCAGGGGAACCCGGCGTCGAGGCCGTTGCCGGACCGTTCCCGCGGGCCACGGTCGAGCTGCCGCGGGACGACGCGCAGTACGGGGTCTTCGGCGAGGTCACCGTCGTCGGACGGGCGGACCCGGGCGGGCCGGTGGACCGGCTCGACCTCTGGGCGGGCCGCTGGGCGACCGCGCCCGGCGAGGTGGTCCTGAACCGGCAGCCGGACTGGACCCCCGACGACCTGGGCAAGCGGATCCCGGTGCCCTCCGGCCCCACGCTCACCATCGTGGGCTTCGCCTTCGACCTGAGCCGCACCGCGGACGCCTGGGTGGCGCCCGCGCAGATCGACGCGCTGCACCCTGCCACCACGCAGATGCTGTTCCGCTTCTCCGACGCCTCGTCGGACTCCCGGCTCCGCGAGCGGATGGGGACGGTGACAGCGCGGCTCCCGCAGGGCGCGCTCGCCGGCTCCGAGTCGTACCTCACGCTCAAGCACCGGATCGGCGGTGCGGCACGGGCGTACGCGCCGTACCTCATGGCCTTCGGCATCCTCGGCATCGTCGTGTCGGTGCTGATCGTGGCCAACGTCGTCAGTGGTGCCGTGATCTCCGGCTTCCGGCACATCGGCATCCTCAAGGCGCTGGGCTTCACCCCGGGACAGGTGCTCGCCGTGTACCTGGTGATGGTGACCGCGCCCGCGGTCGTGGGCTGTGCCGTCGGCGTCGTCACCGGGAACCTGCTGGCCGCGCCCTTCTTCGAGTTCACGTTCACCGGGCCCGACGCGGGCGTGTTCCACGACAGCGTCGGCATCGCGCCGTGGGTGAACGTGCTCGCCCTGCTCGGCATGCCGGCCGTCTGCGCGCTCGCCGCGCTCGCCCCCTCGCTCCGCGCCCGCCGGCTCTCCGCGGCGCGGGCGATCAGCGCGGGCTCCGCCCCGCGGGCGGGCCGCGCCCTGGGTGTGCAGCGGCGCCTGGCCGGCAGCGGCCTGCCGCGCTCGGTGAGCCTCGGCGCGGGGCTGCCGTTCGCCCGGCCCGGCCGCAGCGCGCTCACGGTGGCCGCGGTGGTCCTGGGCGTGGCCACCGTGACGTTCGCGTCCGGCCTGGCCACGACGATGACCCGGTTCGGCAGCGCGGGCCGGGACGCGTTCCAGGTCACGGTGTACGCGAGCAACGTGCGGCACGGCGAGCTCGTCGAGCCGGAACATTCCGACCAGCAACTGCACTCCCTGCTGGCCTCGTTGCCCGGCGTCGAGGGGATCACCGCCCGGGGGGACGTGGAGGTGACGGTCGCCGGCTCCACCCGCGGGGCGATGCTCGAAGGGCGCCGCGGTGACGGCCCCGAGCTCGACAGCGTGCTCACCGAGGGCCGCTGGATGCGGCGGGCCGGAGAGGTCGTCGCGGGGACGGCCTGGCTCCGGCAGTCCGGCGTGCGCGTCGGCGACGAGGTGCAGCTGCGGAAGGGCGACCGGAGCGAGGAGGTGACCGTCGTCGGCGCGTTCATGGAGAGCAACGGCGAACTGCTGGCCGCCGACTGGCCGACGTTCACGGCCCTCGCCCCCGAGGAGAAGCCCATCGCGTACCACGTCAGGCTCCGCGACGGCACCGACCCGGCCGGCTACGCCCGCGCGGCCGCGGCCGCCGACCCCGGCGTCAGCCCGGCGGTCACGGGCCCGAACGCCATCACGCAGACCGTCGTCGGCTCCGCCTCGGTGCTCACCGCGATGCTGGCCGTCGTCGCCTCCCTCGGCGTCTTCAACACGGTCGTCCTCAACACCCGCGACCGGCGCCGGGACCTGGGCATGCTCAAGTCCATCGGCATGACCCCGCGCCAGGTCACGGTGATGATGACGACCTCGATGGCGGCCCTCGGCGTCCTCGGCTCCGCGCTCGGCGTGCCTCTCGGCATCTGGGGCTACGGGCAGGTCGTCCCGCGCATGGCGGACGCCGTCGACCTCACCCTCCCCCCGTACATGACGGACGTCTGGCACCCCGCGGCCCTGACCGCCCTCTCCCTCACCGGCATCGCCATCGCGGTCCTCGGCGCCTACCTCCCCGCCCGCCGAGCGGCCCGCCTGACGGTCGCCCAGGTGCTCCACAACGAATGACGGCGCGGACGCGGTTCGGCGCCCCGCCCACGGCGCCGGCGAACCTGAACCATGGTCAGGAGGTGGTCCGCGGGCGAGTAGTCGATCTTCCAGTCGGCGTAGACCGCGGAGAAGCCGTCCCCGACGCACCGCAGGCCCAGGGTGACCCAGCGGACCGACCCGTCGTCGCCGAGCGAGAACGCGACCGCGGCCTCGAACTCCTCGCCGCCGCACGGACAGCAGGCCGCACCGGGTGCGTCGTCCTCCCAGGACTCCTCGTTCCAGTACTCCTCGCTGTCGGCGATGAACGCGCGACGGCCGCAGCCGGCGCACTCCCGCTCCGCCGCGGAGTCGTTGGCGAGCACGAGGAACAGCCGTCCACCGCACCCATCGCACACCGAAACGGCGATCCTCACCGGGCGGCGGTCGTCGGCGCCCCGGAGCAACGCGGCGAGCTCCGCGGGGACGTCGTCCCCTACCTCGTCATCGGTGTGCACAGCCCCATCCTGCCGGACGCACCGAGCCCTCGGGGGAAACGCCGTCCGGCACGGCGCACGGGCCGGAGGACGTGCCGCCGCGGGCCCCGTACTTCCGCGGGGTGGGCCACTTCCCCCGGGGCGGGGTTCGCGGGATCCTGCGCGGGGACCGGACGGCGGTGGACCGGGGGGTGCCTCTATGTTCTTCGTCAAGCGAGGTGGGGGGTTCTGGGTTGGTAGAGGGTGCCGTCGCGGAGCATGGCGAACAGCACGCTGGTGCG
>NZ_JBHYMQ010000071.1:27316-44306 GCF_042742985.1 Streptomyces sp. NPDC058864 | reverse complement strand
TTGTGCGGCAGAGCGGCGCCTGTTCGGACCGCCCGCCATGCACATAAATATGCGGTACAGAATGCCCACCCCGGAGGCCCCGCCCCCGGCCCACCTATGAAACCGGGCGAGACCCGCACCAACCGTCCCGGGGCGCCGGGCGGGCGGGCGGGAAAAGAACCCCAACCGCAACCACAAACGACCCGCACCCCGACAACCGGCTACCCGGCGGAGCCCAGCGCCGCGAACTGCCCCGCCAGCCCGTCCACAAGCGCACGCAGCCCCGTCTCGAACGCACCCTCGTCCACCTCCTGCTGCCGGTCCGCGAGGAGGTGCGCCTGCCCGAGGTGCGGATAGTCCGCCGGGTCGTACGCCGAGGGGTCGTCGACGAATCCCCGCGCGAAGGAGCCCAGGGCGGACCCGGCCACGAAGTACCGCATGAGCGCGCCCACGCGGGTGGCGTGGGCCGGGGGCCAGCCGGCCGCGGTCATGCCGCCGAAGACCGCGTCGGCCATGCGCAGGCCGGCCGGGCGGCGGCCCGGGCCCTGGGCGAGGAACGGGACGATGTGCGGGTGGGCCGCAAGCGCGGCGCGGTAGGAGCGGGCCCAGGCGACGAGGGCGTCCCGCCAGTCGCGGCCGTCGTCGAACATGGAGAGGTCGACCTCGCCGACGACCGCGTCGGCGACGGCGTCGAGGATGTCGTCCTTGGTCGTGAAGTGGTTGTAGAGGCTCGGCCCGCTGACGCCGAGCTCCGCCGCGAGGCGACGCGTGGAGACGGCCTGCAGTCCCTCCCCGTCCACGAGCGCGAGCGCCGTGGCGACGATGCGTTCGCGGCTGAGCAGGGGCTTGCGGGGGCGGGCCATGCGGCACATAGTAGAGGCTGCCCGCAGGAAACTAGCAGTGGTAATTTAAAGCCGAACCGAGGTGCGCCGTGAATCTTGAGCTGTCCGAGGAGCAGGCCGCCGTCCGCGCGCTGGCCGCCGGGTTCACCGAGCGCGAGATCGCGCCGCACGCGGCCGCGTGGGACCGGGCCGAGGCCGTGGACCGGGGCATCGTCAAGAAGCTGGGTGCCGTGGGGTTCCTGGGGCTGACGATCCCCGAGGAGTACGGCGGCTCGGGCGGTGACCACCTGGCGTACTGCCTGGTCACCGAGGAGCTGGGGCGCGGCGACTCCTCGGTGCGCGGGATCGTCTCCGTCTCGCTCGGGCTCGTGGCGAAGTCCGTCGCCCACTGGGGCACGGAGGAGCAGAAGCGGGACTGGCTGCCCCGGCTGGCCTCCGGCGAGGCGGTGGGCTGCTTCGGGCTGACCGAGCCCGGCACCGGCTCGGACGCCGGCAACCTGACCACGCGGGCCCGGCGCGACGGCGGTGACTACGTGATCAACGGCGCCAAGATGTTCATCACCAACGGCACCTGGGCGGACGTCGTCCTGCTCTTCGCCCGCACCAACGACCTCCCCGGCCACAAGGGCGTCAGCGCCTTCCTCGTGCCCGCCGGCAGCCCCGGCCTGTCCCGGCGCGAGGTGCACGGGAAGCTGGGGCTGCGCGGCCAGGCCACGGCGGAGCTGGTGCTGGAGGACGTGCGCGTGCCGGCCTCGGCGATGCTCGGGCCCGAGGGGAAGGGCTTCTCCGTGGCGATGTCCGCCCTGGCCAAGGGCCGGATGTCGGTCGCCGCCGGGTGCGTGGGCATCGCACAGGCGGCGCTGGACGCGGCCGTGGGCTACGCCAAGGAGCGCGAGCAGTTCGGCAAGCCGATCGCCTCGCACCAGCTGGTGCAGGAGCTGCTCGCCGACATCGCCCTGGACGTGGACGCCGCCCGGTTGCTGACCTGGCGGGTCGCGGACCTGATCGACCGGGGCCGGCCCTTCGCGGCGGAGTCGTCCAAGGCGAAGCTCTTCGCCAGCGAGGCGGCGGTGCGCTGCGCCAACAACGCGTTGCAGGTCTTCGGCGGCTACGGCTACATCGACGAGTACCCGGTGGGCAAGCTGCTGCGGGACGCCCGTGTGATGACCCTCTATGAGGGGACGAGCCAGATCCAGAAGCTGCTGATCGGCCGGGAGCTGACGGGGGTCTCGGCGTTCTGACGCGATCGGCGGGCCCCGACCGACCGCTCGGTATCTAAGCGCTTGCTCAGCGCCCATGTAGGGTGTCCGCCATGGACGTGGAGGCGGAGCAGTCGGAGCGGACCGAGGCGTGGAGCGGCGTCACCCCTGATGCCGCCCGGCGGCTGGTGATCGCCGCGGTCGAGGCGTTCGCGGAGCGCGGCTACCACGCGACGACCACGCGCGACATCGCCGGCCGGGCCGGCATGAGCCCCGCGGCGCTCTACATCCATTACAAGACCAAGGAAGAGCTGCTCTACCAGATCAGCGTGGTCGGGCACCGGCTCTCCCTCGGGCTGCTCCAGGACGCCGCGAACGGCGACGGCGGCCCCGCCGACCGGCTGGCCGCGGCCGTGCGCTCGTTCGTCCGCTGGCACGCGGAGCACCACACGACGGGCCGCGTCGTGCAGTACGAGCTCGGCGCACTCGGCCCCGAGCACTACGCCGAGGTGGTGGAGCTGCGCCGGAACAGCGAGGCCGCCGTCCGCTCGGTGATCCACGACGGCGTGCGGGCCGGTGAGTTCGACGTGCCGGACGTCTCCGGGACCACCGTCGCGCTGCTGTCGCTCTGCATCGACGTGGCCCGCTGGTTCAACCCCGGCGGGCGCCGGACGCCGGACGAGATCGGCGCGCTATACGCCGATCTCGCCCTGCGCATGGTCGGGTACGCGCCCCGTCAGAGGTAGAAGCGGACGACCGTCTCCGCGACGCAGACCGGCTTGGCGCCGCCCTCCCGCTCCACGGTGATCGCCACGACGAGCTGGGCGCCGCCGGGGACCTCGCTCACCTCGGCGATCCGGCCGGTGGCCCGCAGACGGGAGCCGACCGGCACGGGGGAGGGGAAACGGACCTTGTTCACCCCGTAGTTGACGCCCATCTTCACGCCCTCGACCCGCATCAGCTGCGGGGTGAAGGACGGGATCAGCGACAGCGTCAGGTAGCCGTGCGCGATGGTGGTGCCGAAGGGGCCCAGGGCCGCCTTCGCCGGATCCACGTGGATCCACTGGTGGTCCCCGGTGGCGTCCGCGAACAGGTCGATCCGCTTCTGGTCGACCTCCAGCCAGCCGGTCGTGCCGAGGTCCTCCCCGATGGCGTCCTTCAGTTCGCCGACCGAGGTGAAGATCCTGGGCTGTGCCATGTCATGCCTCCCGTACTGTCCAAGCGCTTGCTCAGCATGGTCTCCGCGGCGGACCGCTGTCAACGCCCGGCACCCGGCGCGTATCAAGGGCCGTTCATCCGGTTTGTGACTATCTTTCATCTCCGTATGTCCCTGTTCGCGCTGGTGGAGGAGACGGAAGTGGCCGAGGCCCCCACGGAGACCAGCCCGTCCGACTGGCGCACGGTGGAGGTCCGGCACGGCGGCGGCGCCCCCTCCCAGGCGGCCGCCCGCACCGTCCTGCTGCGCCCCGCGACCTGGCCCCAGACCTGGCTCGCCCTCGCCGTCTACTGGCTCGCCAGCCGCGTCGTCATGCTGGCCCTGCTGCGCAGCGGGCAGGGCGACATCGCCCGCGAGGTGCACTTCCTCTACCGCCACTGGAGCGAGGGCTTCACGCACGGGACCTTCCCCGTCGACGACGTGACCTGGCAGTACCCGCCCGGTGCCGCGCTGGTGATGCTCGCCCCGGCGCTGCTGCCCGGGCTCAGCTACTTCCAGGGTTTCGTGCTGCTGTCGCTCGCCGCCGACGCCGTCGTCCTGCTCCTCCTCCTGCGAGCAGGGACCGGCCGGCCCGGCCGCAGCACCGCCGGCGCGTGGCTGTGGGCGCTCGCCCTGCCGCTGCTCATGCACCTGCCCTACGCGCGGTACGACCTGATGGTCACCGTCGTCGCCGTCGGCGCGCTGCTCGCGCTGCCCGCGCGGCCGCGGCTCGGCGGCGCGCTCGCCGGGCTCGCCGCGCTGATCAAGCTCTGGCCCGTGCTGACGGTGCTCGGCACCCCGCGCGGCCGTACCACCCGGCAGACCTGGACCGCGCTCGCCATGTCCGCGGGCGGGCTGCTGCTGGTGCTGTGCACCGCGTTCCGCGGCGCGTTCGGCTTCCTGTCCGCCCAGCACCACCGCGGGGTCGAGATCGAGTCCCTCGGCGGCACCTTCCTGCACATCGCCGAGATGTTCGGCTGGCCGGGGCGGGTGGTCGCGCACTACGGGTCGCTGGAGTTCACCGGACCCTACGTCGCCGAGATCACCTCCGCCTCCCTGCTGCTCACCGGGACCTCCCTGCTGTGGCTGCTCATGTGGCGCATGAGGGCGTCCCGTTGGACCCCTGCCACGCCGTACGACGCCGCGCTGGCCGCCGTGCTCCTCTTCACCGTCACCAGCCGCGTCATCAGCCCCCAGTACCTGGTCTGGCTGATCGGCCTCGGCGCGGTCTGCCTGACCATGCGGCAGACCACCCAACGGCCGGTCGCCGCGCTGGTGCTGCTCGCCACCGCCGTCACCACGGTCGACTACCCGCTCTTCTTCGCGGACGTCACGGCCGCCACCTGGCAGGGCGCCGCCATCGTCGCCGTCCGCAACGCACTGCTGGTGGCCGCCGCGCTCGTCTCCTGCTGCCGGCTGTGGCGCACGAGCGTCCCGCGCCGCAAGTAGAGTCGGGACGTGGCGAGGATCCCCGGCGAGCACCGCGAACTGACCGTCGGCCAGCTGAGCGGGCGCAGCGGCGCCGCCGTCTCCGCGCTGCGCTACTACGAGGCCCAGGGCCTGATCCGCAGCCGCCGCACCGCCGGCAACCAGCGCCGCTACACCCGCGACACGCTGCGCCGGGTCGCCTTCATCCGGGCCTCCCAGCGGGTCGGCATGCCGCTCGCCGCGATCCGCGAGGCACTGGACGGCCTGCCCGAGGGCCGCACCCCGGACCGGGCCGACTGGGCCCTGCTCTCCGCGGGCTGGCGCGCCGAACTCGACGCCCGCATCGACCGGCTCACCGCGCTGCGCGACAACCTCGACGACTGCATCGGCTGCGGCTGCCTCTCCCTGGACCGCTGCGCGCTGTCCAACCCCGGTGACGCGCTCGGCGACCAGGGTCCCGGCGCGCGGCGGCTGCTCGGCACGGAGCCGCCGCGCCCCGCTCCCGCTACCAGATCGCGGGCCTGCGGCCGGCCCACGGACGGGCCGACTCCAGCTGCGCCGACAGCGAGATGAGCGTCGCCTCGTCCCCGTAGCGGCCGCCGAACATCACACCGATCGGCAGCCCCTCCTCCGTCCAGTGCAGCGGCACGCTCACGGCCGGCTGGCCGGTGGCGTTGAAGATCGGCGTGAACGGCGTGTAGCCGGCCAGTCCCGCGAACTCCGCGGCCGGGTCCGTGTCGTTCCGCAGGCCCGCGCTCCCCACGAACGCCGGGGGCTGGGCCAGCGTCGGGGTCAGCACCAGGTCGTACGAGGACAGCAGCGCGTCGGCGACCAGCTGCCCCAGCGCCCGGAACGCGTACAGCGACGCCGCGAAGTCCGGGCCGCCCACCTTGCCGCCCTCGGCGCGCAGGTGCCGCGTGAGCGGCATCAGCAGCTCCTCCTGCTCCGGCGCCACCGGGTAGACGGTGGCCATCACGCCCCACACCCGGGTGAAGGCGTCCAGGATCGCGCCGTCGACCGGCAGTTCGACCTCGTCCACCTGGTGACCCAGCCCGCGCAGCAGTTCGGCGGCGCCGTCGTAGGCGGCACGGCAGTCCGGGTGGAGCTCGACCCCGGGCACGGGCGATTGGGGCAGGCCGACCACGCGCAGCGTCCCCGGCTCGCGGCCGGCGTACGAGGAGAAGGTCTCACCCGGCGGCAGTGAGGGCGCGCTGTACGGGTCGCCCGGCATCGGGCCCGCCAGGACGTCGAGCAGGGCCGCCGCGTCCGCGACCGTACGGGCGATCGGGCCGCTGCCGCTCAGGCCGCTCACGTCGTGCTGCACCGGGCCCGCGCTCACCCGTCCCCGGCTGGGCTTGATGCCGAACAGACCGCACACGGAGGAGGGGATGCGGATCGAACCGCCGCCGTCGCTGCCCTGCGCGAGCGGGGCGAGCCCCCCGGCGACCGCGGCCGCCGCGCCGCCGCTGGAGCCGCCGGCGGACCGCTCCAGGTCCCACGGGGTGCGCGCGGGCGGGGCGAGCCGGTTCTCGGTGTAGCAGGGCAGCCCGAACTCCGGGGTGTTGGTCTTGCCCAGCAGCACCGTGCCGGCCGCGCGCAGCCTGGCGGCGACGTGGTCGTCGACGTCCGGCACATGGTCGGCGTACGCCTGCGAGCCCAGGGTGCAGCGCACGCCGGCCACGAAATTGAGGTCCTTCACGGGGACCGGGACGCCGTGCAGCGGCGACAACTCGCCCTGCCGGTCGCCGCGGCGCGCCGCGAGCGCCTCCGACTCGGCGTCGGCGGCCTGCTTGCGGGCGATCTCCGGGGTGACGGTGATGAACGCCCCGAGGGTGCCGTTGTGCCGGTCGACGCGGTCCAGATAGTGCTCGGCGAGTTCCGTCGGGGAGATCTCCCCGGCCCGGATCGCCTTCCCCTGCTCCAGCGCCGTCAGATCGTGCAACTCCGCCATGTGCCGGTCCCGTCCCCTCCGTGCGAGGTGCGTTCCTGGGGTGGCATCGTCGCACCGCGCCCCCGGGGTTGTCAGTCCCCGGGGTTGTGGGTGCCCGGGGTTGTGGGTCCCCGGGGTTGTGGTTGCGGCCGGTTGTTCGGGTGCGGGTCCGTTGTGGTTGCGGTTGGGGTTCTTTTCCCGCCCGCCCGCCCGTGGCCCCGGTCGGTCAGTGCGGGTCTCGCATCGTGTGCCTGGGTCGGTGGCGCGCCGGCGCACGTCCTCAGCGCTCGCGGATTCGCCGGAACATTCCGTCACCGGCATCACCGCTCGTCGCTTCCGGGCGCACCCCGCCACACCCCCTCCTGTCGTATGGGCGACTGACGCCGGAGGGGGGTGAGGAGGGCGCTCGCGGCTATCCCGGTTTGCCTTCATCACCCCCCACCGGGCGTTGGTCGCGGAACCGACGGAGGGGGTGGGGTCGTAGGGGTGGGCGTTCTGGACGCTGACGTGTATTTGTTGTGCGGCAGAGCGGTAACTATCCGGATTGCCCGCCATGCACATAAATATGCGGTACAGAATGCCCACCCCGGAGGCCCCGCCCCCGGCCCACCAACGGACCGGGCGAGACCCGCACCAACCATCCGGGTGGGGGTCCCCCCGGCCGAAGGCTGGGGGAGGGCGGGCGGCGGGGAAAAAACCCAACCGCAACCACAAACCGCGCCGCACCGTCAGGCCGTGGAGACGAGCCCACCCCGCGCCCCCACCAGCGCCGCCTCGCAGAGAACCGGCACTGGCACAACGATCCCGCACCGCCCGCACACGGGCCCCGCCCCGGGATAGTGGTTGAGGCCGTCGCGCCACCGCAGCCGCTCCTCGCCGCAGACCGGGCACCCCGTCCCCGGCCCCGCGCCGATCGCCGCGATAATGCGCCGCAGCACGTCCGCCAGCCGGTCGTCCGGGTGGACGCGGGGGTCCTCGCACCAGGCGACGCCGTTGCCGCCCCACGTGCGCCGGTGCCAGTCGTCGAGCGCACCGGGCTGCCGGATGCCGTAGAACTTCTCCTCCTTGCGGCGGGCCGCGAACTCCCGCTCGTAGGTGAGCCAGACCGCCCGCGCCTCCTCCAGTTCCGCGAGGGCCGTGACGAGCCGGACCGGGTCCGGCTCGCGGTCGTCGGGCGCGATCCCCGCGCCGCTGCACAGGTGGTCCCAGGTCGCGCGGTGCCCGTACGGCGCGAAGCGCTCGAGGCACCTGCGCAGGTAGGTGCGGCGCTGGGTGGGGGAGCGCCGGGGATCGCGCACCTGTCTGGCGAGGCTCCGGAATCCGGCCATGGTGTGCCACCTCCGTCGTCGGTGTCGCATCGCTTTCGAATGGACGTAACGGACGGCGTTCCGGATCCATCCCCGCGGCGGCGAGTTCCAGCCGGGATGGCGTAGCTGAAACGTGACGCATGTTCACCTTACTCGGCGGTCATATTTCGAAGTAACCTGCGTCACACCGCGCTTCGGGAGGAGTGGTCATGCGATCCAGGTTTGGCAGGTTCAGAACAAGAATGAGAACGACCGCCGCGGCGGCGGTGCTCGCCCTGGGCGCGAGCCTCGCCGCTCCGCTGCCCATGGCGGCGCACGCCGCCCCCGTCACCGACTACTGCCAGGGCCGGTGCTCGGACATCCTGCCGCCGGGCGAGAACGGCAACGCCACCCTCGCCGAGATCCTGCTGAACCAGATCTTCGGCACGCAGCCGGAGCACGCGGAGGACCAGCTCGGGCCGTACGCGAACCTGGCCGGCGGGTACCAGAACCTCACCGACGCCACGATCAACAACTTCTTCAACGACGCCTCCTTCGGCGTCCCGGCCGGCCAGGTCGCCTCGACGACCTCCCCGCGCAGCGACGTGACGATCACCCGCGACAAGAAGACGGGGGTGCCGCACATCTCCGGCACGACCCGGTACGGGACGGAGTTCGGCGCCGGGTACGCCGCGGCGCAGGACCGGCTGTGGCTGATGGACCTGTTCCGGCACGTGGGACGTGGCCAGTTGACCTCGTTCGCCGGCGGCGCCCCCGCCAACCAGGGCCTGGAGCAGGAGTTCTGGCGCGCCGCGCCGTACACCGAGGAGGACCTGCAGGCCCAGATCGACTGGATCGCCACGCAGAACGGGGAGCGCGGCCGGCAGGCGCTGGCCGACGTCAACGCCTACGTCGACGGGATCAACGCCTACATCGCGGCCTCCGACAGCGGCCGCTACTTCCCCGGTGAGTACGTGCTGACCGGACACAAGGACGCCATCACCAACGCCGGCACCATCGAGAGGTTCAAGTCCACCGACCTGATCGCCCTGGCCTCCGTGATCGGCGCGCTGTTCGGCACCGGAGGCGGCGGAGAGGTGACCAACGCACTGTCCCTGCTGGCCGCCCAGCAGAAGTACGGGGTCTCCGAGGGCACCAGGGTCTGGGAGTCCTTCCGCGAGCGCAACGACCCCGAGGCGGTCCTGACCGTCCATGACGGCCGGAGCTTCCCCTACGCCGTCCGGCCGGAGAACCCGCAGGGCAGGGCGCTGCCCGACGCCGGGAGCGTGACGACGGAACCGCTGGTCTACGACCGCACCGGCAGCGCGGGCAGCGCCAAGGCGTCCGCGGCCTCGAAGAGCGCCACCACCACCGCGCTCTCCGCGAACACCCGGGGCATGTCCAACGCGCTGCTGGTGAGCGGCGCGCACACCGCGAGCGGCCACCCGATCGCCGTCTTCGGCCCGCAGACCGGCTATTTCGCGCCACAGCTGCTGATGCTCCAGGAGATCCAGGGCCCCGGCATCAGCGCCCGAGGCGCGTCCTTCGCGGGGCTGAGCATGTACGTGGAGCTGGGCCGCGGCCAGGACTACGCGTGGAGCGCGACGACCTCGGCCCAGGACATCACCGACACCTACACCGTCGAGCTCTGCCAGGACGACGTCCACTACCTCTACCGCGGCACCTGCACGGCCATGGAGAAGCTGGAGCGCAGCAACTCCTGGAAGCCCACCACCGCCGACGGCACCGCTGCCGGCTCCTACCGGATGCAGATCTACCGCACCAAGTACGGCCCGGTGACGCACCGCGCCACGATCGGCGGCAAGAAGGTCGCCTACGTGTCGCTGCGCAGCTCCTACATGCACGAGGCGGACTCGGTCGTCGGCTTCCAGATGCTCAACGACCCGGCCGCCGTCACCGACGCGGCCTCCTTCCAGCAGGCCGTCCAGCACATCAACTACACCTTCAACTGGTTCTACGCCGACTCCCGGCAGGCCGCCTACTTCAACAGCGGCGCAAACCCGGTGCGGGCCGCCGACGTCGACCCGACCTTCCCGGTGCTGGCCGAGCCCGCGTACGAGTGGAGCGGCTTCGATCCCGCGCACAACACCGCGGACTACACGCCCGCCTCGGAGCACCCCCAGTCCGTCGGCCAGGACTACTACGTCTCCTGGAACAACCGCCAGGCCAAGGACTACGACGCGGCCGGGTTCGGCAACGGCTCGGTGCACCGCGGCAACCTCCTGGACGACCGGGTGAAGAAGCTCGTCGCGGCGGGCGGCGTCACCCGGGCCCAGCTGACCAAGGCGATGGCCGACGCGGCGCTGACCGACCTGCGCGGCGAGGACGTGCTGCCCGACCTGCTCAAGGTGCTGCGCAGCGGCGCGGTCTCCGACCCCGCGGTGTCCGCGGCCGTCACCAAGCTCTCCGACTGGGTGGCCGCCGGTGCCAAGCGCCGGGAGACCTCGCCTGGTTCGCACGCCTACGCCAACGCGGACGCGGTACGGATCATGGACGCGTGGTGGCCGCTGCTGGTCAAGGCCCAGTTCGAACCGGGCCTGGGCAGCGAGCTGTACGCGGCGCTGACCGCCAACCTCACCGTGGACGAGGCGCCCTCGGCCGGGCACGGCCCGACCGGCTCGCACGCCGGCAGTTCCTTCCAGTACGGCTGGTGGTCCTACGTCGACAAGGACGTACGGGCGGTGCTCGGCGAACCCGTGCAGGGCGGCCTGGCCCGTACGTACTGCGGCGGCGGCGACCTCGCGGCCTGCCGGGACGTGCTCAGCGGCACCCTCAAGCAGGCCGCCGCGAGGACCGCCGCCCAGGTGTACCCGGGTGACGAGAACTGCTCGGCAGGCGACCAGTGGTGCGCCGACACGATCATCCACCGCACCCTCGGCGGCATCAAGCACGGCAAGATCAGCTGGCAGAACCGCCCGACCTACCAGCAGGTCGTGGAGTTCCCCGCGCACCGCTGACCCGTCGTGCACGGCCCGCGCGGGCCGGCGCCCGGCCCACGGCCTCAGGCCAGGAGCCGGCCCGCGCGCAACACGATCCGCGCCAGTTCGGGGTGGCAGATGTCGCTGTGCGCCCCGGAGGGTGCACCGCCGCGGCACACCACGGCCGAGGCGTCCACGCTCACGCAGCCGGCCTGCGGGAAGACGCCACGCAGCGCCTCGGCAAGCGGCATGTCCATGGTGTCGGCGACCGCCTTGATGCCGTCGTGGCCCGTCGCGCCCCAGCGGCCGCCCGGGTCCGGCCCAAACCCGCGGTCGTCGCCCGCCAGCCGGGAGGCGATCGGGTACATCGTGCCGAGCGCCGTGTCGTGGCGCGAGTAGCAGGACACCACCGGGCCCGCCACCTTGAGCCGGGCGGTGCCCAGCGCGCCGCCGTGCGCTCCGTCGTGGGGCAGCCGGGACGCGAAGGCGTAGTGCGAGAAGGCGCCCTGGAGCAGGGTCACCGACTTCACGGCGCGCACCCCGTCGGGCAGCCCGCGCAGCGCGTAGGAGACCAGCCGGCCGCCGAAGCTGTGCCCGACCAGGTGGACGGAGACCGAGGGGTGGGTACGGGCGAGCCGGCCGAGGAGCGGGCCGAGTCCCCGCTCGCCCACCGTCCCGGCCCGCCGTTTCATCGCGTAGTACGTCGCCTGGCGCAGCATCTCCTTGCCGCCGTTCCACAGCCTCGTCCAGCCGCCGCCCGCCAGCGGCAGCCCGGCGCCGCCGTCCAGGGCCGCCGCGTACTCCTCGCACGCGGCCACGGGGTCGCCGCACAGGACGGCCGGTTCCGCCCCCGGTGCCGTGTCGGAGGTGTCGTCCGCGCACAGCCCGGCCACGGCCTCCGGCGGTACCCCGGTCAGCCGCCGCACCAGGGCGGCGAACTCCGCGAACGGCTCCTCGCCGTCCGGGCGTTCCTCCAGCAGCTCGGCGATCCGGCGGATGTCCTCCTCGTGCCCGGGGAAGACCGCCACGAGCGCGTCACGGCTGGGCGCGTCGAGCGCCGGCTCCGGCCGCAGCGGCTCAGGGCCCGGCAGGAGGGCCTCGAAGTCCGGGATCGGCTCGTCCGAGAAGCGCATGGAGGGCCACAGCACGCCCACGTAGCCCACGACCGTGCCGGGCCGGGCGCGGCCGGCGAGCAGCCCGGGGACGGGGGCGAGGAAGCGGTCGTACAGGGCGGTCGCGCCGGAGCGGTCGCTGTTCCAGCCGTGCGAGAAGACCAGCAGGTCGGTGACGCCCTTGGCACCGACGCCCGCGGTGAGCCGGTCGCGCTGCGCCCGGTCGGGGTCGCCGTCCGCGTCGAAGGTCAGCTCCCAGTACGGTTCCACACTCATCCCCGGCATGACCGTCCCCCTGGCTCGCCCGGACCGATGCGGTCGCATCATCCCAATCCGGCGCGGGTGCGGCCATACACCGCGCGGGGGGAATTCCGGCACCTCCCCGGCGTGCCCTTCCCAAGCCCTGACCAACCGCTTAGTATGCTGATCGGAGCCGTTACGAGTCCGAAGGAGACGCGATGGAAGCGCTGCGCGATGCCCGGGTGGTCGTCACCGGTGCCGGAGGCGGGATCGGGGCGGCGCTGGCCCGGAGATTCGCCGCGGCGGGCGCGCGCGTCGTCGTCAACGACCTGGACGAGGACTCCGCCAAGACCGTCGCGGACGAGATCGGCGGCATCTGCGTCCCCGGCGACGCCTCGCTGGTCGTCGAGCAGGCCCGCACGGCGCTCGGCGGAGGCGTCGACGTGTTCTGCGCCAACGCCGGCACCGGCAGCATGGCCGGGGCCGAGGCCGACGACGCCGTCTGGGAACGGGTCTGGGACGTCAACGTCATGGCCCACGTGCGGGCCGCCCGCGCGCTGCTTCCGGAGTGGCTGGAGCGCGGCGAGGGCCGCTTCGTCGCCACCGTCTCCGCCGCCGGGCTGCTGACGATGGTCGGCGACGCCCCCTACTCGGTCACCAAGCACGGCGCCCTGGCCTTCGCCGAGTGGCTCGCCGTCACCTACCGCCACCGCGGCGTCCGCGTCCACGCCGTCTGCCCCGAGGGCGTGCGCACCGACATGCTGCGCGCGGCGGGGCCCGCGGGCGACCTCGTGCTCGCGCCCACGGCCATCGAGCCGGAGGACGTCGCCGAGGCCGTGCTCCAGGGCATCGCCGACGAACGCTTCCTGATCCTGCCGCACTCCGGGACGGGCGCCTACTACACCGCCCGCGCGGGGGACACCGACCGCTGGATCGACGGGATGAACCGGGTGCAGCGGAAGCTGGAGGAAGGGTCCGGCGCGTGAGCCCGTACGAGAGCAAGCCCTGGCTGCGGCACTTCGACGAGGAACTGCACACCCTCCCCGACCCGCCGGTCACCCTGCTGCACGCCTTCCGCGAGGTCGTCGCCCGCGTCCCCGGCCGCACCGCGCTGGCGTACTTCGACGGCCGCCTGAGCTACCGCGAGCTCGACGGGCTGTCGGACGGGCTCGCCCGCCACCTCGCCGCCCGCGGCTTCGCGCGCGGCGACCGGCTGGCCGTCGTCCTGCAGAACGTGCCGCAGTTCGCGGTCGCGCTGCTCGGCGCCTGGAAGGCCGGCGGCACCGTCGTGCCGGTCAACCCCATGTACAAGGAGCGCGAACTCGCCCACGTGCTGGCGGACGCCGGGGTCACCGCCCTGGTCTGCTCCGACCGGGCCTGGGAGACGTACATCCGCCGGACGGCGGCGGAATCGCCGGTGCGGATCCCGCTGACGACCAGTGAACTCGACCTGCAGACCAGGAACGACGAACGCGTCCTGCCCCAGCGGCGCACACAACCCGGGGACACGGACGACCTGCTGGCCGCGGCGCGGACGGGCGCGGCCGGTCCGGCGCTGCCCGACCCCGGCCTGACCGGCGCCGACATCGCGCTGATCAGCTACACCTCGGGCACCAGCGGCGTCCCCAAGGGCGCGATGAACACCCACGGCAACATCAGCTACAACGCCGACCGGCAGCGGGCGCACAGCGTCCTCCCCGACGGCGCCACGCTCTTCGCGCTCGCCCCGCTGTTCCACATCACCGGCATGGTCTGCCAGCTGGCCGCCGGCCTCGCCGCGGGCTCCACCGTGGCGCTCGCCTACCGCTTCGAGGCCGGCGTCGTCCTCGACGCGCTGCGCGAGCACCGCCCGGCGTACATGGTCGGCCCCTCCACCGCCTACATGGCGCTCATGGCCCGGCCCGACGCCACCGCCGAGGACTTCTCCTCCTTCCACCTGCTCTACTCCGGCGGCGCGCCCGTGCCGCCCGCGCTGGTCACCGCCTTCCGCGAGCGCTTCGGCCACTACCTGCGCAACGGCTACGGCCTCACCGAGTGCACCGCGCCCTGCGCCAGCGTTCCCGCCGGCCTCGAGGCCCCGGTCGACCCGGTCTCCGGGACGCTCTCGGTCGGCGTCCCCGGCCCCGGGACGATGGTGCGGATCGTGGACGACAAGGGCGCCGACGTGCCCTTCGGCGAGCACGGCGAGATCGCCGTCCGCGGGCCGATGGTGGTGCCCGGCTACTGGAACCGGCCCGAGGCCTCGCGGGAGGCCCTGCCCGGTGGCGAGCTGCGCACGGGCGACATCGGCTTCATGGACGAGGAGGGCTGGCTCTACGTCGTCGACCGCAAGAAGGACATGATCAACGCCTCGGGCTTCAAGGTGTGGCCGCGCGAGGTCGAGGACGTCCTCTACACCCACCCCGCCGTGCGCGAGGCGGCCGTGGTCGGGATCCCCGACGCCTACCGCGGCGAGTCGGTGAAGGCCTACGTCAGCCTCCGGCCTGGGGCCGCGGCGGACCCGGCGGAGCTGATCGGGCACTGCAGGGAACGCCTCGCGGCGTACAAGTACCCGCGCGAGATCGAGGTCCTGCCCGAGCTGCCGAAGACGTCCAGCGGCAAGATCCTGCGCAGGGAGCTGCGCGCACGGGGGGATTGAGTCACATACCGGTCGGTATGCTGTCCGGGCGCACCGGTACGGAGAGAGGGCAGGCCATGGCACGGAGCACCACCCCACCCAAGGCGACCGCGACCGCGGTACCGCAGAGGCTGCTCGCCGAGGCCACCCGCCTCTTCGCCGAGCGCGGATACGACCGGACGTCGGTGCAGGAGATCGTCGAGGCCGCCGGGGTCACCAAGGGCGCGCTCTACCACTACTTCGGCAGCAAGGACGACCTGCTGCACGAGATCTACGGGCGCGTGCTGCGGCTGCAGATGGAGCGCCTGGAGGCGATCGCCGGAAAGGAGACGGCGCCGGTGGCGGAGCGCCTGGTCGAGGCCGCCGCCGACGTCGTCGTCACCAGCATCGACAACCTCGACGACACCAAGATCTTCTTCCGGTCGATGCACCAGCTCAGCCCGGAGAAGCAGAAGGCGGTGCGGGCCGACCGCCGCCGCTACCACGAGAAGTTCCGCGCACTGGTCGAGGAGGGGCAGCGCGAGGGCGTGTTCCGGCCGGAGGTCCGGCCCGACCTCGTCGTCGACTTCTTCTTCGGGGCCGTGCACCACCTCGGCACCTGGTACCGGGAGGACGGGCCGCTGTCCGCCGGCCAGGTCGCCGCCGACTTCGCAGACATGCTGCTGCACTCCGTGCGGCAGCCCTGAACCGAACCGGGAGCAGACCGCATGAAGGCATGGCGAGTGCACGAGAACGGGGAACCGCGGGCGGCGATGCGCCTGGACGAGGTCCCCGACCCGCAGCCGGGCCCCGGTGAACTGCTCCTGAAGGTCCGCGCCGCGAACGTCAACTTCCCCGACGCGCTGCTGTGCCGGGGGCACTACCAGGTGCGGCCGCCGCTGCCGTTCACCCCGGGCGTCGAGTTCTGCGGCGAGGTCGTCGCGGCCGGGGAGGGGGCCGGCGGACACTCGGCCGGCGACCGGGTCATCGCCCCGGCCGCACTGCCCGGCGGCGCGTTCGCCGAACTCGCCGTGGTCCCCGCCGTGAGCGTGCTTCCCGCGCCTCCCGCGCTGGACGACGCCGAGGCCGCCGCCCTCCACATCGGTTACCAGACCGGCTGGTTCGGGCTGCACCGCCGGGCGGGGCTCCGCGAGGGCGAGACCCTGCTCGTGCACGCGGCGGCGGGCGGCGTCGGCAGCGCCGCCGTCCAGCTGGGCAAGGCGGCGGGCGCCACGGTCATCGGCGTGGTCGGCGGGCCCGACAAGGCGAAGACGGCGCGGGAGCTGGGCGCCGACGTCGTCGTCGACCGGACCCGCGAGGACTTCGTGGCCGTCGTCAAGGAGGCCACCGGCGGACGCGGCGCCGACGTCGTCTACGACCCGGTGGGCGGCGACGCCTACACCCGGTCCACCAAGTGCATAGCCTTCGAGGGCCGCATCCTGGTGGTGGGCTTCACCAGCGGCACGATCCCCAGCCCCGGCCTCAACCACGCCCTGGTCAAGAACTACTCCGTCGTCGGCCTGCACTGGGGCCTGTACAACACCCACGACCCCGCCGCCGTACGCCACTGCCACGAGGAGCTCACCCGCCTCGCCGCGGAGGGCGCGATCAAACCCCTCGTCAGCGAGCGCGTCCCCCTTGCGGGCGCCGCCGACGCCGTCCAGCGGGTCGCCGACGGCACGACGACCGGCCGCCTGGTGGTCCTGCCCCGCTGACCGCTGACCGCTGACCGCTGACCGCGGCCCGGGGGCCGGCTCCACGCGGTGGCACGGTTGCCGCCGGCGGCAGCCGCGGTCCCGCTCGCGGGAGCGGTCGTCGAGGGGGCCGATACCGGGTGCCTGCGGCCTGCGTGCCGGTCATCCGGTGCGGGACCCCGCCCGCGGACCGGCCTCGCCGAGTGTTGCGGCCGGGTGCCCCGGCAGCCGTCACGCCCGGGTTCTCGGCCCGCAACACCCGGCGCCTGCGGCCGATGCCGCTCACCCGGCCACGCGCCCGGCGCCGGCGGACGCGACGCCGGGCTCCCCGCAGCGGAGGGTGACGTCCCCGGACTGCTGCGGTCGCACCGCCGCTCCGAACCCGCGGCGGGCACCGCCTGGTCGGTGCGTTCCCCGCGGCCGAGCGGACGCGCACGCGCCGCGCGGGAGTTGCGGCAGGCCCGCACCGGGCCCGCACCCGGCGCGCGCCGCGGGGGGGGCCCCCCGCCCCGGGGGGGAGGGGGCCCGGCGGCGCCGGCCCGGGGGGCGG
>NZ_JBHYMQ010000071.1:0-27306 GCF_042742985.1 Streptomyces sp. NPDC058864 | reverse complement strand
CGGGGGCCCCCCCCCGCACCCCTGCGGGGCCCCCGCCGCGGTGCCTCGGCGGGGTCAGCCCTCCTGGGCGTACCGCTTCAGCTCACGGCGCGCCAAGGAGCGCTTGTGGACCTCGTCGGGGCCGTCGGCCAGCCGCAGCGTGCGGGCCGCCGCGTACAGCTCCGCCAGCGGGAAGTCCTGGCTGACGCCGCCGGCCCCGTGCAGCTGGATGGCACGGTCGAGGATCAGCCCGACCTTCTCCGGGGTGGCGATCTTGATGGCCTGGATCTCGGTGTGGGCACCCCGGTTGCCGACGGTGTCCATCAGCCAGGCGGTCTTGAGCACCAGCAGCCGCAACTGCTCGATCTCCACCCGTGCCTCGGCGATCCACTGCTGGACGACGCCCTGCGCCGCCAGCGGCTTGCCGAAGGCGACCCGTCCCGTGGCACGCCGGCACATCAGCTCAACCGCCCGCTCGGCCATGCCGATCAGCCGCATGCAGTGGTGGATGCGGCCCGGGCCCAGCCGCGCCTGGGCGATGGCGAAGCCGCCGCCCTCCTCGCCGATCAGGTTCTCCGCGGGGACCCGCACGTCGTGGAAGACGACCTCGGCGTGGCCGCCGTGGTCCCCGTCGTCGTAGCCGAACACCCTCATGCCGCGGCGCACTTCGAGGCCAGGGGTGTCGCGCGGCACGAGCACCATGCTCTGCTGGCGGTGCCGGTCCGCGGCCGGGTCGGTCTTGCCCATGACGATGAAGATCCGGCACCGCGGGTTCATCGCGCCGGAGATGTACCACTTGCGGCCGTTGATGACGTAGTCGTCGCCGACCCGCTCGATCCGCGTCTCGATGTTGGTCGCGTCGGAGGAGGCGACGTCGGGTTCGGTCATCGCGAAGGCCGAGCGGATCTCGCCCGCGAGCAACGGCTCCAGCCAGGTCTTGCGCTGCTCCTCGCTGCCGAACTCGCTCAGCACCTCCATGTTTCCGGTGTCCGGGGCGGCGCAGTTGAGGGCCGGCGGGGCGAGGTGCGGGCTGCGGCCGGTGATCTCGGCCAGCGGCGCGTACTGCAGGTTGGTCAGCCCAGCGCCGCGCTCGCCCGGGAGGAAGAGGTTCCACAGCCCGCGCTCGCGGGCCGCGGCCTTGAGCTCCTCGACGACCGGCGGCGCGGACCACACGGCCTCGCCCTCGGCCGCCTCGCGCTGCCGGTGGAAGACCGGCTCCGCGGGGTACACGTGCTCGTCCATGAACGCGAGCAGCCGCCCGCGCAGTTCCTCGGTCCTGGCGTCGTACGCGAAATCCATGGCTCAGCCTTCCTGAAGCGTCCGCAGGCCGTTGTCGATGAAGGCCGGGACCAGGGCGCCGATCCGGTCGAAGCCGGCGCCGAGGGTCTGGCCGAGGGTGTAGCGGTAGTGGATGCCCTCGAGGATCACCGCGAGCTTGAAGTACGCGAAGGCGGTGTACCAGGCGGCCGAGGACACGTCGCGCCCGGAGCCCGCCGCGTAACGCTCGATCAGCTCGGCGGGGGAGGGGTGGCCGGGCGCGCCCCCGGTGACGGAGACGGGGGTGCCCGGGGTGGGGCGCAGCTCGCTGTACATGAGCAGCAGCCCGAGATCGGTGAGCGGGTCGCCGAGGGTGGACATCTCCCAGTCGAGGATGGCCCGGACGGTGTCGTCGGCGCCGATCAGGACGTTGTCGAGCCGGTAGTCGCCGTGCACGACGGCCGCGGGGGCGGAGGCGGGCAGGCGCGTGCCGAGCAGCGCCGCGAGTTCGTCGATGCCGGCCAGTTCGCGGCTGCGCGAGGCGTCGAGCTGCTTGCCCCAGCGGCGCAGTTGCCGCTCCAGGAAGCCGTCGGGCCGGCCGAAGTCGTCGAGTCCGACCGCCCCCGGGTCCACGGCGTGCAGCGCGACCAGGGTGTCCACCAGCCGCAGCACGATGTCCCGGGTTCGTTCCGGGCCCAGCGCGGTGAGCTGCCGCTCGGTGCGGTAGGGGGTGCCCTCGACGAAGTCCATGACGTAGAAGGGCGCGCCGACGACCTCGGGGTCCTCGCAGAGCAGCACGGCCCCGGGGACGGGGACGGGGGTGTCGCGCAGGGCGCTGATGACGCGGTGCTCGCGGGTCATGTCGTGCGCCGTGGCCAGGACGTGGCCGAGCGGGGGACGCCGGACGACCCAGCGGGAGACGCCGTCGGTCACCGCGTACGTCAGGTTCGACCGGCCGCCCTCGATCAGCTCGCCGTCGAGCGCGCCGGCGAGCAGCCCGGGCCGCTCGGCGTCGAGGTGCCGCCGCAGCCGCTCCAGGTCGAGTCCCGGTGGGTTCTCCGTCCCGCTCATCCTTGCTCCTCGCTCCTCGCCGCTGCCGTGGCCGGCTGTCCCGGCTATCATGCCGACCAGTCGGTATGTCGTCCAGTCCGCCGCCCCGCCCGCCGCCGCGAAAAGCAGGTGACCCGCGTTCCCGGCGCTGCGAGACTGACGCCATGATCCCGTCCGCCGCCCTCGACTCGCTGTACGGACTGGCCCACGGGGACGCCTTCGGCGACCGCTGGTTCTTCACCTCGCGGCAGGAGCGGGAGGGCGCGATCGCGCAGCGGATCACCCCCGCGGACGTTCCCTGGTACTGGACCGACGACACCGCCCAGGCCGTGGCGCTGTTCGGGCATCTGGGGGCGAACGGCGGATCCGTCGGGCAGGACGCCCTCGCCGCCTGTCTGGCCGGGGCGTACGCCGCCGACCCCTATCGCAAGTACGGCCCGTCCATGCACGACGTCCTGCGCCGGATCGGCGCCGGGGAGCGGTGGGCGGACGTCGTCGCCGAGCAGTTCGGCGGGCAGGGCTCGTACGGCAACGGCGCCGCGATGCGGGTGGCGCCACTGGGCGCGTGGCTCGCCGCCGACCTGGAGGGCACCGCCGAGGCCGCCGCCGCGCAGGCCGCCGTCTCCCATCACCACCCCGAGGCCGCCGTCGGCGCCGTCGCCGTCGCGCTCGCCGCCGCCTTCGCGGCCCGCAGCCGCGGCGGCCCGGCCCCGCAGGACCTGCTGACGCGGGTGGCCGACCGCCTCCCCGGCAGCGACGTGCGTTCCGGACTGCGCACCGCGGGCCGCTTCCCCGAGGGCACGTCGGTGCGGCACGCTGCCGAGGTCCTGGGCTCCGGCTACGGGGTCTCCGCGCAGGACACCGTCCCCTTCGCCCTGTGGTGCGCCGCACGGCACCTGGACGACCTGGAGGGCGGTCTGTGGGAGACCGTCGCCGGGCTCGGCGACATGGACACCACCTGCGCCATCGCCGGCGGGGTGATCGCCGCCCGCACCGGGGTCGCCGAACTGCCGCCCGCCTGGCGTGCGGCGCTGGAACCGCTGCCGGACTGGGTCCCGGCACCGTCCGGCGGACCGGCGTAGCGCCGCCGACCTGCGCGTTCTTGACGGGCACCCGGACGCCACCTAGGGTCGCGTTCTGGTGGACGTATGGGATTCACATATGTGAACGCGAAGGGTGGCGCGCAGTGGCACAGCAGAGGAATCTGACGATCACCGGGTTGAGCCTCACCCCCGTCCTCATCTCCGACCCGCCGCTGCTCAACACCCAAGGCGTGCACCAGCCCTACACCCCGCGGCTGATCGTCGAGGTGACCACCGCCGGCGGCGTGAGCGGCGTCGGGGAGACCTACGGCGACACCCGCTACCTGGAACTCGCACGGCCGCTGGCGGAGGCCCTGCAGGGCTGCCGCGTCGACGACCTCAACAACCTGCCGGCCCTCGCGGCCCTGGTCTGCGCGCCCCCCGAGGAGACCACCGACGCGGTGGACGCCGGCGGCCTGCGCGGCGTCCAGACCGCCGACAAGCTGCTGCTCTCCGTGGTCTCGGCCTTCGAGGTGGCCTGCCTGGACGCCCTCGGCAAGACGCTCGGGCTGCCCGTGCACGCCCTGCTCGGCGGGAAGGTCCGCGACACCGTCGACTACAGCGCCTACCTCTTCTACCGCTGGGCCGAACACCCCGGCGGCGAGGGCGAGAAGGACGACTGGGGCGACGCCCTGGACCCGGCCGGTGTGGTCGCCCAGGCCCGCAGGCTCGTGCGCGAGCACGGCTTCACCTCGTTCAAGCTGAAGGGCGGGGTGTTCGCGCCCGAGCAGGAGATCGCCGCCGTACGGGCGCTCGCGGAGGCGTTCCCCGAGCAGCCGCTGCGGCTGGACCCCAACGGCGCCTGGTCGGTGGAGACCTCGCTGCACGTGGCGCGGGAGCTCGGCGACGTCCTGGAGTATCTGGAGGACCCGGCCGCGGGCACCGCCCTGATGGCCGAGGTGTCCGCCGGTACCGATGTGCCGCTCGCCACCAACATGTGCGTGACGACCTTCCCCGAGATCGCCGAGGCCTTCGCCAAGGACGCGGTCCAGATCGTGCTCTCCGACCACCACTACTGGGGCGGACTGCGCAACACCCGCGAACTGGCCGCGGTCTGCCGCACCTTCGGGGTCGGCCTGTCGATGCACTCCAACACCCACCTTGGCATCAGCCTCGCCGCCATGACGCACGTCGCCGCCACCGTGCCCGGCCTGCACCACGCCTGCGACTCGCACTACCCCTGGCAGACCGAGGACGTCATCACCCGCCGCCACGAGTTCCGCGGCGGCCGGCTGCCCGTCTCCGACGCCCCCGGCCTGGGGGTCGAGCTGGACCGGACGGCCCTGGACACCCTCCACCGGCGCTGGCTGGACGACGACGGCACCTTCCACGTGCGCGACGACGCCGCCGCCATGCGCAAGGCCGAGCCCGGGTGGGTCACCCGCCGCTGGTGACCTGGTGACCCGCCCGGCCGGGCCTCAGGCCAGGCACTCCGGGATCCGGCCGCCGTTCAGCACGGCCATGTCGGTGATCACGGGCATCAGGTCCAGCGGCGAGCCGAGCGGCAGGCCGTCCAGTTCCGCGTACGCGCGGTGCAGATTGGCGACCAGCCGCTCCGGCTCGCGCAGCGTCGCGAACTCGCCGAGGTCGGCCGCCCGCGCCACCTCCATCGGGGTCCGGCCCGCCTTGTGGCCCTCGGCCGCCAGCTCGGCCACGAAGCGCAGGTAGCCCTCGACGGTGTCGTACACCGAGGGGTCGCAGATGCCGCCGTGCCCCGGGACGACGACCTCGGCGTCGAGCGAGCGCAGCACCTCCAGGGCGCGCAGGGAGCCCTCGAGCGAGCCCATGGGGACGAACGGCGCGCCGCCGTTGAAGACCAGGTCGCCGGTGAAGACGACCTTGCGCCCGGGGAGCCAGACGATCGAGTCGCCGAGGGTGTGAGCCACCCCTGGGTGCAGGAGCTGCACCTCCTCGTCGCCGACGTGGAGGGTGAGGCGGTCCTCGTAGGTGACCGTCGCCGGGACCACCGGCACCTCGCCGTACTCCACGTCCGGCCAGATCGCGTGCAGCTGGTGGCCGGCCGCGATCTGCTCGGTGACGCACGCGGAGTGGCCGACGATCCGGGCCCCCTGCGTGAAGACGCCGTTGCCGTAGGTGTGGTCGCCGTGGTGGTGGGTGTTGACCACGTGCGCGGGCATCGGCGCGCCGGAGGCGACGAGGGCGTCGCGCAGCATCAGGGCCCGGCGCTCGGTGGCGGCAGTGTCGATCAGCAGCGTCGTGCTCCCGTCGGTCACCCAGCCCGCGTTGTTCAGGCACCAGCCCCCGTCCGGCTGGACGTAGGCGTGGACCCCCGGAGCGACTTCCTCGGTGAACGGATGCTCGGTGTGCAGCTGTGACATTTTGGCGCCTTTCCCTGGTCAGACGCATGAAACGTATCAGGGGAGGGCATACGGGCGGCGACGGGGGAGCGTCGCCTGCACGACGGTCGAGAGCAGCAGGACGAAGACGGTGCCGACGACGGAGACGTGCGCGAAGAACGGCGAGCCGGCGCCCACGGCGAGCACCGGCGGCGCGGCGTGCGTCGGGGCCGTGCCCTCGGCCGACGGCGCGACCGGGCCCGCGGCGGGGACGGTGGCCACGGTGGCGGAGCCGGTCGGGACCCGGATGGGGACGGCGATCGGCCAGGCCGGCCAAGGGGGCTCAGCGGGGGAGCGCCGCCAGGGCGCGCTCGGTGATCTGCTGCGGGCCGCCGTCGATCGGGACGACGGCACCGGCCTCGCCGGGTTCCAGCGGTTCGAGCGCCTCGAACTGGGAGCGCAGCAGGCCCGCCGGCATGAAGTGCCGCATCCGCGCCGCCAGACGCCCGGCGATCAGCTCCTCGGACCCGTCGAGGTGGAGGAAGAACAGCCCGGGGGTGTCCTTGCGGAGCCGGTCGCGGTAGCGGCGCCGCAGCGCCGAGCAGCTGACCACACCGCCGCGGTCGCCGCGCTCGACGATCCACGCCGCGATGGCGTCCAGCCAGGGCGCCCGGTCCTCGTCGTCCAGCGGGTGCCCGGCCGACATCTTGGCGATGTTGGCGGGCGGGTGGAAGTCGTCCGCCTCGGCGTACGGAACGCCCAGCCGCTCGGCGAGCAGCCCCCCGACGGTGGACTTGCCCGAGCCGGACACGCCCATCACCACCACCAGGGGAAGATGCAGGGCTTCCGGGCCTGCCTCGGTCATCACAGGTACCTCCTCGTCCGCGTGACCGCCTCAGGAAACGCCATAGGTACTACTTATTCAAGGCTCCGAAATCAAATCGTCATATGAAGCGATCCCCGCATAGGGTGTCGCCCATGGAGCGGCCCATGGATCGGCAGGGAGAGCACGGCGGTCTGCACGCCCGTGTCCTGGCGGAACTCGGCCCCGCCATCGCCTCGGGCGCGTACCCGCCCGGCACGGTGCTGCGCATCGACGAGCTGGAGCGGCAGCACGGCGTCTCGCGCACCGTCGTCCGTGAGGCCGTACGCGTCCTGGAGGCCATGCACCTCGTCGAGTCACGGCGGCGGGTCGGCATCACGGTGCGCCGCACCGAGGAGTGGAACGTCTTCGACCCGGCCGTCATCCGCTGGCGCCTCGCCGGCGCGGACCGGCCCCGGCAGCTGCGTTCGCTCACCATGCTCCGTACCGCCGTCGAGCCCGTCGCCGCCGCTCTGGCGGCGGTCGCCGCGACCCCGGAGCAGTGCCGCGAACTGACCGTCCTCGCCGCCGAGATGGCCGCGGCCGGCCGGGCCGCCGACCTCGACGAGTACCTGGTGCACGACGTGGCCTTCCACCGCGTGGTGCTCACCGCGTCCGGCAACGAGATGTTCGCCCGCCTCGGCGACGTCGTCGCGGAGGTGCTGACCGGGCGGACCGAGCACCAGGTCATGTTCAGCGCCCCCGACCCCCAGGCGGTCACCCTCCACGTCCGCGTCGCGGAGGCCGTCCGCGCCCGCGACGCGGAGTCCGCGGAGCGCCTGATGCGCGAGATCTGCGTCGGCGCGCTGCGCGAACTGGACGTCCTGGCCCCCTGACCGGCGGGGGCGGGGCCATGTGGGGGTCAGCCGGTGGGTCCTGCGTGGCGGAGGATGGCGTCCACGGTCTCCTGCGGGGTCTGGCGGGAGGTGTCCAGCCAGAGGCCGATCCGCGGGGTGCCCGCGCGCAGGGCGCGGTCGAGGTCGGCCGGCGTCCATGCGCCGTAGGCCCGTTTGGCCCGGCCGGCCTCGCGGGCGGCGATCGTCTCCGGGGAGGGGACGAGGACCACGACGTGCAACGGCCGGGTGCGCAACAGGGCGATCGTGCGCGGCAGTTCGTCGCCGAGGATGACGTCCTGCAGGACGGGTGTGAACCCGGACGTCGCGTACGCGTCCGCGCTGGCCGCCGCCAGGGTGTGCCGCAGCCGCAGTTGCCGCAGCGCCTCCTCGGTCAGGCCCGCGACGTCCCCCGAACCGTCGCCGGGCAGCGCCTCGGCCCGTCCGCCGACGATCATCCGCCGGAACGCGTCGCCCCGGACGTGCGCCGAGCGGGGCAGCCGCTCGGCGAGTGCCTGCGCCACGGTCGACTTCCCCGACGCGGGGATCCCGGTGATCAGGAACATCGCTCGCACCTCACCGCCGCTGTGCCCTTTCCGTCACCCCGCCGGGCGCCGCGCGGCGCCCAGGGCGACTCTATGTTCGAGACACGTCAAGCGGAACGTTTCGGCGGGGCGAAAACCAGGTGACCGGCGCGGAGGCGGGGTGGTGCACTGGGGATCATGACCACCGCACCGGCCGCCCCGCCGCCCCGGCCGTACCGCTGGGCGCTGTCGCATGCCCGCGGCGGAGCGCCGCCGGACCGGCTGGGCACCCTGACCGAGGGCGCCGCGCGCCCCGGCCTGTGGTTCCTGCCCGAACTGACCGTGTGCACCGGGAAGGTGCTCGCCCGCTCGGCCGGCGCCGACCTGTGCTTCGTCGGCCGCTCCCTGGACAGCATGTACGACCTGCTGACCGGCGCCTTCGAGGGCTCCTCCCGGGAAGGGCGGCTGCTGCGCCTGCCGCTGTCGCTGCGCCTGCGCCCGGACCCGGCGCCCGCCCACACGGCCCGGCTGCGCGAGCACCTCGCCGCGGCCGGGCTCGCGCCGCACGCCCTGGCCCGCCGCACCCGCCCGGTGGCGCTGCTCGACCTGGTCGCCGGGGGCGGCACCTACGACACGCTGTTCGCCGCCCTGGCCGACTGGGTGCGCGAGAGCCGCGAGCCGTGGCCGGTGATCCGCCGCAAGCTGCGCTTCGTGGGGGTGACGTGCCGCCGCCGGACCAGCCCGAACACCTGGCGATGGCAGCAGAACTCCGCGGGCGGCTGGGCGCGGTCCCTGCCTTCGGGGCACGCCGTCGGGGTGTCCCTGCATCCGTGGGTGTGGTCGTACTTCGGTGACGAACAGGCCAAGCTGCAGCCGTCGTTCCCGCCGTCGCGCTGGTTCGATCCGTACGCCGCGGAGCCCTGGCACGGCCCGGACCTCCCCGCGGCGCTGGCCGAGTCGCTGGCCCTGGTCGAGGCGGGACGCGGGCGGGCGGTGCGCGGGGAACTGGTGCGGGTGATCGCGCGGGAGCCCGGTTTCGCGGACCGCGAGGTCCGCGCCCTGGTCGCCCCGCTGCGCGGCCTGTCGCCGGGCCGTCCCGGTGCGGGTTCCCGCGCCCGGTCCGGCTCGCGTCAGCGGTCCTTGCCGCGGGCCTCCATGACCGGGCGCAGCCGCTCCAGCAGCGCGTAGAGGGCGGCCTGCTCGCTCTCGTCCAGGGTGTCCAGCGCGCCGTGGGTGGCCTGCATCTCGTCGCGGACGCGCCGGATGGTCTCGCGCCCGAGCTCGGTGGCCACGACGTTCTTCACCCGGCGGTCGGTGGCGCTCACCTCGCGGCGGACGAAGCCGTGCGCCTCGAGACGGTCGACGATGCCGGTGACGTTGGACGCGTCGCACACCAGCCGCTCGGCCAGGCCGCGCATGGGCACCGGGCCGCCCAGCTGGGCCAGCACCTTGGCCTGCATGGAGGTCAGCCCGTGCCGGGCGGCCGCGGCGGCGAAGTCCTGCCACTGGGCGGTGCCGATGGCGGCGAGCAGTTCCAGCAGCTCGATCTTGGTGGGCCGGCCGGTCGTCGCGGCGGTCGGGGCGCTCATGCATGCGAGTGTACTCAAAAGCTTGAGATGGTAAATCATTAGCTTGACGTCTTCAAGTGTCGGCCCTCAGCGCGGGCCGAGGAACACCAGCAGCGCACCCGCGACGGCCAGTACCAGCACGCACAGCAGCGCCCAGGCCGCCGTCCCGTGCGGCATCACGGCGGGCCGCGCCGAGCCCAGGGCGGTGATCCGCCGCTGGGCGGTGACGGTGAACGCCAGCCACGCCAGCGCGCACAGCCCGAGCCCCAGCAGTCCCGCGGGCGACACCCCGTGCAGCACCGCCTCGTGCACGGCCAGCAGCGCCGCAACGGCGAAGGCGAGGGTGGTGCGCCGCCAGGCCAGCCGGGTCCGCTCCGGCTGCAGGCCCGGGTCCCGCGGTGCGTCGCCGCCCGGGGCGGTCATCAGCCGGCCCACCCCAGCGTGGCCGTGAGCAGCATCGCCACCGCCATCAGGGCCACCAGTACGGCAAGTACGGCGGGGAAGCGCGAGACCGGCAGGTCCTCGCCGCGCCGCATCGCCCGTTCGCAGCGCACCCAGTGGTTCACGGCGCGGACCGCGCACATCGCTCCGCCGACGACCAGCACCACTGCGAGCGTCACCCGGACCGGCCGGTGCAGCTCCCGGAGGAACTGGTCCACCGCGAAGCCGCCGCCGACCAGCGCGAGTGCGGTGCGCAGCCAGGCGAGGAAGGTCCGCTCGTTGGCGAGCGAGAAGCGGTAGTCGGGCGTCGTCCCCTCGGCCCGCACCCGTGCCGGCCCGAACCACAGGGCGACCGCCCCGACCGCGGCCCGCACATGCTTGATCACCGCCCCACAGTACCGAGCGCGGTCCGGCCGGGCGCGCCCTGGGCGCGCCCTGGGCGGACCCGGGGCGGAGCGGCCCGCGGCCGCCATAGTGTAACAATTGATCCAGAAATGGTAGGCTCGCGCCATGGCGCGTACCAGGGAGTTCGACCTCGACCAGGCCCTCGACCGTGCGATGGACCTGTTCTGGCGCCGCGGCTACGCGGCGACGTCCCTCCAGGACCTGCTGACCGAGCTCTCCATCGGCAGCGGCAGTCTCTACGCCGCCTTCGGCTCCAAGGACAAGCTCTACGCCCGCGCCCTGGAGCGCTACTGCTCCCAGTACGCCGGCGGCCTCGTCGAACTGCTGGAGAACGCGGACGAGATCCGCCCCGCCGTCCGCACCGCGCTGACGCAGATGGTCGAGGCCGACCTGGAGGACCCGGAACGGGGCTGCCTGCTGGTCAACGCCGCCACCGAGCGCGGGGACGACCCCGGCACCGTGGACCGCGTCGCGGTCACCCTGCGCCTGCTGGAGTCCTCCCTCGCGGCGGCGCTGGAGAAGGCGAAGGCCCGGGGGGAGCTGTCCGCCGACAAGAAGCCGGTGGAACTCGCCCGCTTCCTCACCACCTTCGTCCAGGGCCTGCGCGTCGTCGGCCGGGCCCGCCTCGGCCGGGCCTTCGTCGAGGACGCCGTCGACACCGCCCTGCGCTCCCTGGACTGATCACGGCGCCCCGCCCGGAACCGGGGCGGCACCCGGCGGTGTCCCCCTCCCCATGGGACCGATCGTCACCGGCATCCGCAGACTCGCGCTCTTCGGCTGGACGGAGGCGCGCTGCTGCGCCTTCGCCGTCGCACTCATGGCGGGCGTGGCCGGCTCGCGGCTGCTGCCCCCGCTGCCCGTCGCCCGCTACGACCTGCTGCTCTGCTACGGCGTGGCGCTCAGCGCGCTGTTCTGGGCCTGCGGCTGGGAGCGCGGCCGCGACATCGCCGTCATCGCGGTGTGCCACGCCGTCGGACTGCTCTTCGAACTGGTCAAGGTGCACCTGGGCTCCTGGAGCTACCCCGAACCGGCGCTCACCAAGTTCGGCGGCGTCCCGCTGTACGGGGGCTTCCTCTACGCCGCCGTCGGCAGCTACGTGTGCGCCGCCTGGCGGCTGTTCGAACTGGGCCTGACCGGCTACCGCCGCCGGGCCATGACGATCCTGGCCGCGGCGGTGTACCTCAACTTCTTCACCCACCACTGGCTGCCCGACGCGCGGTGGCTGCTGGCCGTCCTGCTGCTGTGGGCCACCGCGGGCACCTGGGTGCACTTCACGGTCGACGGGGTGCGCCTGCGGATGCCGCTCGCGCTCTCCTTCGTCCTCATCGGCTTCTTCCTCTGGGTCGCGGAGAACGCCGCCACCTACGTCGGCGCCTGGCGCTACCCCGACCAGGAGCACGGCTGGGTGCCGGTCTCGCTCGCCAAGTTCGGCGCCTGGGCGCTGCTGATCAGCGTCACCTTCGTCGTCGCCAGTCGCGCAGCCGCTCCCAGGCCTCCAGACCGTCGGGCACCCATTCCCGCTCCGGCAGGAGGCGTTCCAGTTCCTCCTCAGTCACGAAGTCGTGCCAGGCGACCTCCTCGGCCTGCGGCGCGACCGGCAGGTCGCAGCGCACCTCGTACACCCGGGACCACCAGGTGTGACCGGCCGCCGCCCCCGTCCCCTCGTAAAGGAAGCTGAACAGCGGAGTCGGACGCGGCAGACCGGACACCCCCAGCTCCTCCTCCGCCTCGCGAAGCGCCGCGTCGTCGTACTCCTCGCCCGCGCCCACCACACCGCCGACGAACATGTCGTGGAGGGAGGGGAAGACCAGCTTCTGCGCGGTGCGGCGGTGCACGAACACGCGCCCCGCGCCGTCCCTGGCCAGGATGAAGACGCAGCGGTGCCGCAGGCCGCGCGCGGTGGCCTCGCCGCGCGTCGTCCGGCCGACCACCCGGTCCTGCTCGTCCACGATGTCCAGCAGCTCGTCCGCAGAGCGCGGAGCGTCCTCCATGGTGCCTCCCGTTCGTCCCGGGGCCCGAGGTGCCCGTAGCGCTCCATGATCGGCCCCAGGGCGGGTTCCGGCCAAGGTCCCCCGCCCTGGACCCGGACCCCGGGCCCGGACCCCGGGCCTGGTTCCCCGAACCCTTCATCCGCGCACGCCGGGGCCGGTAGCGTGCCGCTTCGGGCCGGGCCGCCGCCGCTCCGTTCGCGCCGCGACGAGGCGTGTGCGAGCGTGGCCGGAGGCGTATCCGCACACGCCGCGGGTAGGGAATCGGGCCCCGAACGGTCCTACGGGAGGCGAGTGATGAAGCGACCCAGGATCCTGGTCGTCGGCGGCGGCTTCGCGGGCATGGAGTGCGCGCACCGGCTTGAGCGGCGGCTGGACCACGACGAGGCCGAGATCCGCCTGGTCACGCCCTGGAGCCACCAGCTCTACCTGCCCCTGCTGCCGCACGTCGCCGCCGGGGTGCTCACCCCCCAGGCGGTCGCGGTCCCGCTGCGCCGGATGCTGCACCGCACCACGGTCATACCCGGCCGGGCGATCGGGGTGGACCCGGCCGCCAAGGCCGTCGTGATCAAGAAGATCACCGACGAGGAGCTCGTGGAGCCCTACGACTACCTCGTACTGGCCCCCGGCAGCGTGACCCGCACCTTCGACATCCCGGGCCTCACCGAGTACGGCCGCGGCATGAAGACCCTCGCGGAAGCGGCGTACATCCGCGACCACGTCATCGCGCAGCTCGACCTGGCGTCCGCCACCACGGACCAGGCGGAGCGGGAGTCGCGACTGCAGTTCGTGGTGGTCGGCGGCGGCTACGCGGGCACCGAGACCGCCGCCGTGCTGCAGCGGCTGACGAGCGCGGCGGTCAAGCGCTACCCGCGCCTCGACCCGGCCCTCATCAAGTGGCACCTGATCGACATCGCGCCCCGTCTGATGCCGGAACTCGGCGAGAAGCTCGGCCTGAAGGCGCTGCAGATCGTCCGCGAGCGCGGTGTGGAGGTCTCGCTCGGCGTCTCCGTCGCCGAGGTCACCCCCGACACCGTCACCTTCACCGACGGCCGCAAACTGCCTTGCCGCACCCTGATCTGGACCGCCGGCGTCGTGTCCAGCCCGCTGGTGACCACCCTCGGCACCGAGACCGTCAAGGGCCGGCTGGTCACCGACGCCGAGATGCGCATCCCCGGCGTCGACGGGGTCTTCGCCCTCGGCGACTCCGCCGCGGTCCCCGACCTCGAGGTGGGCGGCGACGCGGTGTGCCCGCCCACCGCCCAGCACGCCATGCGGCAGGGCAAGACCGTCGCCGAGAACGTGGTCGCCGCGCTGCACGGCCGCCCCCCGCAGCCCTACCGGCACCGGGACCTCGGGCTCGTGGTGGACCTCGGCGGGATCGAGGCGGTCTCCAAGCCCCTCGGTGTCCCGCTCAGCGGCCTCCCCGCCCAGGTCGTCGCCCGCGGCTACCACCTCGGCGCGCTGCGCACCTTCCCCGCGCGCTTCCGCGTCGCCGCGGGCTGGTTCCTCAACGCCGTCGCCGGCGACGACTTCGTCCGCACCGGGTTCCAGGCCCGCCGGCCGGCCGCGCTGAAGAACTTCGAGGTCACCGACATCTACCTCACACCGGAGGAGATCCGCCGCCACGTCGAGTCGCTGCGCGCGACGGCCGCCTGACCCCCGCACGTGCACCACCCCACCCACATCTGAACACCGACACCGCTGACGGCGAGGGACATGACCCAGCGACGTGAGACCCTGCGCATCGCCAACTGCTCCGGCTTCTACGGCGACCGCCTGTCGGCCGCCCGCGAGATGGTCGAGGGCGGCCCGATCGACGTACTGACCGGCGACTACCTCGCCGAGCTGACGATGCTGCTGCTCTGGAAGGCCCGGCAGCGCGACCCCGAGGCCGGCTACGCCCTGTCCTTCCTCGCCCAGATGGGCGACGTCCTGGCCACCTGCCTGGACCGCGGCATCAAGATCGTCGTCAACGCGGGCGGGCTCAACCCCGCCGGGCTGGCCGGCAAGCTCCGCGAACTTGCCGCCCTTGCGGGGCTGAACCCCTCCGTCGCCCACCTGGAGGGCGACGACCTGCTCGACCGGCTGCCCGAACTCCAGCGCGCGGGGCACCCGTTCGCCCACCTGGCCACCGGTGTCCCGCTCGCCGACGCGGGCGTGCGCCCGCTCACGGCCAACGCCTACCTCGGCGCCTGGGGCATCACCGAGGCCCTGCGCGCCGGGGCCGACGTCGTCATCTGCGGCCGCGTCACCGACGCCTCCCTCGTCGTCGGCCCTGCCGCCTGGGCCTTCGACTGGGCCACCGACGACTGGGACCGGCTCGCCGGCGCCGTCACCGCCGGGCACATCATCGAATGCGGGGCCCAGGCCACGGGCGGCAACTACTCCTTCTTCACCGAGATCGAACGGCCCGTCCGCCCCGGCTTCCCCATCGCCGAACTGCGGCCCGACGGCTCCAGCGTCATCACCAAGCACGCGGGCACCGGGGGAGCGGTCACCGTCGACACGGTCACCGCCCAGCTGCTCTACGAGATCGACCGCCCCTCCTACCTCAACCCCGACGTCGTCACCCGCTTCGACACCGTGACCCTGGAACAGCAGGGTCCCGACCGCGTCCTGGTCTCCGGCGCCCGGGGCGAACCCGCCCCCGACACCCTCAAGGTGTGCCTCAACCACCACGGCGGCTACCGCAATTCGGCCACCTTCGTGCTCAGCGGCCCCGACATCGAGGCCAAGGCCCGGTTCGCCGAGGCGTCGCTGCTCGACGCGACCGGCGGCCCGGCCGGCTTCGGGACGTACGACCTGCGCACCGAGCCCACCGCCACCGGCGCCCGGCTCACCCTCACCGTCAAGGACCCCGACAAGGACAAGGTCGGCCGCGCCCTGTTCGGCGCCGTCGTCGGCACGGGCCTTTCCACCGCGCCCGGGCTGCACATGGAGCACTTCTCGCCCAGGCCCACCGAGTACGGCGTCCACTGGCCGGCCCTCCTCCCCGCCGCCCTCGTCCACCCCGAGGCCGTGCTCCAGGACGGCACCCGCATCCCCGTGCCGCGTCCGCCCGTCACGTCGGTGCGCGTCCCCGCGCAGTCCCCGGCCCCGCCCGGCCGTCCGGCCGGCGGCCCCACCGTGCGCGCCCCGCTGGGCCTGCTCGTCGGCGCCCGCTCCGGCGACAAGGGCGGCGACGCGAACGTCGGCCTGTGGGCCCGCGACGACGACGCCTACGCCTGGCTGCGCGCCTGGCTGGACGTCGAACGGCTGCGCGCCCTGCTGCCGGAGACGGCCAAGCTCCCCGTCAGCCGCTACGAACTGCCCAACCTGCGCGCCCTGAACTTCGTCGTCCACGGTCTGCTCGGCGACGGCGTCGCCGCCTCCACCCGCCCCGACCCGCAGGCCAAGGGGCTCGGCGAGTACCTGCGCGGGCTGGAGGCCGACATCCCCGCGGTGCTCGTCCCCGGGCAGCGCCAAGAGGCATGATCGCGCCATGAGCAACCTCGATGTCCATCCGGCGCCCGCCACGTGCGGCGGGCGCGAGGACGTGTCCGCCAAGCCCGTCCACGACCTGCTCACGGGACGCCTCGTGCCGCTCGGCGAGAGCAGCGTCGTACGGCGCCTGCTGCCCAACCTCGGCCGCCGCATGGTCGGCGCCTGGTGCTTCGTCGACCACTACGGCCCCGACGACATCGCCGGCCGGCCCGGCATGCAGGTGCCCCCGCACCCGCACATCGGGCTGCAGACCGTCAGCTGGCTGCACGAGGGCGAGGTGCTGCACCGCGACACCCTCGGCAGCCTGCAGACCGTGCGCCCTCGGGAACTGGGCCTGATGACCTCGGGCCGGGGCATCGCCCACTCCGAGGAGTCGCCGCGCGAGCACGCCCGTCTCCTGCACGGCGCCCAGCTGTGGGTCGCCCTCCCGGAGACGGCACGGCACCGTGAGCCCGCCTTCGAGCACCACGCCGACCTGCCGGTGCTGCACGGCGGGGGCGGTCTCACCGCCACGGTGATCCTCGGCGAACTGGACGGCGCGGCCTCGCCCGGCACCGTCCACACGCCCATCGTCGGCGCCGACCTCGCCCTCGCCGCCGGCACCGACGTGACGCTGCCGCTGCGGCGCGACTTCGAGTACGCGGTGCTCTCCATGTCCGGGCGGGCCGACGTCGACGGCGTGCCCGTCGAAGCCGGTTCGATGCTCTACCTGGGCTGCGGCCGCACCGGGCTGCCGCTGCGCGCGGACACCGAGGCGGGCCTGATGCTGCTGGGCGGCGAGCCGTTCGAGGAGAAGCTCGTCATGTGGTGGAACTTCGTCGCCCGCAGCGGCGAGGAGATCGCCCGGGCCCGCGACGAGTGGAACACCGGCACCGCCTTCGGCACCGTGCACGGCTATCACGGCGACCGCCTCCTGGCCCCGGAGTTGCCCGCGACCCCGCTCAAGCCCCGCGGCCGCGACCGCTGACCGCCGCGCGGCGGCAAGGGGCTCGCGCGCGACCGTACGGGCCCGGCGGCGCGTGGTCGCCGTGTCTCATGCCGCGGGCCGCGTGGCTCGCGGCCTTGGCGTCGCTCTGGCCGGTTCCGTGGGCCGCGCGAACTCGCCCACGGGCGGGCCTCCCGGTCGACGTTCGGTTTCCCGAGGTCCGCGCGCTGGGCGCCCACCAACCGCGACGGCCCACGGCCGCCGACGCGTGTGCGCTTCGCGAACTCGCCTGCCCTGTCGGGGGCTCGCGGAGGCGTGTGCCGTGCGTGAACTCGTCCACCGGGCCGGTCTCCTGGGCGCGCCCGGTGCGCGGTGGCGTCGCGCGGCCGGCAAGGGACGGCGCCGACCTTGCGGACTGCACGGCTGTGGCCACCTGGACCGCCCTGGGGTGCCCGGCGAAACACGTCAGCACCATATCGGCCGCTCCGGCCTGCCGGCCGGCGCCCGTCGCGCCGCCGGTCCGGCCGGTTCCGCGGGCCGCGCCAAGGCGTGCGGGCCGCGCGAACTCACCCCCCGAGCCCCCGGGTGACCGGACCGGCCCGGGCCCACCCGGACCGACCACCCGGGTACGCCGCCCGCGCCGTCAGACGCGGAAGACCGCCCCCACGAACTCCGTCAGCAGCCGTTCCTTGAGCGGGACCGGCAGCGCGTCCAGCAAGGCGAGCACCGGGGCCATGCGCCGGGGCAGGCCGGTGCCCCCGCCCATACCGGCGAAGGCCAGGACCGCCTCCACCTCCTCCGGCCCGAGGGTGTCCGGGTCGAGCCCGGCTGCGAACTGCGCGATCGCCGGGTCCACCGCCACCGGTTCCAGGGCGCGGGCGGCCTTCAGGGCCGCGTCCAGATCGGCGAGGAGCGCGTCCACCAGCCCGGCCGCCGCCGGGGTCAGCGTCAGGTGCAGATTGGGCGGCAGCCCGTCGAAGGACAGCTGCGGCTGCAGGTACCAGCCGCGTTCGCGCATCTCGTCGGCGAGGTGGAGCAGCAGGCTCAGGTCCGGCGCGCCGTCGGCGCCCTGCAGCGTGAACGCGACCAGCCCGGCCCGCGGTTCGCCGAGCACCCGCACCCCCTCGACGGCGCGCAGCCCCGGCAGCAGCCGGTCGGCCGCCGCGGCGGTGCGCCCGGCCAGTTCGCGGTAGCCGTCCTCGCCTATGTGCCGCTGCACGGCCCACGCCTGGGCCAGCAGTCCGGCCGACTTGGTCCCCTGCACGGTCGGGTTGACCACGGGGTAGCCCGGCCAGCCCGCGTGCGCGAAGTACTGGTGGCGGCGCAGCTCCGCGTCCCGATAGAGCACCACGGAGGCGCCCTTGTCGGCGTACCCGTACTTGTGCAGGTCCACCGAGAGCGAGGTCACCCCGGGCACCGACAGGTCGAAGTCCGGCACGTCCCGCCCGGCGCGCCGCAAGTAGGGCAGGAGCCAGCCGCCGATGCACGCGTCGACGTGGCAGAGCACCCCGCGGCCGGCCGCCGCGGCGGCGATCTCCGCGACCGGGTCGACCACCCCGTGGGCGTACGAGGGCGCCGAGGCCACCACCAGCGCCGTGCGGTCGGTGATCGCGGCCGCCGTCGCGGCCGCGTCGGCCCGCAGCGTGTCCGGGTCCACCGGCACCACCACCGTCTCCAGGCCCAGGTAGGCGGCGGCCTTGTGGAAGGCGGCGTGCGCGGTGGAGGGCAGGACCAGCTGCGGCGCGGTCACCCCGCGCACCGCGCGGGCGTGGTCCCGGGCGGTCTTCACGGCCAGCAGGATCGACTCGGTGCCGCCGCTGGTGAACGTGCCCTGGGCGCCGGGCGTACCCAGCAGCGCCACGGCGGCTGCGACCAGGTCGTTCTCCAGCCGTGCGACGCTGGGGAAGACCGTCATGTCCAGCCCGTTGACGGTGGCGAACGCCGCGTACGCCGACGCGGCGAGCTCGTCCACGCCGGACAGCCCGGAGTCGTAGACGTACGCGAAGGTGCGCCCGCCGCGGGTGGGGGCGTCCTGCTCGCGCAGCTCGTGCAGCCGCGCCAGCACCTCGTCGGCGGGGCGGCCCTGCGGGAGGGCGGGGGAGGGAACGGGCTCAGTGGGCATGGTCGTCGGTGTCCTCGGGCGGCTCGGTGCGGGTGGGGTTCTGCGGAACGGCGGTCCGCGGGTCGGGGCCTGCGGGGTCCTCGCGATAGCGGTGCAGCAGCCACAGGCTCGCCGCGGCGAGCACCGCGGGCAGCACGCTCATGCCGGCGGCGATGCCGGTCAGGGCCGAGTCCGGCTGGTCGGCGTGGTGCGAGGCGTCCGAGGAACGGAAGCCGCTCACCGCCAGCACCAGCGCGAAGGCCCCGGCGCCCAGCGCGAACGCCAGCGTCTCGGCGGCCGTCCACAGTCCCGTGAAGGTGGCCGCCCGCCGCCGCCCCGTGCGGACCGCGTCCGCGGCCAGGGTCTCGGCGAGCATCGTCAGCGGCAGCAACTGCAGCCCCGCGTAGGCGATCCCGGCAGCAGCGACCGCCGGATAGCCGAGCCCCGGACCCGCGTACGGGGTGAGGGCAAGCAGCGCGGCGGCGGCGACGAAGAGCAGCGAGGCGCACCACTGCGCGTACTTCACGCCGCGCGCCCGGGCCAGCCGGTTCCACAGCGGCATGACCAGCACCAGCGGGCCGATCATGCAGACGAACAGCGGGGTGACGGCCTCCGCCGCGCCCAGGGTGTAGGTCGCGAAGTACTGCACCCCGGCGAGCATGATCCCCACCGCGAGTGCCTGCAGCGTCCACATCCCCACCAGGAAGAGGAACGGCCGGTTGTCCCGGGCCGCCGCCAACTGCGCCCGCAGCGACGGCTCCGACTCGCTGCGCGCGACCGACGGCGCGTGCCGGGTGAAGTGCCAGGCACCGAGCATCCCGGCCAGCAGCAGTACCGCCACGACCGCACCCATCAGCCGGTAGCTCGCCGGGGTGTCGCCGTTCTCGTGGGCGACCGCCGGGGCCAGCGCCCCCGACAGCAGGATCGCCACCCCGAGGAACCCCACGCGCCAGCCCAGCACCCGGGCGCGTTCGTCCGCGTCGTCCGTCATCTCGGCGGGCATCGTCACGTACGGCACCTGGAAGACGGCGTAGGCCGTGGCGGCCAGCAGGAAGAACGCCGCCACATAGCCCGCGGCCGCGGCCCCGCGCAGCGGCGGCGCCGCGAAGACCAGCGCGAACAGCGGCGGCAGCATCAGCGCACCGGCCAGCAGGAACGGCCGCCTGGAACCGCCCTGCAGCCGGCTGCGGTCGGCGGCCGCACCCACCAGGGGATTGATCAGCACGTCCCACGCCTTGGGCAGGAAGACGGCCGCGCCCGCCACGGCCGCCGGTACGGCCAGCACATTGGTGAGGTAGTAGAGCAGGATCAGGCCCGGCACCGTACCGAAGGTGCCGGTGCCCAGCGATCCCAGGCCGTAGCCGATCCGCACCTGCCGGGGCAGCGGCGCGGCGGACGCGCGGCCGGCGTCCTCGGCGGGTGCGGAGGGCAGCGTCTCGGACATGGCTCCCCTGCGGGTCCGGGTCGTCTGGGTGCGGGCGTACGTACCCACCCACGCGGCGGCGCGGCGTGCCGTGGCCGGACGCCGCGCCGTCAGGCGTAGGAGATCACGCCGACCCGGGACTCGGACAGACCCCTGAGCAGGTCAATTCAGGGGAGCACCGGTCCCGCCACCACCCGGCCCGCGACCTCGCCGAAGCCGATGCGGGTGCCGTCCGGCCCCGGGGCGGTCGCGGAGATGACGAGCTCGTCGCCGTCCTCCAGGAACGTCCGCTTCGTGCCGTCCGCCAGGACCAGCGGCTCCTCGCCGTTCCACGTCAGCTCGATCAGCGCGCCCCGCTGCTCGCGCCGCGGGCCGCTGACGGTGCCCGAGCCGAAGAGGTCGCCCGCCCGCAGCGAAGCGCCGTTCACGGTCATGTGGGTGACCATCTGGGCGTACGTCCAGTACATGGTGGAGAACGGCGGACGCGAGACGACCTCGCCCCGCAGCCGGACCTCCACGGCGATGTCGAGCCCGCGCGGCGGCGTCCCCGCGCCCCGGTCGTCCAGGTAGGGCAGGATCCCCACGTCGTGCGGCGGCGGGTCGACGCGCGCCGCCGACAGCGCGTCGAGGGGCACGATCCACGGCGAGACGGAGGTCGCGAAGGACTTGCCCAGGAACGGGCCGAGCGGCACCGTCTCCCAGGCCTGGATGTCCCGGGCGGACCAGTCGTTGAGCAGGCAGACCCCGAAGACGTGCTCCTCGGCCGCCGCCAGCGGCACCGGCTCGCCCTGCGCCGTCGGGCCGCCGACGACGAAGCCGAGCTCGGCCTCGAAGTCCAGCCGCTCGCACGGCCCGAAGGACGGCGCCGCCAGGCCGGCGCCCCTGCGCTGCCCGTTGGGCCGCACCACCGGCGTCCCCGAGACGACGACCGTGCCGCTGCGGCCGTGGTAACCGATGGGCAGGTGCTTCCAGTTGGGCGGCAGCGGCTCCCCGTCCGGGCGGAAGATCCGGCCGACGTTCGTGGCGTGGTGCTCCGAGGCGTAGAAGTCGACGTAGTCGGCGACGTCGAAGGCGAGGTGGAGCGTGACGGAGTCACGCGGCAGCAGATGCGGCTCGACGGCCGACCGGTGGGCCTCGTCGGTCAGCCACGCCGTGATCAGCGACCGCACCGCCGTCCAGGCCGAACGCCCCGCCGCCAGCAGCGGGTTGAGCGTCGGCGCCGTCAGCAGCCCGGCCTCCGGCCCGGCCGTTCCCGCTCCGGCGGTGCGGGCGGCGGCGCCCGCGTCGAGCACGTGGTCTCCGATCGCGACGCCGATCCGGCGTTCCTGCGGACGGTCCGCGGTGGTGAACACCCCGTACGGCAGATTGTGGACGCCGAAGGGGGAGTCGTCCGGCACGGCGACCCAGGTGGGGGCGGCCATGGCACCTCCAGATACGTCGGGGCCGCGCTTCCTCGCGCGGTCGGCTCACCCTAACGTCCAGCGTGGCCTGCGCCGCCGTGCGGCCCCGCGTCGGTAGTCTCGCCGGACATCACCCGTTCCGCCCTATTCGCGAACGAGGAGGCCGGCGATCAGCCACCCCGGGAACCAGCCCCAGGAAGCCGACCAGCTGCGGGAACTGCTGCGCCGTCCGGCGTACCGCAGGACGCTCCTGTTCTCCGCGGTGATCGGCATCCCGGTGTCCTTCCTGGCCTTCTGGTTCCTCGTCGCGCTGCACGAACTGGAGCGGCTGCTGTGGCAGGTGCTGCCCGGGCAGTTCGGCCTGCGGACGCCTCCGTGGTGGTGGCCGCTGCCGCTGCTCGCCCTCGCCGGCGCGATCGTCGCCCTGGTCGTCACCCGCCTGCCGGGGCGCGGCGGCCACATCCCGGCGGCCGGTCTGCACACCGGGGGGCCCACCCCCTCCGCCCTGCCCGGTGTGGTCGTCGCCGCGCTGGCGGGCCTGCCGCTGGGCGCGGTGCTCGGCCCCGAGGCCCCGCTGATCGCCTTCGGCGGCGGACTCGCGCTGCTCTTCCGCGACCTGGTCCGCTCCCCGAAGACCTCGCAGAGCAACGCGCTGGTGGGCGCCGCCGGTTCCGCGGCGGCGATCGCCACCATCTTCGGCAACCCGGTGGTGGCCGGAGTGCTCCTGATGGAGGTGGCCGGGGTCGGCGGGCCGCAGCTGTTCGCCGTGATGCTGCCGGCCCTGCTCGCCAGCGGTGTGGGCGACATCGTGTTCACCGGCTTCGGCCACTGGACGGGACTGAAGACCACCCACCTCGACATCGGCCTGCCCCGCCCGTCCACGCTCGACGCGGGTGACGTCGTGTGGGGCGTCCTGCTCGCCCTGGCCGTCGGGCTGGCCGTTCACCTCATCGTCACCGGGGGCAAGGCCACGGCGGTGTTCGTCGCCCGCCGGCCGCTGCCCCACACCGTGCTCTGCGCGCTCGCCGCCGGTGCCTGCGCCGCCGGGTACGCGCTGGCCACCGGCCGCACCCCGGAAGAGGTCGCCTCCTCCGGGCAGGCGGCGCTGGCCCAGATGGCCGCCGACCCGCACGCCTGGCCGGCCGGCGCCCTGGTCGCGGTGCTGCTGTTCAAGGGCGCCGGCTACGCGCTGTGCCTGGGCAGCCTGAGGGGCGGCCCGATCTTCCCCTCGCTCTTCCTGGGCGGCGCCGCCGGCCTGCTGGCCGCCCCGCTGCCCGGCTTCGGGGTCGTCCCGGCGATGGCGGCGGGCATGGCGGCGGCCACCGCCGCCGCGATGCGCCTGCCGGTGAGCAGCGTGGTGCTCGTGGTGCTCCTGCTCGGCAACATCGAGTCGGTGCCGGTGGTGGTGCTCGCGGTGGTGGTCTCCTTCGTGACGGCCGAACTGCTGCCGCAGGGGCCGGACATCCCGCCGCTGCCACCGCTCGGCGACGGGCGGCCTCCCGCCCCCGGCCGAGCGCCCCGGGCGGCGTCGTCACGGCCGTGACGGGCGTGACGGGCGCCGGACCCGCGAACTCCGCCGGCCCGCGGCCGCAGTGACCCCCGGTCGCCTCCGCCGGCACGAACCCGCAGCCCACCGTCTTCCGGCTCGCCCAGGAGGCCGGGAACAGGACCTGCCGGCTCACCTCGCCCACCGTCGAGCACACCCCGCTGACCAAGATCGCTCTCAGCGGCGTCACCTCCCAGCGGCGGCTCACCGGCGAGGAGCGCGTGTCGAGTCGGACTCCACGGCCACCGGCCCGGCCTCGGCTCCGGCGCACGGCGCCGCCGGCTGATGACGGCCGACCGGCAGCGCCCCCCCGCGAGGGCCTCAGGCGGTCTCCGCCCGGACACGCCCGGCGCGGACGGCGTCCACGAGCGCCCGGTGGTCCCGCTCGTTCTGGTCCGCGTACGCCTCGGCGAACCGTGCGACCGCCCGGTCGAAGACGTCCGAACCCCCCAGGTACGCGGCGATCGCGATCCGGTCCCCGGACCGCGCGTGCGCCCGGGCCAGCGTGGCGCCGCACACCTCCCCGAACACCGTCATCGTCCGCGGGACCAGGTCCTCGGCCACCACGATGCCCTTCCAGTCGCGCAACTGCCGTACGTAGAAGTCGCGCTGACGCCCGTCGATGCCGTAGAGGCGTTCCCAGCCGAGGAAGATGTCGCTGGTCGCCTGCATCAGACGCTGCCCGGCGACCACGCGCTCGCCCTGCGTACGGTGCCGGCCCGCCCCCGCGTAGGGGGCCAGGGCCGACTCCTCGGCCTCCTTCGCCTGCAGGAACAGCGGATCCTCGTCGTCCTTGCCCAGCAGGAGCAGGATCCAGCAGCGGGTCCCCACACTGCCGACCCCCACGACCTTGCGCGCGCAGTCGGCGAGCCGGTACTGCTCCAGCAGGAAGCGGCGGTCGGGCTGCAGTGTGTGGCCGTACCGCTCGACGAGCCGGGCGATGTCCTTCTCCAGAGATGCGCGGGCATCGCCGTCGAGCAGGTCGCGCAAGGGCATCAGCAGCGGGGGATCGGGGGCGATCAGACGCCGGCCGCCGATCACCCGGGTCAGCCTGTCGAAGGCCTGCAGCGTGTCGTGCGCCCGGGCCCGGGCCCGGGCACGCTCCCAGCGCACCACGTCCTCGCCGCCCATCATCGGGGCGAACTGCTGCTGCAACTCGTCGGCCTCGAAACGCGTGTACCAGACCTGCAGGTTGCCCATCCCCGCGAAGCCGCGCATCCGGCGGCGGTAGGCCCCCACGGCCGCCCGCACCACCCCGGCGCGCTCGGCCGCCGAGAAGCCGTTCGCCCGGCCCGCGATCACCAGACTCGCGGCCAGCCGTTTGACGTCCCACTCCCAGGGGCCCGGCAGGGTCTCGTCGAAGTCGTTGATGTCGAACATCAGCCGTCGCTCCGGCGAGGCCAGCAGCCGGAAGTTCAGCATGTGCGCGTCCCCGCACAACTGGACCCGCAGGCCCGAACGGGGCGTGTGCGCCAGGTCCCCCGCCATGACCGCGGCCGCCCCGCGGTAGAAGCGGAACGGCGACTCGATCATGCGGCCGTAACGGATCGGCACGAGCTCCGGCACCCGCCGCGCCGACTGGGCCTCCACGACGTCCACCGGATCGGCCCGGTCGGCTGCCGGCGCGTACTCCGCGTGCGCGGAACGCGGCGCCGTCCTGCGGGCCGCCTTGCCGTGCGCAGCCCGCTCGCCGGGGGATCGCCACCGGGCGTCCACGGTCATCGCGGTCACCGTCCTCCGTGCCGCGCGGCCCGCCGGGAACGAGCGGGTGCGCCGGCCACCTCAAACGTAAGCCCCGCCCATGGGCCCGGCGAGTCGGACCGGGGGCGCCGGATTTGTGCCCGCGGGCGGCGCCGGTGAGCATGACCGCATGGACGCGGCCGGCCGTTCTCCCGTGCCCCCGACCCCCGGCGGGGGCGGCGATGGTCCTTGACCTCGTCCTGATCGGGCTGGCAGTCACCCTGTTCCCGTTCCCGCTGATGGCGTTCGTGCTGGTGCTGAGCACCCGCGGCGGGGTGTGGAAGGGGCTGGCCTTCATCGTCGCCTGGCTGGCCTGCCTGGTCGCGGTCGTGGCGGGGGTGCTGCTGCTGACCGGGGGCGATCCCCCGCAGCCGGCGTCCTCGCCCTCGAGGGCCGCCCTTGCCGGCAAACTCGCCGTCGGCGTCGGGCTGGTGGGCTACGCCGAGCACCGCAGGCGCCGCGCGGCGCGTCCCCACCGCCCGTCCCGGATGACGAGCCGCCTGGAGCGGGTCTCGGCCTGGTCCTCCGCGGGCCTCGCGGTGCTCCTCCAGCCGTGGGGCCTGGTGGCCGCGGGCGCCGCGACCGTCGTCGAGGCCGACCTGTCCCACATCGAGTCCTACCTGGCACTGCTGGCGTACTGCCTGATCGCCAGCTCCAGCCTGCTGACGATGGAGGTCTACGCCCTCTTCGCCCCGGACGCCGCCCGCGTCCGGTTGCGCGCCCTGCGCACCTGGCTCGACGACCACCAGGACCAGGCGATCATCGGGCTGTGCCTGGTCATCGGGCTGGTGCTGGTCGCCAAGAGCCTCCACCAGCTCACCGCCTGAGCCCGCCGGCGTGCCAGCTGGCGGCGCATCAACCCCGGGGCGGGGCACGGGCCGAGGTGCGCCTGTCCCGGCCCGGTGGTCCAATGACACCGGGGGATCGCGCGGGGGAAGGGAGCAGTGCCGTGAGCGACCCAATCGACGAGATGGGCCCCATCGACTACGTGGTGATCGAGTTCCCCGGCAACCGCATGACCGGCGAGGCCTTCCCCCTCCTGCTGGACCTCGTGGACCGCGGGCTCGTCCGCGTCCTCGACCTGACCTTCGTCCGCAAGGACGTGGACGGGAGCGTCGCCGGCCTGGAGATCGCCGACCTCACCGCCGAGGGACTCGGTGAACTCGAGGTGTTCCAGGGCGCCTCCTCCGGCCTGCTCGGTGAGGACGACCTCGCGGACGCCGCCGCCGTGCTCGAACCGGGCAGCTCCGCGGCCGTCCTGGTCTACGAGAACCTGTGGGCCGCGCCCCTGGCCGTCGCGATCCGCCGGGGCGGGGGCAGGCTGGTCGCCAGCGGCCGGATCCCCGTCCAGGACGTGCTCGCCTCCCTGGACGCCGCCGAGTCCGGGCCCTGATGACCGCCGGTCAGGCGTTGCCGCCGACGACGGTGAAGCTCATCCACGGCTCCGCGTCGGGGATGCCCGGATTGCTGGTCTTCGTCGCCAGGTAGTAGCTCTCCGTGCCCTCCAGGTTCTTGCAGCCCGGGCCGGTGTGCAGGACCACGTCGTTGAGCGTGTTGTTCACGATGGACCTGGCGCCCGTGGGCGGCAGCTGGTGGCAGCCGTCCACCGACGGGTTGTTCAGCTGCACCACCTTGTTGTCGGGGGTGGTGTACACCACCGTGCCCACCGCTTTGGGGGTGATGCCGGAGCAGCCCGCGGCGCCGAGCAGAAGGAACAGGGCGCCGGCGCGGATGCCGTGCCGCCGGAGATCTGCCATGGTGAGCGTCCTCGTCTGTGCGGAGAGCGGTGCCAAGGCAACGCTGCCCCCGGGCACCGGCGCTGTCATGCCGGGCGCGACCAGTCGGCCGAATCGCCCGTCACCCCCTCGTGGCGACGGCGGCGGCGGCGACGGAGGGCGGGTGCCGTCCCGTACGAGCCCGGGCACGGCGTGCGGCACGCCCGGCACGGTGGTCGAATGGGCCCAGGAACCACCAGAAGGGACGGCACCATGCCCGGTCTACTGCGTGGAGCGGTACGGACGGCCGTCGTCGCGGGCACGGCCACCGCGGTCTCGCAACGTGTGGCGCGACGGCAGCAGGGGCGGTGGGCCCAGCAGGACTACGGGCAGGCCCCGGTCCAGGAGCCCGCGCCCGCCCCACCCCCCGTAGCCCCGCCGCCCGCGGCCGCCGCACCTCCGCCGCCCGCCCCCGGGGGCGACATGGCGGGGAAGCTGGAGCAGCTGAAGCAGCTCGGAGAACTGAAGGAGCAGGGGATCCTCACCGAGGAGGAGTTCCAGACGCAGAAACGCGCCGTCCTCGGCGGCTGACGGCCGGGGGCACCGGAAGCCGCGGCCCATCCGGAACGGGCCGGAGGACGCCGCAGACGACTGTGGGCGGCACCACCGGTCTCCCGGTGGTGC
>NZ_JBHYMQ010000070.1:0-45322 GCF_042742985.1 Streptomyces sp. NPDC058864 | reverse complement strand
GCCCCCCCCGCGCCCCCCGCCCCCCCCCCCCCGGGGGGTTCCGCGGCTCGGGCCGCGGGTCAGCGGCGGTGGTGGTTGACGACGTGGTGGTGACGGTGGTGGCGGTGACCGTGCCAGCGGTGGTGATGACGCTTGCCGTGGTGGCTGTGGTGGCCGCGGCCGTGGTCTCCGTGAGTGGCGTGCGTGCCGTGGGCGCCGCCGACGGTCTCCGGCGTGACGGCACCGGCACCCGCCGCACCGCCCAGGACGACGGCCACGGCCACACCGACCGCGGCCACGAAACGGGAAACGCGCATGGATCGACTCCTGTCTCCGCGGGTGCCGTGGGCACCCGCACGGGTGGGACACGAGAAGCGTCGGGCCTCGGTGTGCCCGTTGAGGTGCGGCACGCCCGTATTGGCACTCGATTTGCTGGAATATGACGTTCTGCGGAACCGGCGCCTGTGGGCGATCCGGGGAGGCCCGCGCCGGCTCCGCGGCGGCGCCGCAGGTCAGGGGCGGTGCGATGTTTCGGCGGCGGACCCCGGGGCAGGCGCCCGAACGGTCCGGCCCCGCGACGGGGACGGCGCACCGACAGGTGATGGTGACGGTGGACGACACCGGCTTCGGGGCCCTGCTGAGCGGACTCCTGCAGCAATCGCACGAGGCCGCCCCGGAGGACTGGGGCGCCGCGCTCGGACGTGCCGCGCACGAGGTGGGCCTGGACGAGGTCACGGTCCTCCTCGCCGACGTCCAGCAGGTCAGGCTCGTCCCGCTGCCCGGAGAACCCGCGTCCCGTGCCCGCCGCGCCGTGGCCGTCGACGGCACCCCCGCGGGCGCCGCCTACCGGACGGTCTCGCTGCGCCTGAGCGAACGGGACGACCGGATCACGATGTGGCTCCCGCTCGTCGACGGTGCGGAGCGGATCGGCGTCATGGAGGTCACCACCCACCGGATCGACCCCGAACTCCTCTCCCGCTGCCGCGCGCTCGCCGACGTCACGACCCTGACGATCGTCTCCAGGGCGGGGTTCGGCGACGACCTGCTGCGGCTCGTCCGCAGCCGCCCCATGAGCACCGCCGCGGAACTCGTGTGGGCGTTCCTGCCGCCGCGGACCCTCGGCACGACCGAGGTCACCTCCAGCGCCGTGCTGGAACCCGCGTACGAGATCGGCGGCGATGCCTTCGACCACAGCCTCCAGGACGACCACCTGCACGTGGCCGTGGTCGACGCGATGGGCCACGACCTCGCCTCGGGGCTCACGGCGGCCGTCGCGCTGGCCGGCTGCCGTGCGGCCCGGCGGGCCGGCGCCGATCTGGGAGAGATCGTCAAGACCGTGGACGAGACCCTGGCCGAGTGGATCCCGGACCGGCTGGCCACCGCGGTCTTCGCCGACCTCGACATCCGCAGCGGCCAGTTCGCCTGGGCGAACTGCGGGCACCCCCCGCCCCGGCTGATCCGTGCCCGGCACGTCGTCACCGGCGCCCTGGAGCGCGACGCGGAGCTGCCCCTCGGCCTCGGTCCCGGCCACGGCGGCCGGCCGCGTTCCGTCCACTCCGCGCACCTGGAACCCGGTGACCGGGTCCTCATCCACACCGACGGCGTGACCGAATCGCGCGCCGAGGGCGGCGACGAGTTCGGCGAGCGACGCCTCACCGAGTACGTCGTGCACGCCACCGCGCTCGGCGACCCCGCCCCGGAAGTCCTGCGGCGCCTGGTCCACGCCATCCTGGCGCACCGGCACGGCCGCCTCGACGACGACGCCACCGTCCTGCTCGCCGAGTGGCACCCCACGCGCTGAACCCACGTGCCCGAGGCGGTTTCCGCTGTGCCCCCCGGGGCAGCCGCACCCTCGACGGGTGGGCGATTGGCCCGCGGGGCGGCGGACACGGCCGGTGCCGGGAACGGTGCGCAACGCGACGGTGGCCGGGTGCCGTGCGGATGCGTCCGACAAACATGCCCCGATCCGGAATGTTATGTCGTGTAAATCACGTTCGAATGGGTATGCGGTGTCGAGAAGACATGAGGAGGCGCCCAGCCGTGGACACACGCAACGGCCACCCGACCAGCACCCGCATCCCCCGAGACCAGCAGATACGCACGTGCAGGCCTGCTGTACTGAAGGAGGGCCGGGGCAATCCGCCGCAGCGGGAGCCCGACAGCGGCAAGGAATGGAACATCGTCAGGGGAGAGGACTGAGGGACCCGAACCCCCGTGTGACCGAGCGGGACCACTGCCCGGCGCCGGTGGGAAGGCGTAAGCGGTCGTGCGGACCGTGGGCGCGCCCACCGGCGGGGTGGTGGTCCCGTTCACATGCCGCCGTCAGCGCGGCGCGTCCGGCGTCGGCGCCGACCAGGTGACGAGCGGTGGCCGTACGGCGGCGCAGAGCGGGCCGCCCCTGGCGTCGGTGAGGCCCAGCCGTCCGACGAGCGTCCCGTGGCGGGCGGCGGCGCGCAGCGTGGCGGGCTCCACACCGTCGAGCATGAGCTTGGCGCGGCGGAACATCGTGAAGTCCCCGGAGCCCTCCACCGTCCCCCAGACCAGGTACACGAAGCGGGCGCCGGGGCCGCCCTGGACCCAGTCGCCCGTGATGTCGGGGCCGTCCGGGGTCTCGCGGACCCGGCAGTCGAGGTCCCACGTCGCGACGGCGGCGTCCCCGGGACGGGGGTCCAGGAGTTCCGCCGGACGGGCGCGGCGCTGCACGGCGACGTGGACACCGCTGTGGCAACCGAAGGTGCGGCCCGGAAGGTCGCGTGCCTCGATGCGGATACGCACCGTCAGCCGCCCGTCGTGACGAGCCGGAACGCCAGGCACACCACGGGCGTCGCGTCCTCGACGGGGGTGCCGGCGCGTTCCCAGAAACGACGGTGCCCGGCCCGCCAGTCGGCGAGGGAGGCGTCCCCCTCGCCCTCGGCGGCAGCGTGCCCCCACGTCACCTGCGCGAAGGACGTCACCTCCACGCCCGTGACCTCGATGACGCCGACGCGGTGGCTCTCCCGGTCCAGCAGGGCCAGCCGCTCGCCGACGAACTCCAGACCTTCGCTCTCCTCAACGTACTCGGAGAGCAGTCCGGTCGTGGCGGTCTTCTTTCCCGCCAGGACCAGGGAGTTGAGCTCGTCCCGCAGCGCATCGGGCGTGCCGAGCTCCATGGAGCGCATTCCGTCGACCCGCGGCCACATCGTCGTACCGCCCCTCGGTGCGTGGGAGTGCCGTCGGCCGGATCATCACACGACGGGCGCCACCTCCGCCAGGAACGGCGGGTCCGCTCCCGCGCGCCCGCAGGTCAGGGCCGCGACCCGCGCGGCGAGCTCCAGGGCCCCGGCCACCGCTCGCGGCACGGGACCGCCGTCCCCGGCCGCGTGCAGCCGCCGCCGGGCCGCCGCCCCGCCGAGCAGCCCGGCGGAGAGGAGGCCGGCGAGCAGGCCCGCCATGAAGGCGTCACCGGCGCCGATGGTGTCGACGACCCGTACCCGTCGGCCGGGGACGCTGTGCCGGCCGTCCGGCCCCCAGTGGGCCTCGGCGCCCGCCGCGCCCCGGGTGAGGACGACCAGGCGCGGGCCGCGGCGCGCCCAGTCGGCGGCGACCTCCCCCGGATCCCGCCCCGGGTGGAGCCAGCCGAGGTCCTCCTCGCTGGCCTTCACCACGTCGGCGAGGGCCACCAGCCTTTCGACGCGCGGGCGTTCGGCCTCGGGCGGGCCGAGCAGCGCGGGTCTGAGGTTCGGGTCGTACGAGACGGTGTGCCCGCGGCGGCGGACCGCCGCGACCAGGGTGAGCAGCCGCCCCGCGCCCGGCTCCAGCGCGGTGGCGATCGAACCGGTGTGGAGGTGCCCCGGCACGCCGAGGGGCCCGACCGGGGGCAGGTCCCAGGTGATGTCGAACCGGTACGCGGCGCTGCCGGAACCGTCGAGTTCGGCCCTGGCCGTGGACGTCGGAGCGTGGACGACCGACCCCGGCAGCAGCCGGACCCCGCCCTCCGTCAGCCGTTCGACCAGGGCGTCGCCGTGCGCGTCCCGGCCGACGCGCGTGGCCAGGGTGACCGGGTGCCCGAGCCGGGCCAGTCCGAGTGCGGTGTTGGCCGGGCTGCCGCCCGGGTGGGCCTGCAGCGTCCCGTCGGGTCCGACGACCACGTCGGTCAGCGCCTCACCGGCGACCAGCGTGGCGGGCGCGGTCACGGCTGCACCAGGATCTTGCGGCCGATGCCCTCCTTGAAGCGCTCGATGGCGTGGGGGTAATCGGTGAGCGGGAAGCGGTCGCTGATGAAGACCCCCGGATCCAGTACGCCGGCGGCGAAGAGTTCGGCGGCCCGCTCGTAGCTGTGCAGGACGGCCATGGAACCGGTGATGGTGATCTCCTGGTTGTAGATCCGGTACGGCTCGATGACCGCGCGGGCGGCGTAGTCGGCGACCCCGAACTGCAGGAAGGTGCCGCCCCTGCCGACCCGTTGCAGCCCGTCCTGGATGGCGGCGGCGTTGCCGGTGGCGTCCACGACGACCTCCCAGCCGCGCGGGCGGACGATCTCCTGCGCCGACGCGGCCGTCTTGTCGCAGCCCAGCAGCCGCGCCGTGGCCAGCCGTTCGGGGTTGACGTCGACGACGTCCACGCTCGCCGCGCCCGTGCGCTTGGCGAGCTCCAGCATCATCAGGCCCATCGTTCCGGAGCCGTAGATCAGCACATGGGCTCCGAGCCGGCCGCGCAGCACGTCGTAGCCGCGCACGGCGCACGACAGCGGCTCGATCAGCGCCGCGTCGGCGGTCGCCACGTGGCCGGGCAGGACCACGCAGTTGGCGACCGGCGCGATGGCGAACTCCGCGGCGCCGCCCGGCTCGGTGACCCCGATCGCGGCCCACCGCTCGCACAGGTTGCCGCGGCCCCGGCGGCAGTAGTGGCACTCGCCGCAGTGCAACGAGGGGTCGACGGCGACCCGGGCGCCCACCGCCACCTCGGTGACGGCCGAGCCGACCGCGACCACCTCCCCGGCGAACTCGTGACCGGGCACGATCGGCAGCGTCGGCGCGAACTCGCCCTGCAGGATGTGCAGATCGGTTCCGCACAGCCCGCAGGCCGCGACCGCGACCACCACGTCGCGGGGACCGGGAGCCGGATCCTCGACGGTGGCGATCTCGATCTTCCCGGGCTCGGCGATGACGACTGCCTTCACTTGACGGCTCCCAGTGACAGGCCCTGGACCAGGCGGTCCTGGGCGGCGAATCCGGCGACGAGGACGGGCAGGGACACCACGACGGCCGCGGCGCAGACCTTGGCGAGGAAGAGTCCCTGGCTGGTGACGAAGGAAGTGAGGAAGACCGGCGCGGTCACCGAGCGGACACCGGTGAGCACCCGGGCGAAGAGCATCTCGTTCCAGCTGAAGATGAAGCAGATCAGCGAGGTGGCGGCGATGCCGGGGGCGGAGACGGGGATGACGATCCGGCGGAAGACGGCCGGCAGCCCGGCGCCGTCGATCGCGGCGGCCTCGAGGATCGCCACCGGGATCTCGGCGAGGAAGGACCGCATCATCCAGACCGCGATCGGCAGGTTCATCGAGGTGTAGAACAGGACCATCAGCCAGACGTTGTCGAGCAGTCCGAGGTTCTGCGCCACGAGGTAGACCGGCAGCAGCCCGGCGACCGCGGGCAGCATCTTCGTCGACAGGAAGAAGAAGAGCACGTCGGACCACTTGCGGACGGGGCGGATCGACAGCGCGTACGCGGCCGGTATCGCCAGCGCCAGCACCAGCAGGGTGGAGACCAGGCTCGCCGTCAGGGAGTTGACCAGGGCGGGCCAGGGGCTCGCGCCGGTGGCTGCGCCGAAGAACTCCCGGTAGCCGTCGAGGGTGAGCCCGGCGCCGAGGGAGGGCGGGTTGGTGGCGGCGTCCGTCTCGCTGTGCAGCGAGGTCAGCACCATCCAGGCGATCGGCAGGACGAACAGCAGGGCGGCGGCCCAGGCAACCAGCCCCCACAGGGAGCCGGAACGACGGCTGCGGACCGGCGGCGCGGCGGCGCTCATGAGGACTCCTCCTTCAGCAGCGTCGACACCAGGCGCAGCGCGAGGGTGGCGACGACGATGGTCCCGGCGACCACGACCACGCCGGCCGCCGACGCCCGGCCGTAGTCGTGCGCCTTGTAGAAGGACTCGTAGATCGTGTACGGCAGGTTGGCGGTGCCCAGGCCGCCGGAGGTGAGGGTGAAGACCGCGTCGAAGTTCTGCACGACGTACACCGAGCCCAGCAGGGCGGCCAGTTCGAGGTAGCGGCGCAGGTGGGGCAGGGTCAGGAAGCGGAAGACCTGCCAGGCGTTCGCGCCGTCCACCCGGGCCGCCTCCACCGCCTCCGTGGAGCGGCTCTGCAGTCCGGCGAGCAGGATCAGCATCATGAACGGGGTCCACTGCCACACCAAGGACGCCCCTATCGCCCCGAGCGGCATCGAGGTGATCCAGTCCGGCTGCGGCGGCCGGTCGCTGCCGAACAGCTGCCACAGCCAGGTCAGCGCGCCGTTGAACAGCCCGTACTCGGGGTTGTAGAGGGCGTGCTTCCACAGCAGCGCCGAGGCGACCGGGACCAGCAGGAACGGCGCGATCAGCAGGGTCCGCACCAGCCCGCGGCCCCGGAAGCGGCGGTCCAGCAACAGCGCCAGGCCCAGCCCCAGCACGAGACTGACCAGGACCACGCCGGCGGTGAGCCAGACGGTGGTCAGGACGGACGCCCGCAGGCCGGCGTCGCCGAACACGTCGGCGTAGTTGGCCAGTCCGGTGAAGCCGCGCCGGTCGGGGTAGAGGGCGTTCCAGTCCATGAAGGAGATCACCAGCGTGGCCACGAAGGGCAGCTGGGTGACGACCACCATGAACACCAGCGCCGGCATCAGGGGCCCACGGCGGGCCCACGCGGCGGCCCGGCCGGGGCCCGCGGTCCGGGCGGCCACCGCCCGGACCGCAGGCCGGCCGCGCACCTCGTCGGTGACGGCGCCCGACGTACCGGTCATGTCCGAATCACCCGTTCCGGTACTGGGCGGCGACCTTCTCCGCGAGCTGCTGGGACTTGTCCAGCGCCGCGTCCACCGAGGTGCGCCCGGCGATGGCGGAGGCGATCTCCTGCGAGACCTTGGTGCCGAGGTCCGGGAACTCGGGGATGTCGACGAACTGGATGCCGAGCGTGGGCCGCGGCTGGACGCCGGGGTCGCGCGGGTCGGCCCCGGCGATGGCCTCCTCGGTGGCCTTGGCGAACGGGCCCGCCACCTTCAGGTAGTCCGCGTTCTCGTAGGTGGAGGTGCGCTTGCCCGCGGGGACGCGGGCCCAGCCGAGCTTCTTGCCGACGAGTTCCTCGTACCCCTTGCCGGAGGCCCAGGCCACGAACTTCGCCGCGTCGTCCTGACGCTTGCTCGCCTTCTGGATGCCCCAGGCCCAGGTGTACAGCCAGCCGGAGTTGTCCGTCTTCACCACGGGCGCCGGGGCGTAGCCGACCTTGCCCGCGACGGGGGAGCCGGCGCTGTCGAGGATGCCCGCGGCCGAGGTGGCGTCGTACCACATGGCGGTCTTGCCCTGCTGGAAGGCGCCCAGGCACTCGGCGAAGCCGGCCTGCGGCGCGCCCGCCTCGCCGTGCTCGCGGACCAGATCGACGTAGAACTTCGTCGCCTCCTTGAACGCGGGCGCGTTCACCTGGGCCTGCCAGTCCTTGGTGAACCAGGTGCCGCCGAAGGTGTTGACGACCGTGGTCAGCGGCGCCATCACCTCGCCCCAGCCGGGCAGTCCGCGCAGGCAGATGCCCTTCATGCCGGACTCGGCGCCGTCCGCCTCCGCCGCGAGGGCGGCGACCTGCTGCCAGGTGGGGCGCTCGGGCATGGTGAGGCCCTCGGCCTCGAACACGTCCTTGCGGTACATCAGGAACGACGACTCGCCGTAGAAGGGTTCGGCGTACAGCTTGCCGTCCGCGCCGGTCAGGCTCTCCCTCATCGACGGGAGGATGTCCGCCTGGTCGAAGTCCGGGTCCTTGGCGACGGTGTCGTCCAGCGGTGCCAGCCAGCCGTTCCTGCCGTAGATCGGCGCCTCGTAGTTGCTGATGGACGCGACGTCGTAGGTGCCGGCCTGGCTGGAGAACTCCTGGCTGATCTTGTCGCGGACGTCGTTCTCCGGCAGCACCGTGAAGTTGACCTTGATGCCGGTGGACTTGGTGAAGTCCGACGCCGTCAGTTTCTGCAGGTCCAGCATCTGCGGGTTGTTGACCATCAGGACGTTCACGGAGGCGCCGCCGCCCCCGCCGTCTCCTCCGCTGCCGCCCGCGCCGGCGCAGCCGGTGGCGAGCAGGGCCGTGCAGGCCCCGAGTGCGGTCAGCCGGACGGTGGGGCGGCGCCGTGGCGCCCTTCCGCGATCGGTGTCGGTCCTGGGCATGGGGAGGCCTTCCTGTGAGGGGGGTCCCGGCGGCGCGCCCGCGGCTCGGGGCGCGTCAAGGTGTGCCGGGGCGGCCTGCGGCGGCTCGCGCGCAGGCTGAGGCGAGGTGCGGTGGATCAGACGCGGATGACGTTGGGGCCGAGCAGCGAGTAGCGGTGGGCCTCGGGGGCCGGCAGGCCCGTGTCGGTGACGATCGTCTCGAAGTCGCCGATCTCCGCGAACCGGCAGAAGCTCGAGGCGCCGAACTTGGTGTGGATCCCGACCAGCACACGGCGCCGCGCGGAGCGCACCGCCTGCGCCTTGACGTCCGCGACGACGGGATCGGGGGTGGTCAGGCCGAAGTCGCGGGATATGCCGTTGGCCCCCATGATCGCCAGGTCGATGACGAAGGAGGACAGCATCTGGGTGGCCCAGGAGCCGACGGTGGCCAGGGTGCGGCCCCGTACCCGGCCCCCGAGCAGCAGCACGGTGGTCTCGGCGGACCGGGCGACCGCCGCCGCGGTCGGCAGCGAGGCCGTCACGACGGTCAGCGGACGGTCGGTGGGCAGCAGCGCCGCCAGCAACTGCTGGGTGTAGCCCTCGTCGACGAAGACGGTCTCCGCCTCGCCGAGCAGCTTCACCCCCGCCGCGGCGATCCGGCGCTTGCCCTCCACCTGGTGCGTCTCGCGGCGGGCCAGGTCCGTCTCGAAACCGGCGCTCTCCACGGGGTACGCCCCGCCGTGTGTACGGCGGACGAGTCCGCGCCGCTCCAGTTCGCTCAGGTCGCGGCGGATCGTCTCCGGTGCCACCTTGAAGTCCGCGGCGAGCGCGGTGACCTCCACCCGTCCGGCCTGCCGCACCAGCGCCAGGATCCTGTGCTGCCGTTCGTCGCCGCGCATGGCCGCACCTCCCTGGTCCCGGTTCCGTCATGGCCGTTCGGGCACCGGCCGCCCGTTTCCGCCCGCTCGAGATTTATACCGCCGGGGAGGGCGGGGTGGTCAGCCCGTACCGGACAAGAGTCCGCCCGCCTCTGCCCGTTTGCGGAAGGGAGGTGACGCAGGTCGGCGATGGTCGGGCGGGACCACGCCAGTGAGTTTGCGGGTTTTTCTGCGTTTGGGTGATCATCGGTGACGTCCGGCGGGCGGACGAGGGGAGCGGTGGAACGATGACCAGCTGGCGCAGGACGCTCGACCGGGCCGGCATCACCGACCCCGCCCTGCGCGAGGCGTACAGCGCGCAACGCCGCCTGGTCGCGGGCTTCGACCGGGCCTCGTACGCCGCCGTGCGGCTGCTGCTGCCGGCGCCGCTCGTCCCCGACGCACTCGTGGCCACCGCCTTCATGCACCACAGCGACAACCTCCTGGACCGCGGTCCGGACGGCCGCCGCGCCTTCGCCGAGTGGGAGGGCCGGGTCCGGGCGGCCCTGGCCGGCGACCCGGTGGACCCCCTGACGCGTGCCCTCGCGCACACCGTCACCCGGCGACCGGTGCTGCGCGGCATCGTCGCCGACCACCTCGTCGCCGCCCCCGCCGACGCCGAGTGGCGCGGCTTCGCCACGGAGGCCGACTTCCAGGCCTACGTCGACGCGTACTCGCTGCCCGCCTTCCTCCTCGTCGCGGGACTGCTCGCGCCACCCACCGGCTTCGACGCCTACCGTGCCGCCTGCCGCACCTTCATCGAGGCCGCCCAGCGCCTGGACTTCCTGGAGGACATGGCCGAGGACCTCGCGGACGGGCGGCTGGGCGTCCCCGAGGACGCCCTCGCCCGCCACGGCCTGGACCGCGCGGCACTGGAGCGGGACCCCGATCCGGCGTCGGTGGCCGCCCTCGTCCGCGACCAGGCCGGGCTGGTCCGGGCGGGACTCGCGGGCGCGCGCGGACTCGTGGACGTCGTGCCGGAGCCCAACCGGCCCATGGTCCGGGTCCTGATCACGCTCCAGGGGCACCGGTTGAGCAGCGCGGAGCGCGCCGGTGCGACGCTGGCCCGCAAGTCCGCCCCGCGTCCGCTGGGTCCGGCCCTGCTCACCCTGCTCCGCGCGTACGCGAGCACCTTCCGGCACCGCGCCCGGTCCTGAGCGGTCCGCACCCCACCCCGTAAGGCGGACCAACGTCCGTATTCCAGTGGGGAGTTCGCGGGAATTCCTGGTCGGCGGGAATTTCCCGCGCGGGAACGCGACGTTTCCGTTTCCGTGGTTGTGCGGCGCCGCGGAATCCTTAGTATAAGGTTCAAGCATCGGTCGTCGGGGTGGGGTCCGGCAGTCATTCACTGCGGGATCGTCCGGTGCCGCATTCGTCAACGGCGCGCCGGGCGAGGACAGCAGGCAAAGGTGCCGGCCCGGTCCGCGGTCATGGCGCTCGCCGTCTGTGCCAGGTGGGGAGTTCATTCGTGGGGCACCAGCAGCATCTGTATTCGCACGCCTTCTATCCCCTGCTCGCCTACGTGATGGCCGCGGTGGGTTCGGGCCTCGGGCTCGCCTGCGCCGCCCGCTTCCACGCGCGGGGTCTCGCCAAGGGCTGGCCGTGGCTGGCCGCCGGGGCGCTGACCCTCGGGTCGGGCATCTGGGGCATGCACTTCATCGCCATGCTCGGCTTCTCGGTCGACCGTGTGCAGCTCCGCTACGACGTGCCGCTCACCGTGCTCAGCCTGCTCGTGGCGGTCGTGATCACAGGTGCCGGCATGCTGGTGGCCGGCCTGCGGCGCTCCTGGGGCGGGCTGCTCGTCGGCGGCGTCGGAGCGGGCATAGGCGTCGCCGCCATGCACTACATGGGCATGGCCGCCCTGCGCTTCCCCGGCACCTTCGACTACACGACCTCGCTCGTGGTGCTCTCCCTGGTCATCGCGGTGGTGGCCGCCACCGCGGCGCTGTGGTTCACCCTGCGCGTGACGGGGGCCCGCGCGACGGTGGGTGCCTCGCTGGTGATGGCGATCGCCATCAGCGGGATGCACTACACGGGGATGTCGGCCGTCACGGTGCGAAGCGTGTCGGGGCTCGCGAGCGAGGAGGGCGTCACCGGACTCACCCTCGTCGCGCCGCTGATCATCGGCCTGGGCATCGAGGTGCTGCTGGTCCTCTTCGCCGTCCTGGTGAATCCCGTCGTCGTCACGGGGAACGGAACGGCGCCGCGCGAGGAATCCACCTCCCGTCCGTTCGAGAGCCGTCCCGCCCCGGAGGCCCCGCAGCACGCGGCGCCGACGAGTTATCACGTCCCCGCTCCCGCCTCGCGATTCGAGGCATTCGGAGGCGATCAGGCCGACCCGTACCGCGATTCCCGCGAATACCGGGGCTGAAATACCGAGAAACGAAGGCGAACTGAGGGGGCCGGGCTGCCGGGACGTAAATTCCGGTCAGCTCCGCCCCCTTGCGCTTCTCCTTTCCCGTCCCCTTCCGATTGTTCTTCCGTTCTCACCTCCGCCCATCGCCTCGGCCACTTCCGCGAGCGCGGCGAAGGTGTGGCCGCTCACGAACTCGTCGCAATGGGGAAGTGCCGCCGCCATGCCGCCCGCGAGCGGAAGGTAACCCGGCGCCGCCTTGCGCGGGTTGACCCACACCACGCGGTGGGCCAGCCGCCGCAGCCGGGCCGCCTCGCGCCCCACGGCCCGCGGGTCCTCGCCCTCCCATCCGTCGGAGAAGATCACCACGACGGCGCCGCGCGCCATGCCCCGCCGGCCGAACCGGTCGTTGAACTGCGCCAGAGCGTGCCCGATCCGGGTGCCGCCCGACCAGTCCGACGCGGCGGCCCCCGCCCGGCGCAGCGCCGCGTCCACCCCGTACCGCCCCGAGTGGCGCAGCACCGGGGTGAGTCGGGTCAGGCGCGTGGCGAAGACGAAGGCCTCGGCGGCCACACCCACCGCCGCCGCACGGGGGAACAGCCTGAGGTAGGCACGGGCGTACGGCTCCATCGAGCCCGAGACGTCGCACAGCAGCACCAGCGGGCGGCGCCGGAGCCGCGGGCGTGACCGGGCCAGGCGTACGGGTTCCAGCCCCGTGGTGCGGATCGCGCGCAGCGTGCGCCGCGGGTCCACCCGGGGGCCGTGCGGATCGGTGTCGCGGCGCCGGGTCCTGCGCAGCGGCGTGCGCAGCGCGATCAGCTCCATCAGCCGGTCCAGGGCGGCCAGTTCGGCCGCATCGAGGGCGGCGAAGTCCTTGTGGGCGACGACCTCCGCGATGCTGCCCAGCGTGGGCAGCGTTCCCGGAGGGCCGTCCGTCTCCTCCCCGGTGCGGGGCGCGGCGGCCGCCCGTACCGGCCCCGCACCGGCGGGGGCCCGGCCCGGTGCGGTGCGGGCGCCGGGTACAGGGGTCCGTACGTGCTCCTCCGCCGCGCCCGGCGGTGCGGCGCCGCGGTCGCCGCGCCCCGCGGGAACGCCCCCGAGCCCGCCGAAGACGGCCTCGAAGACCCGCTCGAAGGGCGCGATCAGTTCCCGGTCGGTGACGAAGGCCAGCCGTGCCGCCCAGTACAGGGCCTCGCGGTCCACCGGGGGCGCCAGACGCAGCGACCGCAGGAAGCACACCGTCCGCTCGGGGGTGACCGGCAGGCCCGCGCGGCGCAGCGCCTCCCCGAGCCGGCCGCCGAACTCGGCAGTGTCGAACAGAGGGAGCGGCGGCCCGGGCGGCGGCCCCGGCGGTGGCCCGGCCGCCGGCTCAGGCGTCACGGCCGCTGCCCACCAGCCACTCCAGACCCCGCTCGCGCACCAGTTCCTGGTCCTCGCGGTACTTCAGCAGCGTGCCCAGCGTCGCCCCGGCGGCCTCCGCGTCCAGCCGCCGTACGCCGAGCAGGGCGAGTGCCGCGAGCCAGTCGATGCTCTCGGCGATGCCGGGGGCCTTCTGGACCTCCAGGTCGCGCAGCCGCCGCACCGCCGCCGAGATCGCCTGCGCGAGCTCCGCCGAGGTCCCGGGCACCCGGCGGCGGACGATCCGCACCAGGCGCTCGGGCTCGGGGTAGTCGATCCAGTGGTAGAGGCACCGCCGCTTCAGTGCGTCGTGCAGATCACGGGTCCGGTTCGAGGTGAGCACCACGACCGGCGGCACCACGGCCCGTACGGTGCCGACCTCCGGGATCGTCACCGCCGATTCGGCCAGCACCTCCAGCAGGAACGCCTCGAAGTCGTCGTCCGCCCGGTCGATCTCGTCGATCAGCAGCACGGCGGGCTCCGGGCCGGGATGGGTGAGCGCGGTCAGCACGGGGCGCCGCAGCAGGTACTCCTCCGTGAACAGATCGGCCTCGGCGAGCCGTTCGCCGCGCGACTCCGCGAGCCGGATGCCCAGCAGCTGACGCGCGTGGTTCCACTCGTACAGCGCCTCCGCCGCGTCGAGGCCGTCGTAGCACTGCAGCCGCACCAGCGGGCCGCCCAGCACGTCGGCCAGCGCCTTCGCCGCCTCCGTCTTGCCGACCCCGGCCTCGCCCTCCAGCAGCAGCGGCTGGGGCAGCCGCAGCGCCAGGAACAGCGCGGTGACCAGCCCGGGGTCCGCGAGGTAGCCGCGCTCGTCGAGCGCCCGGCGCAGACCCGCGGGGTCGGGGACGCGCTCCTCGGTGAACGTGCTCACCGCGCCCCCGTGTAGCGGGCGGGGTCGGCCTCGAACGCCGTGCGGCAGCCCGCGCAGCAGAACCAGCGGCGCTCACCCCCGGCGTCGGAGTACGGGGTGTCCGGTACGGCGGCCACCGTCATCCCGCAGACCGGGTCCGGCGCGGTGGGCGGGGCGGGCCGCGGTGCCGTGCCGTCCTCCCGGATCCCGTCCTCCCGGATCCCGTCCTCCCGGATCCCGCCGTCCCGCACCGAGGCGACCACCTCCGCGAGGATGGACAACGCGACCTCGCCCGGCGTGCGGGCGCGGATCCACAGGCCCGCGGGCGTCCGGACCGCGTCGCGCTGCTCCGGCGTCAGGTCCAGTCCGGCGACCACCGCCGCCCCGCGCCGCGGACTGGCCACCAGGCCGACGTACGGCACGCCCGCGCGCACGGCCGCCGTCAGCGCGGCCTCCTCGTCCCGTCCGTGCGAGGCCACGACGACCGCGTGGACCCCGGACAGCGACTCCTCGGTGAACCCATCCGCGGGCGGCCCCGTCACCTCGTAACCCAGCGGGGTGCCGAAGCCGGTCAGCGCCCGGGCGATGGGTGTCTCACCGAGTACCAGGACCCGCGGGACGGGACGCCGGGGCTCGAGGAAGATCTCCAGCTCGCCGCCCGACAGACACGGGTTGCGCAGGCTCAGCGCGCCCTCCTCCGGCTCCGTCCCCCCGGAGGCGCCCTCCTCGGCGGCCTCCGGGGAGATCCGCAGCAGCAGCGCCTCGCCGCTCGCCAGCGTCCGCAGCGCCTGCGCGCGGACCGTGGCCTCCGCGCAGACGCCGCCGACGAACCCCTCGATCCTGCCGTCCGCCAGCACCACGGCGGTGTCGCCGGGGCGCGCGCTCGCCGGGCGGCGGGCGCGCACCACGGTCGCCCGGACGAACGGGACGTGCCGCGCGGTGAGTTCGGCGATCCGCGCGTCCAGCACCGGGGCCTGGCTCATTGCGGCGCCTCGACCTGGCCGTGCCGCATCGCCTGCCACACCCGGCCGGGCGTGAGCGGCATGTCGGCGTGGCGCACGCCGATCGCGTCCAGCACCGCGTTGACCACAGCCGGGGGCGAGCCGACCGTGGCGGACTCGCCGATGCCCTTGGCACCGATCGGGTGGTGCGGGGACGGCGTGACGGTGTGCCCCAGCTCCCAGGCCGGCACCTCCAGTGCGGTCGGCAGCAGGTAGTCCATGAAGGAGCCGGACAGGCAGTTGCCGTCCTCGTCGAAGCCGATGAACTCCATCAGGGCCATGCCGACCCCGTCCGCGAGGCCGCCGTGCACCTGCCCCTCGATGATCATGGGGTTGATGCGCGTCCCGCAGTCGTCCACCGCGATGAAGCGCCGCACCTTCACCGCGCCCGTGCCCGGGTCGACGTCGACCACGCAGACGTACGCCCCGAACGGATACGTCAGATTGGGCGGGTTGTAGACCGTGGTGGCCTCCAGATGGCCCTCCACGCCCTCCGGCAGCTCCAGCGCGCCGTGCGCCGCAAGGGCGATCTCCTGGATCGTCCGGGTCATGGCCGGGTCGCCCTTGACCGACCAGCGGCCCTTGGTCCACTCCAGGTCGTCCGGGGACACCTCCAGCATTGCTCCCGCGATGATCCGCGCCTTGTCCCGCACCTTGCGGGCCACCAGCGCGGCGGCCGCGCCCGACACCGGGGTGGAGCGGGAGCCGTAGGTGCCCAGGCCGAAGGGCGTCTGGTCGGTGTCGCCGTGCACGACGTCGATGTCCTCGGGCGGGATGCCCAGTTCCTCGGCGACGATCTGCGCGAACGTCGTCTCGTGGCCCTGCCCCTGCGTCTGCACGCTCAGCCGCACCACGGCCTTGCCGGTGGGGTGGACGCGCAGCTCGCAGCCGTCGGCCATGCCCAGGCCCAGGATGTCCATGTGCTTGCGCGGGCCCGCGCCGACCGTCTCCGTGAAGAACGACAGCCCGATGCCCATGAGTTCACCGCGCCCGCGCTTCTCCGCCTGCTCGCGGCGCAGCTCCTCGTAGCCCGCGAGGTCCATCGCCTTGCGCAGGCAGGCCGGGTAGTCGCCGGAGTCGTACTCCCAGCCGGTCTTGTTCTGGTACGGGAACTGCTCGGGCCGCAGCAGGTTCCGCATCCGCAGCTCGGCCGGGTCGGCGCCGAGTTCCGCGGCGAGGCAGTCCACCATGCGCTCGATCAGGTAGACGGCCTCGGTGACGCGGAAGGAGCAGGCGTAGGCGACGCCGCCCGGCGCCTTGTTGGTGTAGACGCCGGTGACCTCGCAGTGCGCGGCCTCGATGTCGTACGAGCCGGTGAAGATGTGGAAGAAGCCCGCCGGGTACTTCGTCGGCTGGGCCGTGGAGTTGAAGGCGCCGTGGTCGGCGAGGACCTTGACGCGTACGCCGAGGATGCGGCCCTCGCGGGTCGCCGCGATCTGCCCCGTCATGTGGTAGTCGCGGGCGAAGGAGGTGCTCATCAGGTTCTCCGAGCGGTCCTCCACCCACTTGACGGGCTTTCCGGTGACGATGGAGCCGACGACCGCGCACACGTACCCGGGGTAGATGCCGACCTTGTTGCCGAAGCCGCCGCCGATGTCCGGGGAGATGACCCGGATCTTGTGCTCGGGCAGCCCCGCGACCATCGCGTACAGCGTGCGGTGCGCGTGCGGCGCCTGGGTGGTCGTCCAGAGCGTCAGCTTGCCGTCGACCGGGTCCATGGAGGCCACCGCGCCGCAGGTCTCCAGCGGCGCGGGGTGCACCCGCGGGTAGAGCATGGTCTGCTCGACGACGACGTCGGCTTCCGAGAACACCGCATCCGTGGCGGCGCGGTCGCCCGCCTCCCAGTCGAAGATGTGGTTGTCGGTGCGGCCCTCCAGGTCGTCGCGGATGACCGGCGCGGCGGGGTCGAGGGCGCGGCGGGCGTCGACGACGGGGTCGAGCGGCTCGTAGTCCACGTCGATCAGCTCGATCGCGTCACGCGCCGCGTAGTGGTCCTCGGCGACGACGAAGGCGACCTCCTGGCCCTGGAAGCGGACCTTGTCGGTGGCGAGCACCGCCTGGGTGTCGTAGGAGAGCGTCGGCATCCAGGCCAGCCCGAGCCCGGCCAGCGTCTCCCCGGTGATGACGGCCTTCACCTTGGGGTGCGCCTCGGCGGCGGAGGTGTCGATGGACACGATCCGAGCGTGCGCGAAGGGGCTGCGCAGCACCGCGCCGTGGAGCATGCCCGGCAGCTTCACGTCGTCCACGTAACGGCCCTTGCCGCGGACGAAGCGCGGGTCCTCCTTGCGCTTCATCCGGCCGAAGCCGATCGGCCGCTCCTCGGTGGCGGGGGCGGCGGGTTCCTCGACGGTGGTCATGCCTGGCTCCCCGCTTCCTCACGGCCGGCGGATTCGTGGGCGGCGGCCCACCGGATGGCCTTGACGATGTTGAGGTAGCCCGTGCACCGGCACAGCTGCCCCGAGATGGCCTCGCGGACCTCGTCCTCGGACGGGTCGGGATTGCGGTCCAGCAGCGCACGGCCGCTGAGCATCATCCCCGGGGTGCAGAAGCCGCACTGCAGCCCGTGCTCCTCGATGAAGCCCTGCTGCACGGGGTCGAGCCGGTCGCCGTCCGCCAGCCCCTCGACGGTGCGGATCTCGTGGCCCTCGGCCATGGCGGCCAGGACCGTGCAGCTCTTGACCGGCTCGCCGTCCATCAGCACCACGCAGGTGCCGCAGTTGGAGGTGTCGCAGCCCCAGTGCGTCCCGGTCAGTTCCAGGTCGTCACGGAGGAAGCGGACGAGCAGATGGCGGGCCTCCACCTCGCGGGTGTGGTCCTCGCCGTTGACGTTCACCGTGATCCGCACGTCCGTCATCCCTCCTGCACGGCCGTGGCCGGCGCGGCGGCCCGGGCGACGGCGCGCCGCAGGGCCCTCTTGGTCAGTTCTCCGGCCAGATGCCGCTTGTAGTCGGCCGTCCCGCGGCTGTCGGTGACGGGCGAGCAACTCGCCGACGCCACCCGCCCGGCCTCCTCGAAGAGCTCCGGCGACGGCTCACGGCCCTCCAGGAGCTCCTGCACCGCATCCGCGTGCAGTCCGCCGGCGCCGACCGCCGCCAGACCCACCCCGACGTGCGTCATGCGCCCGTCGTCCAGGGAGAGCGCCACCCCGGCCGCGGCCACCGCCCAGTCACCGGCCTTGCGTTCCAGCTTCTCGTAGGCGCTTCCGGAGCCTGGCCGGACCGGGAAGCGCACCTCGGTGAGCATCTCCCCGGCGCCCACGGCCGTCTCGTACGGGCCGCGGTGGAAGTCGGCCATCGCGACGTCGCGTTCGCCGTCCGCGCCGCGGATCACGGCCACCGCGTGCAGTGCCGCGCACACCGCCGACAGGTCCTCGGACGGGTCGGCCTGGCACAGCGAGCCGCCGATGGTGCCGCGGTTGCGGACCGGCGGGTCGGCGATCACCCGCTCGGCGTCGTGGATGATCGGGAAGTGCCGTCCGACCAGCGGCGACTCCAGCAGCGTGCGGTGCCGGGTGAGGGCGCCGACCCGCAGCTCGCCGCCGGTCTCGTCGATGTGGTCGAGTTCGGTGAGGTCGTTGATGTCGACGAGCACCTCCGGCCCGGCCAGACGCAGTTTCATCATGGGGAGCAGGCTGTGCCCTCCCGCGAGGACCCTGGCCTCCTCGCCGAAGCGCCCCAGCAGTTCCAGGGCCTCCTCCACGCTCTGCGCCCGTTGGTACTCGAACGAAGCGGGTACCTGCACGGCACCCTCCTTCCCTGCCCGGACGGTCGACGGTGTGGGTCGATGCGGGGTGCATGTGGGGGGAACACTCGCGCCGCGGGCGGGACCGGTCAACGGCAACTGAAGAGAATGGTTAATCCGGACTGAGACAGTTGACGCTCGAACAGATGTAATGTCCCCATGACGCTCACGCAGTTGAGGGCCTTCGTCGCCGTGGCCCGACTGGGATCGGTCAAGGCTGCCGCCGAGTCGCTGGGCGTCACCGAGCCCGCCGTGTCCGGGGCCGTCGCGGCCCTCCGCCGAGAACTGGGCGACGTCCTCTTCATCCGCGCCGGCGGCGGCATCAGCCTCACCCCGGGCGGCCAGCGCCTCGCCGCGGGAGCCGCCGAGATCGTCGGCCTGGCGGAGGAGACCCGCCACCGGGTACGGCAGGCCAGCGCCGGGACCGCCCAACTACGCGTCGCGTCCACCGAGACCGGTGCCGAGCAGGTGCTCCCCGCCCTGCTCGCGGCCTTCGGGCGGCGCCAGCCCGACCTGGACGCCGACACCCTGGCGGTGCCCGTCGGGGTCTTCGGCGAACTGCTCAGGGACCGCAGGGCCGACGTGACGATCGGGCCCGCGCCCGCCCCGCACCCGGCGATCGAGTCCGTGCCCTTCCTCCGCTTCCAGCTGGTCGTCGTCGCGGCGCCCGGTCACCCGCTGCGGCAGCAGTCCCGCATCGCCCCGGGCCGGCTCAGCCGCGAGCCCTGGCTCTTCGGACCCGCCGGCATGGACCCCGACACCCTCGCCGGTGCCTTCCTCGCCCGCATCGGCGTCGACCCCGCGAAGGCCACCGCCTTCCCGAGCGTGACCGCCTCGCTCAACGCCGTCGCCGCCGGCGACGGGGTGACGCTGGCCCTGCTGCACGTCGTGCGTGAGGAACTGCGGCGCTCCCACCTCGTCGTCCTCGACGTCCTCGGCATGCCGGTCAACGGCATGCTCTACGCGAGCACACTCGCCCCGGACCGCCGCTCCGCCGTCGCCGCCGCACTCTGCCGGTTCGTCACCACCCCCGCCGCCACCCAGGCCCTGCTGGCCCGCTCCAACGGCGTCCCGCTGACGGAGTTCCGGCCTCCCGTCCACGTCACGCTCTGGAGCTGACCGGCGACCCGGGCGCCGGCGTGTGTCAGCCGGCTCCGCACGGATGTGAACACGCCGCCAACATCGTGACGGACCGTCATGTGTGCTGCGATGTACGTCGCTTCGCGGACCCGGGGGCACGCGGCGGACTGTCCGGCCCCGGGAACCGGTGTCTTAAGCGAACGCTGAACTGCGCGTTGACGGCCCGCGACGGCGGGCCCAAGGTGTGGGCACCGTCCGGGACCGCCGATGACGCCACCACCGGAAGAGAGGTCTGCCCTCGATGGACTTCACCAACGAGTTCCGAGTGAGCCTGCCGCCGGACCAGGCCTGGGCGCTGCTCACCGACGTCGAGCGGATCGCGCCGTGCATGCCGGGCGCCCAGCTCACCGGGCGGGAGGGCGACACGTACAACGGCCTCGTGAAGGTGAAGGTCGGCCCGGTGACCGTCCAGTACAAGGGCACCGCCGCCTTCGAGGAGCAGGACGCCGGGAGCCGGACCGCGGTGCTGCGGGCGCGCGGCCGCGACGCCCGCGGCCAGGGCAACGCCGACGCGCGCATCACCGCGAGGCTGGTCCCCGAGGGCGAGGCGACGCTGGTGACGGTCGGGACCCGGCTGACGATCACCGGCAAGATCGCGCAGTTCGGCAAGGGCATGATCGAGGAGGTCAGCAGGAAGCTGCTGGGCCAGTTCGTGGAGGCCCTGGAGCGGCAACTGGCCGAGGAGCGGGCCCCCGAGCCCGTCGTGGTCGGCGGGAGCGGTGAGGACGGCGGCAGCGGGCCCGCTGCGGCGGCAGCGGTACAGGCCCCGGCCGCGGTACAGGCCCCGGCTGCGGCACCGGGCGCGAAGGACGCCGGGGCCGCGGAGGCCGTCGCGGAGGAGACCCCCGCGGAGGAGACCGTCGCGGACGGGGCGTCGCACGGCGGGACGGAAGACGGCGCGGCAGACTCGGCCCCGGTGCGCGAGCCGGCCCCCATGCGCGAGCCGGCGCCCGCCCCGGTGCGGCCCGCGCCGGAACCCGAGCCGATCGACCTCATGGGCGTCGCCAGGGGCGCGGTGCTCAAGCGGGCGATTCCGGCGGCGGTCGCGGTCGTCGTGGTCGTCCTGCTCGTCGTCTGGTTCGTCTGAGGCGCCGCGATGCGTGAGCTCGCGGACCCGCTCCGCACCTGGTACGCGGCGGGACGCACCATCGGACTCGCCACCGTCGTCGCCGCCTACCGCAGCGCGCCCCGTCCCCCGGGCGCGGTGATGGCCGTGTCCGCCGAGGGCGAGGTCGCCGGGAGCGTGTCCGGCGGCTGTGTCGAGGCGGCCGTGTACGAGGTGGCGCGCGAGGTCGTCCGTACGATGACGCCGCAGTTGCACCAGTACGGGATCAGCGACGACGACGCCTTCGCCGTCGGCCTCACCTGCGGCGGCACCATCGACGTCTTCGTCGAGCCGGTCTCCCCGGCCACCTTTCCCGAACTGCCGGCCGTTCTTGACGACATGGCGGCGGCTCGGGCCGTCGCCGTGGCCACGGTGGTCGCCGGCCCCGGCGCCGGCGCCCGCCTGGTGGTGCGCCCCGGGGAACGCGCGGGCGGCCTCGGTTCCGCCGAACTGGACGACCTCGTCACCGACGACGCCCGTGCCATGCTGGCCCGCGGCACGAGCGCGCAGCGCCGCTACGGCGAACGGCGGGTCTTCGTCCGTTCCTACGCGCCGCCGCCCCGCCTGCTGGTCTTCGGCGCCACCGACTTCGCCGCCGCCCTCGCCCGTCAGGGCGCGCTCCTGGGCCACCGGGTCACGGTCTGCGACGCGCGCCCCGTGTTCACCACCGAGGCCCGCTTCCCCGACGCCCACGAGGTCGTCGTCGAATGGCCGCACCGCTACCTCGCCGCGGAGGCCGCGGCGGGCCGTGTCGACGCCCGCACGATGGTTGCCGTCCTCACCCACGACCCGAAGTTCGACGTGCCGCTGCTGGAAGTGGCACTCCGGCTTCCGTTCCTGGGGTTCGTCGGGGCGATGGGCTCCCGGCGCACCCACGAGGACCGCCTCGAACGTCTCCGGGACGCCGGCCTGGGCGAATCCGAACTCGCCCGCCTGAGCTCGCCGATCGGCCTCGACATCGGCGCCCTCACCCCGCAGGAGACGGCGGTCTCCATCGCCGCCGAGATCATCGCCGGGCGGCGCGGCGGTTCAGGCACCCCGCTGCGCGGCACGGCGGGACCGATCCACGCCTCGGCCGTGCTCATGGGAGGTGCCGGGACCGCGCTCTGAGGGACCCGCTCAGCCGGCGGCTCGAGGCGGTCGCCTCACCGACCTGAGGTCAGCGCGACCATCGCGGACACCAGCAGGGCGAACGCCCCGAAGCCCGTGCAGTACCAGCCGGAGATCAGGTAGGTGAGGCGCAGCCGCGCGACGGCGTCCGCAGGGCGCCCGATCACGGGGGGTTCCTGGGCGAGTTGCCGACGCCGGTGGAGCAGGAAGAGACCGGGCAGCAGGAAGGTGATCGCTGTACCGAGGAGATGCACCGGTGAAGGGGTGCCGCTCTGCTGCGCGGCACTGTACACGCCGACCACTCCGACCACCCTCCCCTGATGCACCGACCTGGCGCTGATCACCTTGTCGACGCGGGTGCCGGCCGTCTGCCGACGTGCGTCCTCGACCACGGAGCCGGCGCCGTCCCGCCCGGCGGCGGCCGTCGCAGCCGGGCGGATCGGTCCGTGACTCCGGACGGCTCAGCTCTCCTCGGCCGCCGCGAAGGACACCTCGGCCGTGTCGACGGTGCCGCCGCGGCGCCCGGGAGCGCTCTGGTGCCTCCAGTAGAGGTTGGTGTGTGCGATCACCAGCTCCGGCACGGGCGCCCCGTAGGCGCTGAGGTCCTCCGTGGTGTGCGCGTCGCCGACGAGGGTGACGTCGTAGCCGCGGACGAGTCCCCCGTGCAGGGTCGAGCGGATGCAGGCGTCCGTCTGGGCGCCCGTGACGACCAGCCGGCCCACGCCGCGGTCGGCGAGCACCGCCTCCAGCTCGGTGTCCTCGAAGGAGTCGCCGTACAGCTTGTGGATCAGCGGCTCCGACTCCTCGCGCACGAGCTCCGGCACGTACTGCCAGCTCTCGCTGCCCTTCTGGAGGTCCTCGTCCGAGTGCTGCACCCAGATCACCGGTACGTCCTCGGCCCGCGCCTTGCCGATCAGGGTGTTGATGTTCGTGATGACGTCGTCCCGGTTGTGCGAGCCGGTCACCACCCCGTTCTGGACGTCGATGACGAGCAGCGCGGTGTTCGGACGGTCGGAAAGGGTCGTCATGGGGACTTCCAGTCTCTCGTCGCGGTTCCTGTGTCGTCCCCACCCTAGGCCGGGCCACTGACAATGGGGCCCTGGCGGTCCGGCCCGGGGCTCACGGCCTGGTCGAGCGGGTCCAGCGTGATGTACGCCTGCTGCGGGTTGGCGTCGTTGACCAGCGACTCGTGGTTGCCGACGTCGTCGAAGGCGAAGGCGTACGCCTTGCCGTCGGCCATCCGTGCGTGGATCTCGCGGGCGTAGTGGTTGGTCACGGGGTCCTGGTAGAAGCCCGCCGCGCTCGTGTCCGGCTGGGCCGGGTTGGTGAGCAGGGTGGAGCGGTTGAAGCCGGCGCACAGCGTACGCGAAATCGGCCCGCGCACGGAGTCGTTGGGCGCGTCCAGCAGCTTGTGGCAGCCGAAGACGCTGTCCGCGTCGGGCTTCTGGAACGAGGTGACGACGGTCCCGGAGGCGTCGGTGAAGTTCATGACGCCGCCCGAGACCCGCCCGTGGTACTTCGTACCGGGCCGGTCGCCGAAGGGGGTCACCGTCAGTGTCGCCGTGGAGTACTTCTGCCAGACGCGGTTGACGTAGTCGTCCATGACGGTGCGCGGCAGCGCGCCTGTCCCGATCCCGTGGCCCGGGGAGAGCGCGCGCAGCACCGTGCCGTCGGAGCGGGTCTGGACCAGGTCGCCCCAGCCGCCCGCCCGGCCGCGCAGGGCGGCGAAGAAGCCGTTCCAGCCGCCCGGCACGAGGTGACCGGTGGCCGTGGTGCTGCCGTCGGCGCGCTTGAGGCCGACGGCGTACGGGGCGGAGAACATGTCCACCTGGGTGCTGTTGATCCACAGTCCGGAGTCGTTCAGCGTGTACTCGGACCAGTTGAAGAGGATGTCCCGGTTCGGGTCGGAGGGGTTCTGTACCGCGGGCTGCACCAGGCCCCCGGTGGTCAGCCTGAAGTCGAGCTTCCGGCCGTAGGAGAAGTAGATGCGGCCGGAGAACCCGGGGATCCGGATGGTGACGGACCTGCCGTTCGCGGGCCCGGCGATCGAGGCGTCGGGCGCCGGGGCCGGCGGGTTGCCCCCGGCCGGCCAGGGGTGGAACGTGCCGCTCGCGTCGGCCCAGCCCTGACGGCCCGTGGCGAGTTCGGTGCCCAGGTCGTAGAGGTAGACGGGTTCGCCGCGGCCGGAGTTGTTGGTGACGGTCAGCGGGATGGTGGCGGGGACGGCGGCCTCGGCGCGGGGGGACGTGGTGCCGAGGACGGCGAGGCCGGCCGTCATCAGCAGCGCGGCCGACAGGGCCGCGACGGGGTGGCGTCGGATGTGCACGCGCTTCCTCCTTGTGTGGGGGGTGGAGGGCCGCCAGGGGCGGCGGGAAAGTGCGTTGAGAGCGCTCTCAAGCGTCAGTGTGTGAGGCAGACATGTCAATCCATCGCGTCGGGATCGTCGACGGCGCGCACCTTCGTGTGCGGCCGGGCCTTCCGCCTCCGGGTCTCAGCCCGTGTGCCGCAGCCAGACGTACGCGACCGGCTGCGGCACGTTCCACTCGGCGGCCACCTCCGCGGGGACGGGGGAGAAGCCCGCCCCGAGGTAGCACCGCAGCGCGGCGCTGTTGTCGGGGTGCACGCGGAGGAAGACCTCGGCCAGGCCGGTCAGCCGGGCCCGGGCGGTCAGGGCGGCGATCAGACGCCGCCCGACGCCGCGCCCGCGGGCGGAGGGCGCGACGATGACCCGGGCCAGCTCGACCTCGTCCTCATCGGCGTCCAGCCAGAGTTCGCCGTAGCCGACGAGTTCCCGTCCTTCGTACAGCAGGTACGCCTCGACGTCCTCCGCGTCCCGCCAGCCCGCGACCACCTCGGCGGGCAGGGGGTGCTCCGGCCGGCCGCACCACAAGGTCACCTCGCGCGCGGTGGCGGGCCAGCCCGCCACCGCGCCGGCGTACGTCGCGCCGCCGCCCTGGGTCGGCGCGCTCGGCCCGCCCGACCCGTCGGCCCGCAGCAGCTCCATCGTTCTCCGCCTCTCGTGTCCGGCGGCCGAACCTACCTTTCCCGCCAGGGCCCGCACGTCGGCCTTCGTCCCGAACGCCACGATGCGGGGCGGCACCACAAGTGGGTTTCAGGCGACGGCAGTCCCGACCTCTAGGCTCTCGCCGGACGTCTGGGAGTCATCAGGGCGCGGCGAGGGACTGGAACAGGAGCAGGATGCCAGTGGATGCGTGGCCGGAAGGGATCAGGAGACTGGAGCAGGAGTTTGGCGCTTCCTTTCCCCAGGACTACAAGGACTTCGTCGCGGGCGATCCGGATGCGACGGCTCGATGGTCGTCCACCGGCGACTGCCTCGTGCTGGACCCATTGACCGAAGTGCCCGGTATCAACGAGGCGGCCGGGCTGGCCGGCCGTCTTCCAGGGGGTGTGGTCATCGGAGGCGACGGGAGCCGTGAGCTGCTCGTGTACGACGTCCGTCAGCAACCGCCGCCGCTGCTTCTCGTGGACGGCTGTGCCGAGTCCTGGGCAGACGCCATTCCACAAGCGGAGTCCCTGACCGCGCTGTTGGGCCAGTTCTACGAGCAAGGGTGGGTCTGGGAATGAGGGTTGCCCCGTAAACGGGGTCGGCGCGTGGTACCGGCTATAGGGTACGTGCGGGTGAACAGCCCTCGGGCCCTCACGGAGTCCCCGCGCAGTGGAAGCACCGCCGCTCGGGGCGAGCGAACCGGTCACCTGCCGGTGGGTTGAGGGCGTCCGGGAGGCTGGGGCCGGGGGAATGGGGCCGGTATCGAAGCGCGGGCGACCCGCGTACGGAACCGTGCAGTGGTCGGCCCGCGTGGAAGCGGCGGGCAGCCGAGTCGAACGGACTGGGCGGAACGAGTAGGGGGCGGACTGATGGAAGAGAAGAAGGACCAGAACCAGAAGGACCCCAAGGACGCATCCTTGGTCTCGCTGGTCACGGACCTGGTGGTGTGGGCCAGGACCCGCGGTGATCTCTCCTGGCAGAGGCAGAAGGACGGAAGCTTCAGCGCGGGGTTCACCGTGAACGGGCACAGGGTGGAGATCGAGAAGAGCCCTGCCGGTCTCAATGTGAACTTCCCGACCTCCAAGGTCGTCCCGGGCGAGGTGACGGGAAAGCCTCGCAAAAAGCCCCTGCGCTGAGGCGCGGAACCAGAACAAGCCCGCCCCCGGCATGGGGGCAGGCTTCTTTCCCGGGGGCAAGCGCGCCGTGCAACGACCGCCGCGGAGGCGGTACGGACTTCACCGGATGGGGGCCCGACGAGTCGGGGTCCGTGCCACTCTCGTGCGGTAACACATCCCGCTCACGGCGGCATTCGGCGCCTCGTCGCCGGCGGCACGCGATTCGTCCCCGCTGATCCCGGCCGATCCGGAGGCGCAGACATGACGCGGCAGAACGACGAACAGCCCGTCATCTCCGCTGCGATCGTGGTCCGGGAAGGACGCGTCCTGATGGTCCGGCGGCGGATGCGCGAAGGGGAACTGTCCTGGCAGTTCCCCGCCGGAGGCACTGAACCCGGTGAGAGTCCCGGGGAAGCCGCTGTGCGGGAGACGCTCGAAGAGACCGGACTCACCGTGAGTGCCGTCGAGTTCCTGGGCGGGCGCGTACACCCCGAGACCAAGCGGCTGATGTCCTACACCGCGTGCGATGTCCTGTCCGGCACCGCTCACATCGCCGATGAGGACGAGCTCGCCGAACTCGCATGGGTCGCCCGCGCCGAGCTTGCCGTGTACGTGCCGTACGGGCTGTTCGAGCCCGTACGGGAGTACCTCGACGACGCCCTGGCCAGGTAGGCGATCAAGCACCTGCCGCAGGGTTCGGCCGGCGCATCCATCGCCGGCACGGTCCGCTCCCCTCAGGTCGCGGGCTGCGGGCTGGGTCCCGGAGGCGGGAGCGGCCCCGGCTCGGGCCCTGGGCCCGGAGGGGTGGGGTCCGGGGGCACGGGGTCCGGCCCGGGCGGCGGGGGCGACGGCGGCAGCGGGTCCGGGCCGACCGGCGGCGGAAGGGGACCGGGCGCCGGACCCGGTTCCGGACCCGTGGGGCCGGGGGACGGTGTGGGGCTCGGGGGCACCGGATCGTTGGGGGGCGTGGCGTTCGTCGTCATGCGTTCCTCCCGGTTCGGGCCTTCTCCGCTGAGGGGCGCGTACCCGTGGGCCCGCCGCTCACGCGGCCCGTCCTCAGGAACCCCGGACGGGACCCCCTCCGCCGGCCGCGCAGCCGGCAGCCTGCCTCGAGCGGCCGCCAGTGCGGCCTCCACGTCCGTGGTCCCCGTGGCCACGCACAGTGCGTACGCCACGTCCTCCAGCCGCCGGCGCGCCTCGGAGCCGCGGCTCCCACCGCTCCCGGCGTTCGCCGCCCGCAACGCCTCGTACTGCTCGGCCAGCATGTGCAGGACCACGGGATGGGCCATCAACATGATCGGGATCCCTCCGTCACGACACCGGCACATTCTGCGACTCCGCGACCGCGTACCCCTCATCCCCTCCGCCATTCGGGGTAAGTGACAGGCATGGGCGGGTGACGGAGGGGGCGGTGATGGAGGGTTCGGGGCTCACGGAGCGCGAACGGCGTGCGCTGGCGGAGATCGAGCACCTGATGCGCGACGACGACGTGCTCGAACGTCAGTTGCGCACGATGCGTCTGGACCCGGAACCACGTCCGGGCCCGGCCGACCTGTTGCGGCGGCCGCGCAGCCTGCTGCTGGCGCTGCTGGCGATCGTGTGCCTGGGACTGCTGATCGCCGCGACCGTGACGACGCTGCTCGCGGTCGTCTGCGCCTTCGTGGTGACGTGGCTGGTCACGCTGGTCGTGGCCGTACGGCTCCCGGGTACGGCCCGCCGCCGCGGTGGCCGGCGCGGCTGATCCGCCGCCGCTGTCCTCCGCGTCCGGGCGGGGTGTCCGTCCGGGCGGGTCCCGTCGAGCGCGGCGTCGGGTGAGGGCGCGCTCCTCGTGTGCCGGGCGTTGGTCCGGGACGAACTCGTCCGGCGTCCACGTCCGTCGCGGCCCCCGCCGCCTTGGCCACGGCGGCGGGGGCCACCGGCGCCCGCGTGGTGCGTTCCGTCTTCGTCGGCGCGGGACCTGATGGGCCCCAACGCCCCTGCTGTACTGCGCGGTTGAGGCTCGCGAGGCCGGACGGCTCACCCGCTGCGGGCCGCGCGGCGGCGCAGCGCGCGGCGGTCCTCCTCGGAGGTGCCGCCCCAAATGCCGGGGGACTGGTTCGTACTGAGTGCCCACTCGAGGCAGTCGCCGACCACCGGGCACCTCTCGCAGACCGCCTTGGCGCGGGCCTCCTGCCCCGCACCCGGGCCCGACGTGCTGACCGGGAAGAACAGTTCCGGATCCTCGTCTGCGCAAGCGGCGCTTCGCCACCAGCCCATCGTTTCGACTCCTTCCGGAGGAAGCGTTCGGGGGTGTATCGGACATTGCCGTGATGCGTCGCGTACCCGGTGTGCGGGATGCAATGCCGGTCGATCGGCGATGGATGTCGGAACGGCCGGAAGTCCCCCGTCGCCATCGCACTCCGCATGGGCGAGGCCCGCGGCCACGCGGGTACCTCGAGTCGGTATCCGTCCCTCAGGGAGTCGCCGGAGCGGGGAACGACCGGGCGGGCTCAGGCGGACGGGGCCCCGAACGCCGCCACGAGCAGGGCCAGTTCGGTGGGGTTCATGCCCTCGCCCTTCGCGTCGGTGGCGCCGACGTTCAGCACCATCGTGCGGGACAGGTCGCGGGTGGCGGCGATGACGCTGGTGTAGCCGTACCGGCTGCCCGTCTTGCCCCAGACCTCGCGGCCGCCGAGTGTGACCACGGACAGCCCCGCGCTGTACGAGGCCGGGGCGCCCGAGCCGTACTCGCGCACCGACGGCGCGGGCAGGGTGAACATCTCCTCCAGCTGCGGGCGCGGGACAACGCGACCGGTGAACAGCGCCCGCAGGAACCGTTCCAGGTCGGCGGTGGTGGAGATGACGTCGCCCGCCGCGTAGCCCTCGGTCTGGCCCCACACCGTCACGTCGCGGAGTTCGGTCGAGCCGTCGGGGCGCGGAAAGGCCTGGTAGCCGTGGTTGTGGGGCCCCTTGATGCGCGGATCGGTGCCGGGGTAGGAGGTGTTGCGGAGCTGCAGCGGACGCAGGACGCGCCGGCCGACCTCCTCCGCGTAGGCATGCCCGGTGACCCTCTCGATGAGCAGACCGAGCACGGTGTAGTTGATGTTGAGGTAGTGCTGCCGGGTGCCGGGCGCGAATTCTGGTGCCTTCGCGGTCGCGTTCTCGACCATGTCCCCGGGTGTGAACAGATCGAACCGGTGGGCGTAGGCCTCCTCGACGGTGCCGCCCGGCATGTCGGCCGCCGGGATGCCGCTCGTGTGGTTGAGCAACTGCCGCACGGTGACGCCCTCGTACGCGGCGGGGATCAGTCCGGGCAGGTAATGGCGAGCGGGCGCGCCGAGGTCCACCTTCCGCTCGGCGGCGAGTTGCAGAACCACCGCCGCCGTGAACACCTTCGTCACCGAGCCGGCCCGGAACCGGCCCTGCGGATCGGCCGGGCGTCCGCTGTCCAAGTCGTGCACACCCGCGCTGCCGCGCCAGGTGCCGTCGGTGCCGCCGACGCGGACGAGCGCCGCGGTGGTGTCGGAGTCGGGCAGCGAGCCGAGCGCGGCGCACAACGCCCCGGTGTCGAGCCCGCCCGCGTGCGCGGTGGAGGTGCACGACGACGGTGACAGGGGCGGGGCGGCCACAGCCGCCTGGGCCGTGGGGAGGGCCACGGCGCCCAGGGCGAGGAGAGCGGCCAGCGCGGTCGCGGTACGGGTTCGGGCGGGGGTGTTCATCGTGTGGTCTCCTGACGACGGGAAACGGCTCGAGCCGTTGCCTGCCATCCTGTTGATCACAGCCCCCGAGGGGATCGCCCGGGCGGGCGGTCTTGCCGCGGGCTCCGGCTCGCCCGCGCGGGGGAGGAATCGGGTCCGCCTCCCCCGGGAGAGGGATCGCCCGCCGGGTGCCCGGCGGCGGCCGTTTCCCCCGCGGTCACGAGTCCGCTCTCGTACGCGCAGATGACGGCCTGGATGCGGTCCCTGAGGCCCAGTTTCGCCAGCACGTTGCCGACATGGGTCTTCACGGTGTGCTCGCTGACCGTCAGCGCCGCAGCGATCTCGGCGTTGGACAGACCCCGGGCGAGGTGCAGCAGGATCTCGCGCTCCCGGGCGGTCAGCGCGTCGAGCGGTGCCGAAGCGGGCGCCGCCCGGGCCGGCCGGGGTCGGCGCCTGTACTCCTCGACCAGCCGGCGCGCCACGGTGGGCGCGAGCAGGGAGTCGCCCCGGGCCACCACCCGCACTGCGTGGACCAGGTCGTCGCGCCTGACGTCCTTGAGGAGGAAGCCGCTCGCCCCCGCGTGCAGCGCCTCGTACACGTACTCGTCGGAGTCGAAGGTGGTGAGCATGATCGTCCGGCAGTCGGTCGCCGCGCTGATGGCGCGGCACGCCTCGATCCCGTCCGTGCCCGGCATCCTGACGTCCAGGAGGGCCACGTCCGCGCCCTGGAGCCGTACGGCTTCCGCCGCCTCGGCGCCGTCAGCCGCCTCCGCCACCACCTCGATGCCGGGCTGGGCGTCGAGGATCATGGCGAAGCCGCTGCGTACCAGTTCCTGGTCGTCGGCCACCACCACCCGAATGGTCACCCGTCCACCTCCGTGAAGACGTCGTCCAGCGGAAAGCGCACCCTCACCCGGAATCCCGTGCCGTCCGGGCCGGGGCCCGTCTCGGCGGTCCCGCCGTGCGCCGCGGCCCGCTCGTGCAGCCCGATCAGACCGTGCCCCGTGGCTCCGGCTGTCCGGCCGCCGGTGCCGGCCGCAGCGCCCCTGCCGTCGTCGGTGACCGTGACCTCCACGGTCCTGGCTCCCAACTCCACGCGCACTGTGGCCGATTCGGCGGACGCATGTCTGACCACGTTGGTCAGCGACTCCTGCACGATCCGGTAGACGGTCGCCTCGGTGGCCGGCGGCAGGGGCCCCGGAAGCCCCACGGTCACGTATTCGACGGCGAGGCCGCCCGAGGCCACCTGCTCCACGAGCAGCGGAAGGTCCGCCAGAGCGGGCAGGGGTTTCCGGGACGCGGGCTCCTGGACCGCCGCGTCCTGCCTCAGCACCCCAAGCATCCTGCGCAACTGCGCCATCGCGTCACGACCCGTCCCGGAGATGGCCTCGAACGCCGCCTCGGCACGCTCCGGCGCCGTACGCACCGCGACGGGGCCGGCCTCCGCCTGCACCACCATCAGGCTGACCGCGTGCGAGAGGATGTCATGCATCTCCCGCGCGATCCGCGCCCGTTCGGCTGCCGCCGCCTGCTCCCGCTCGATGCGGTTCGCCCGCTCCAGTTGGGCCGCCCGATCCTCCAGGGCGGCCGTGTAGGCCTTCCGGGTGTGCGTGAGACGGCCGAATCCGTAGGCCGCGCCGAAGAGGAACAGCGAGAACAGCAGCTCCCTGGCCTCACCGGAGTTCAGCGCCACCGACGGGAAGATCAGCGCCAGCGTTCCCGCGGCCACGGGGAGGCGCCACCTGGCCGGGGTCAGCTCCGCGACCGTGTAGAGCGCCACCAGCGCGTTGTACGGCAGGGGCTGCCCAGGCCCGTCGAGCGTGAACCGGTAGAGCCCCTGCGCGGCGAGGACCGCGGCGAGTACGGCCACCGGCGCCCTGCGCCGCCACAGCAGGGGCAGCACGCCGAGCGCCGTCAGGCCGTACGACGCCCAGGTGGCGGGCGGCAGTGAAGGCGAGCGCGGCACGACGAACGGGATGGTCTCGGCTGCCAGCACGAGCAGCATCAGCCCCGCGTCCACCGTCAAGGGGTTGGCGAGCGACAGCCGAAGACGCGATGCGAAGAGCCCGAAACGGTCGGTCACCAGCACGGCCTTCCGGCGGCCGGCCGGAACCGCGCAGTCTCCGGCCCCTGTTCCGACCGGTCGTCCGGACGTCCGCCCGAGCAGGACGCGATCCCGGGTACCGGCAGATCCGGCTCCTCGATCGCCGTGCGACCGGTCGTGCCTGCCACTTCAGTTCCCCCCGCTACCGTGAACGCCTGTCCCGACCCTGCCAGGACCCGGCGCGATACGTCGACCCTGCCGGGCGGTGATCGCCGGCAGCGGACATCATCTCGCGGCCGCCCACCCGTCCGATCGGCACCGGGGGAGAGCCTCCCCGCGTCGCGGGGACTCGACGGAGACGCCCGGCTGATCGCCGAGCGCGGCTCGATCACCAGGCCCTGGATGCGCCGCATCGTGCGGGTCGGACACGAGACGTACCCCAACGACGGCGGCTCCCTGCGCGATGCCGTGGACCCGGCCGACCGGTGCCTGCGGCGGCTGTGCCCGGACCTGCGGCGACCACGACCGGGAAGGAGGCGACGACACGTGAGCAGCAACGGCCCCTTGGCAGTGGTCGCCTTCGGCGTCGTCACCGGCCCGACCGCCGTCTCCGTCGTCGCCATCCGCGCCGTGGTGGAGACCGTACGTGGCCGAATCGGACCCGCCGTCGCGGTCCCCGCAGCACACTGGCCGTGGTGGCTCCGCCGTGTCTCCCCCGTCGCGGCGGGGCCTCCGGAGTTCCCGGCGCGCAAAGCGCCCGCCCCGCCGAGGCGGGCGCTTCGGTGCGCCGGGCCCGTGTCGTACCGGGCCGAGGGCGCGCGGCACGGCCGATCACCGTGCCGGCGCAGACTGCCCTGTCAAGCAGCCTGCGCTCACAGAGACCGGACAGCCCGTCGATGTGTGACAACGAAGCGCGCGGGCGGGCGATCTTTCTCGCGCGGCACCTGCGCCGACAGGGCCGCGGCCATCATGCGCCGGCCATCATGCACCGGCCGGTTCGGGCCCCCAGGACGCTGGGCTCCCCGCGCCCCGGGACACGGGGAACGACGTGTGGAAGGCCAACCGCCGGTCGGCGTCGGCGGCGACGTCGCCCAGGAAGCCGTCCAGCGCGAGGAAGACCTCCCACCGCTCGTCGCCGGTCGCCCCGGCCAGCCGGTCGACGACCAGGTCCTCCAGCTCCGTGACGCGTTTGCCCTTCCAGACCTTGTCGGCCACGCTCACCAGCAGGTCCTCCAGGGTGACGGCGGCGTCCGTCCACGAACCGTGGGTGGCCGCGAAGCGTGCCAGCCGCGGCGTGACGCCCCGCGCCAGCAGCAGCGCGCGGCCCGCCTTCTCGTGGGCGCTGCCAGGCGCCGACAACTCGGCGACGTGCAGCGCCTTTCCGATGTCGTGGGTGGCCGCGCCGAAGAGCACGGCCTCGTGGTCGACGACCAGGTCCGGGCCGTACCGCCCGACCCACTCGACCAGTTCGCAGGCCACGTCGTGCACGAGCCGGAGGTGGGCCGCGAGCCGCGGCGGAGCGGCGACGTCCCGCAGCAGCCGTGCGACCTCCGGCGGCAGCGGCCGCTCCCCTCCCTCGGTGAGGGCCCGGTCGAGGTCCGGCGTCCGCTCGGGACCCGCGGCCCCGGCAGTGGCTCCTGCCCCGGCGGTGGCTCCTGCCTCGGCGGTGGCCCCGGCCGCGCGCAGCGCGGCGACCGCCGCCTCGGCGTCCTCCTCCGGCACGTCCCGCAGCACCGGCACCGGCGCCCGGTCCGTGAGGAACCGGCAGTGCTCCGCGCCCAGACCGGTCAGCCGGCCCAGCACGGCCACGACGTCCGCCGCCCGCGGCCCCGCCTCCCTGAGCACCACCGTCGCCGGTACCCCGCCGTCCCCCGCTCCCACCTGCCGCAGCCCGGTCATACGTCCTCCCCGTCGTTCCCCACCACCCCGCCGCGGACAGCGTGCCCGAGGCAGCCCCGGAGGGGAAGCGCGCGTGCGCGGGCCCACGTACGGCCCGGGTGCCGCACTTCCCCTCCGCTTCCTGTGAGAATGCCCGCGACCGCTGCCCCCGCCCCCGACCACTGGAGGACGACGACGCATGGGTGGACACCCCGAGGACACCCCCGGCCCCGCGGATCCGCGTTCGCGTCCGCTTCCGCAGGCACCGCCGATCACCTGTGACGAGCCCGGGTCCTTCGCCCGGAGCGTCTTCCAGGACCGGCACCCCGTGCTGATCCGGCGCATCCTGGACGCCGTCCCGTACGGCCCGGAGCGCCGCCGCGGCTTCGCGGCGCTGCTGGAGGAGTCGCGTTCCGGCACGGTCGCCGAGCTGCCGGGGGACGCGCCCGACCGGCGGGCGTGGGAGGAGTGGGGCGAGGGCCGCTTCGGGCGGCCGTGGCCCGAACTGCCCTTCCTGTGGTCGGAGTCGTACTTCTACCGACGGCTGCTGGACCCCGCCGGGTACCTCGTCGCCGGGGCGTGGCAGGGCGTGGACCTGTTCGCACCGTTCAAGGACGCCGAGCTGGACGGTCCCGGATTCGCGGCCGACCTCGCCGCTCTGGACGGGCTGCCCGGGCTCGCCCCCGCCGACCGCGAACACGCACTGCTCGCGGCCGCGGTGTGGGGCAACCAGGCCGACCTCGGCTTCACCATGGTGGCCGAGGCGGGCGGCCCCGAGGCGTCCGGGACGTTCGTCGCCGACGAGTCGGAGCGGATGTGGTCCCTGCTGGACGGCGGCACGGTCGTCGTGGTCACCGACAACAGCGCCCGCGAGGTCCTGGCCGACCTCGCCCTCGTCGACGGCCTCCTCACGAGCGGCCGCGCCCGCGAGGTCGACCTGCTCGTCAAACCGCGCCCGTACTACGTCTCCGACGCCACCACCCAGGACGTCCTGTCCTGCCTGCGCCGGATGACCGCCGCCCCCGGCGAGGCCGCCCGCATCGGCGGACGGCTGCTCGCGGCCCTGCGCGAGGGCCGGCTCACCCTGACCGCGCACCCCTTCGCCTGCGCGCCGCTCGGCTACCGCGACATGCCGGGCGACCTGCGGGAACGCTGCGCGGCCGCGCAGCTGACGGTCATGAAGGGCGACCTGAACTACCGGCGCCTGGTGGACGACCGGCACTGGCCACCGACCGTGCCGTTCGAGGACGTGACCGGCTACTTCCCGGGACCGGTGGCCACCCTGCGCACCCTCAAGTCCGACACCGTGGCCGGGCTCGCGCCGGAGACCGTGGCCCGGCTGGACGCCGGAGGCACCGCGTGGCGCACCAGCGGCACCCACGCCCTGATCCAGGTCACGGTACCGGGGTGACGGCCCGTCCGGTCAGTGCGCCGCCGGCGCGGCCTGCCCGGAGGAGGCCAGCCCCGGCGGGGCGGCCGCCAGCGCGGAGCGGATCGCGTCGACGAGGGCCAGCGCCGCCTCCTCGGTGAGCTCGACGGCGACCCGCGCCGAGGGCCCCAGCGCCGGGTTGAGGAAGTCGATGTTGACGGTGTGCTCGTACGGCGCGTGCTGCGGGTGGTCGACGTAGACCATGGCCTCGGTCAGCCCGAAGTAGCCCTGGGCGCCCTTGCCGCTGCCGTCGATGCGGATCTTCTCGGTGAGGTACGTGCACATCAGAGGTGCTCCCCGAAGAAGGCCAGGACCTTCGACCAGCCGTCGACCGCCGCCTCGTTGCGGTAGCTCGGACGGTTCACGGCGAAGAAGGCGTGGCCCGCGTTCTCGTAGGTGTGGAACTCGTACGGCTTGCCCTGCGCCTTGAGCTCCGCCTCCAGCTCGGCGACGTGCTCGGGGGAGGGGTAGCTGTCCTCCGCGCCGAACAGCCCCAGCAGCGGGCCGTGCAGGTCCTTCGTCAGGTGGACGATCGGCTCGACCTGGAGGGGGAAGCCCTCCGGCGGCCGGCCCGCGACGAAGGCGCCGTAGCAGTCGACGCCGGCCTGTACGTCCAGCGAGGCCAGGGCGAGGAAGGCCTGGCGCCCGCCGGAGCAGTAACCGATGACGCCGACCTTGCCGTTGGACGACGGCAGGCCGCGCAGGTACTCGGCGGCGCCCGCGGCGTCCCCCAGGAACCGCTCGTCGGGCACGCCGCCCCGCGCACGCGCCGCGGCGGCCGCGTCGTCCGGCGACGCGCCGGGCGCCTCGCGGCTGTAGAGGTTCGGGCAGACGGCGGCGAAGCCCTCCGCCGCGAACCTCCGGGTGATCTCTTTGGTGGGGTCGTCGTAGCCGGGCATGTGGTGGATCACCACGATGCCGCCGAACGGACCCGGGGCCATGGGACGGGCGGAGTACGCCTCGATGCGGTCGCCGCCGTGACCGGTGACGGTCACGGTCTCGGCGAGGAGTGCGTCATACATGTATGTCGATCCTTCCGGGGGGACGGATGATCAGCACTCTATGCCGCATGCGCTTTCCCCCTGCCGCCGCCCCGCCCTGGACCCCGTCGGGGCCGCTCCGTAGGGTCGCCGCATGAGGGAGCGGCCCGAGGGCATCGGCGAGGCGGAGCTGGACGACGCGCTGCGCGCCTGGGGGATCGACGGTGTGTCATGGACCCACGAGCCCGTCGGCTTCGGCGACCACCACTGGACGGCGGCCGACCCCCGGGGGCGGCGCTGGTTCGTCACCGTCGCCGACCTGGCGCACAAGAGCCACTGCGGCGCGGGCGCCGACGCCGCCTTCGAGGGGCTGAGCCGGGCCATGGACACCGCCCTCGCCCTGCGGGAGCACGCGGGACGGGAGTTCGTGGTCGCCCCGCTGCCCGCCGCCGGGGGCGGCACGGTGCACCGGATCGGTGCGCGGTACGCGGTGAGCGTCTTCCCGCACGTCGACGGCGTCGCCGGCGGGTTCGGCGACCGCCTTGACGCACATGAACGCGGCGCCCTGCTGGACACCCTCGCCGTGCTCCACCGGACGCCGCCCCCGGCCACCACCCCGCGCCTCCGGCCGGCCCTCCCCGGGCGCCCCGCACTGGAGTCGGCGCTCGCCGGCCTGCACGACCCCTGGCACGGGGGCCCGTACGCCGAGCCGGCCAGGGACCTGACGAGGGAACACGCCGCGGTGCTCCGTCGGCGGCTGGCGGAGTTCGACCGGCGTGCCGCCGCCCTCGAACGCGGGGGAGCGGAGCGCGTCGTCACCCACGGCGAGCCGCACCCCGGCAACCTGCTGCGCCGCGGCGCGGGACACGCCCTCGTCGACTGGGACACCGTGGGCCTCGCCCTGCCCGAACGCGACTTGTGGCTGGTCGTCACCGGGCCCGAGGACTTCGATCGCTACCAGGACGCGGCCGGTCGCCGCCCGGATCCGGAGGCCCTCGCCCTCCACGGGCTGCGCTGGCAGTTGGAGGACGTCGCCGTCTTCCTCGGCGGCTTCCGCTCCGCGCACGCGGCCACGGCCGACACCGACCTGGCCTGGCGGTCCCTGTCCGGCACGGTGCGTGCCCTGGCGCAGCCGGGCTGAACGGGGTGAGGGGCCGAACACCCCCCCCAGTGGTCCGGCCGTTCCCCCGGGCGCACGGTGACGGTGTCCGCTCGCCCTTGCCGCTGGCCTCGCGGATCGCGGCGTTCACGGGCAGCTTGTGGCTGCCGTCGCCCAGGGCCATGAAGGAACTGCGGAACGGATGCCCGTCGATCGTGCCCCGTACCCTGACCGGCCCGCGCGTGCCGTAGAACTCCGCCGCCTCGGGCCGGACGACGTAGGTCCAGCCGCCCTCGGCGGGGCTCTTCCGCAACGCGGCGGAGAACTACTTGTCGATCATCGTGCACCGCGGCGGATCCGGCGCTCCATGGCGGCGGGGATCACCGGCCGGGCACGGGGCCGCGCCCGGCGAGGACCACCTCGGCGTTGCGCCGTGCACAGGGGTCGTCGAGCAGCCCGGGCCGGAACGAGCGCAGCTCGTCCCCTCGGCGGGCTGCGCCCGCGTCGTGACGACGAGGCCCACCGGCATCGCTCGTCACTTGGCACTGCGGTGCGCGCAGACGCAGGCATCCGTGCGAAGCGGTACGAGAGGTGCGCGGGGTGGGCCCGGTCGTCGCTTGCCGGGGCCGGGCGGGGGGCGCAGGCTGGAGGCATGGCTGCTCAGGGCGGGCCGACGCTCATCACGTCCGTCCAGCGGGCCTTCCGCCTGCTGGAGGCGGTGGGCGCACACGAAGGCGGTGCGCCCGCGAAACAGCTGGCGCGCGAGACGGAACTGCCGCTCGGCACCGCCTACCACCTGCTGCGGACCCTCACCCACGACGGCTACGTGCGCAAACTCGACGACGGAGGATTCGCCCTCGGCGAGAAGCTCGAGGCCCTGCACGCCGCGAGCCGCCCGCAGATGCCGCTCAGCCGCGTCCGGCCGGCGCTGGCCGCGCTGCGCGACGACCTGTCCGCCGCGGCCTACCTGACCTTCTACGAGGACGGCGAGATCCGGGTGGCGGACATCGTCGACGGCCCCCGGACCCCGCGCGTCGACCTGTGGGTGGGCTTCGACGAGGCGGGTCACGCCACCGCGCTCGGCAAGTGCGTGCTGCGCGAGCTGGGCGAGGAGGCACGCAACGACTACCTCTCCCGGCACCCGCTGGCCGATCTGACCCCGCGCACCATCACCCGCCGCGCCGAGCTGCTGCGGCGCCTGGAGGCCGTCCCCGCCCCGCCCGCCGTCATGGACCTGGAGGAGTACTCCCTCGGCACGGTGTGCATCGCGGTGCCCGTCTACAGCGGCTGCACGCTGGGCTCGCTCGGGGTGTCACTGCGCGCGGACCGGGTCGGCGCCCTCGACGAGGTACGCGCCAAGCTGCTCCCGATCGCGAGCCGGGTGACCCGGGGCCTGTCGCTCACTATCTGAAATTCCCGCCCTTGTGGCCGGCGTCATACCCCCATTAACTGGTCGAAACGGACAGCGGCGGTGTGACGCCTCGCACAGGCAGGGATTGCGGACGAACATGAGTCAAGCCCCGGACCAGCGGCACGGCGGCCGGCCGACGTGGCACGTCGCCACGGGAGCGCCCTTTCTGATCATCTCCACGGTGGCCCTCGTCGCCTTCGTCAGCGGCAGCGGCCCGGACTGGCTGCCCCTGCTCGCCGTCGGTCCGGCGCTCGCCGCGGCCATCGGGGGCCCCTGGCGCGTGCTGCGGGTGGGCGTGATCACCGTGGCGCTGGCCGCCGTCCTCGGCGCCTACAAGGACACGCCCGGCGACAAGCTCGCCATCGTGCTGGGGGCGCTGACCGCGGTCACCCTGGCGAGCGGGCTCGGCGCCGCGGTCCGCAAGCGCCGTGAGCGTGTGCTCGCGGCCGTGCGTTCGGTCGCCGAGGCCGCACAGCAGGCGCTGCTGCTGCCCGTGCCGGACACCGTCGGCCCCTTCCAGGTGGCCGTGCGCTACAGCGCCGCCGCGGCGGAGGCCCGGATCGGCGGCGACCTGTACGCCCTGGTCCCCACGCCGTACGGGGTGCGGCTGATCGTGGGCGACGTCCGCGGCAAGGGCCTGCCGGCGGTGAGCACCGCGGCCCTGGTGCTGGGCGTGTTCCGGGAGGCCGCCTACGACGAGCCCGACCTGCTCGACGTCGTCGACCGGATCGAACGGAGCCTGGCCCGCAACCTCGGCCCGGACGACTTCGTCACCGCCGTCGTCGTCGGGCATCCCCGTCCGGGCCGCATGGAGGTCGTCAACTGCGGCCACGCCCATCCGCTGCTGCTGCGCGGGGGCGACGTCGTCGCCGTCGAGTCCTCCGGCCACGTCCCGCCGCTGGGGCTGCGCGCCCTCGCCGGGGAGGAGCCGGTGCTCCAGGTGGTGCCCTTCTCCGAGGGCGACCAGCTGCTGCTGTACACCGACGGCGTCATCGAGGCCCGCGACCACGGCCGTCGTTTCTACCCCCTGGACGAGCGCGTCACCCGCCACCTGACCGACGACCCCGCGCGAACCCTGGCCGCCCTCCACGGCGACCTGCTGGACCACGTCGGCGGCAAGCTCCACGACGACGCCGCGCTGCTCCTGCTGCGCAGCACCTCCGGCGCCGCATCCGTCGTCGAAATGCCCGTGCCCGCCGTGACCGGCGGCGTGCAGGGCACCCGGGCCGGTTGATCCCGCGGCCGGTTGATCCCGCGGCCGGTTGATCCCGCGGCCGGGGGAAGACGCGTCGGCGGACGCGCGGATGCCGCCCGGACCGCGCCGGGCCGGGCCGGGCCGCCGACGGCCGTCAGGCGTCCTCCGGCGCCCCGTCGGGCGTGGGCAGCGGCTGCTCGGCCCAGATGGTCTTGCCGCGGGCGTGGTAGCGCGTGCCCCAGAGCGACGCGAGCTGCGAGACCAGGTAGAGCCCGCGGCCGCCCTCGTCCGTCTCCAGGGCACGCCGGACGTGCGGCGAGGTGCTGCTGCCGTCGCCGACCTCGCAGATCAGCCGGCGGTCGCGGATCAGCCGCAGCCGCACCGGCGGTGAGCCGTAGCGGATCGCGTTCGTGACGAGCTCGCTGACCAGCAGCTCGGTGGTGAACTCCAGCTCCTCCAGGTTCCACTCGGCCAGTTTCCCGGTCACCAGAGCGCGCGCCCGGCCGACCGACTCCGGCGCGTCCCGCAGGTCCCAGGTCGCGTAGCGGTCCGGCGGCAGCCGGCGCAGCCGCGCGACCACGAGCGCCACGTCCTCCCCGGGACGGCCGCCGGGCACGAGACGGCGCAATGCCCCGTCGGCGATCTCGCCGGGCCCCTTCCCGGCAGCGGCCCCTGCCTCGACGAGCGCCTCGCCCAGCCGGAGCGCCGCGCCGTCCCCGGACCCCGGGCCGAGCAGGCCCTCCGTGTAGAGGGCGAGCAGGTCGCCGTCGGTGTGGGCCACCTCCGCGCACTCGAACGGCATGCCGCCGGTGCCCAGGGCGGGGGTCCCAGGGGCCCCGCCGCTCACCGACACCTTGCCCTCGGGGCTCACCCGCGCCGGCATCGCGTGCCCGGCGCTCGCCACGGCGGAGCGCATGGTGATCGGGTCGAAGATCGTGTACAGGCAGGTCGGGGCGGGGGTCCCGGGGGCGGGCCCGCCCTGTTCGTCCTGGAAGCGCTTGACCTGGTCGCTCAGGTGCGTGAGCAGTTCCTCCGGCGCCATGTCCAGGTCCGCCAGCGTCCGTACCGCCGTCCGCAGCCGGCCCATGGACACCGCCGAGTGCAGACCGTGCCCGCCCGCCTCGCCGATGACCAGGGCGGTCCGCGCGCCGGAGAGCGGGATGACGTCGAACCAGGTGCCGCCGATCGCGGCCTTGCCGCCCCGGGACAGCTGGCGCGAGGCGGCCTCGACCGTCGCCAGCACCGGCAGCCGCTGCGGCAGGAGGTTCCGCTGCAGCGCCAGGGCCGTGGCCCGCTCCCGGGTGTAGCGGCTGGCGTTGTCGATGCACACCGCGGCGCGCGCGACGAACTCCTGGGCGAGCAGGACGTCGTCCGCCTCGAAGGCGTGGGCCCGGGTGAACCGTACGAAGAGCACCACGCCCAGCGCCGCCCCCCGCGCGAACATCGGCACCAGCAGCCAGGACCGCACCGCGAAGCCGCGGATCAGCTCCGCCCGGACGGGATCGGCGGCCTCGAGCTCGACCAGCAGTTCCTCGCCCGTCAGCAGGACCGGCTTGCCGGTGGCCAGGGCCCTGGCGGCCGGGGTGCCGGGGGTGGACGCAAAGCGGTCCACCTCGCCCGGCGAGACCACGGTCCGCGCCGGACCGTCGGGGACCATCGTCGCCGCCGCGCGGCGCAGGGGCACCGCCTCGGCGACCGGCCCGGGCAGCGGCTCCTCACCGCCCAGCACCGGGTCCAGCAGGTTGACGTAACTGAAGTCGGCGAACCGCGGTACGGCCACGTCGGTGAGTTCCTGCGCCGTGTGCAGCACGTCCAGGGTGCTGCCGATCCGCCCGCTGGCCTCGTTGACCAGGTCGAGCCGTTCCCGGGCCCGTGCCTCCGTGGTGAGGTCGAAGACCATGTGCGCCAGGGCCACCACGTCACCGTCGGCGCCGCGCAGGGGCAGGATCGTCTCCGACCAGACGGTGTCCCGGTCCGGGTCGCGGGGGTCGCGGCCGCGCACCTCGCTGCCGATCATGGCCCGTCCCGAGGTGAGCACCAGCCGCTGGCGCGCTTCGAAGGCATCCGCGTCCAGCAGCCCGGGGGGCGCCACCTCGCGCATGGTGCGCCCGATGAAGTCGTCGGGGAAGCCCGTCGCGCGGATCTGGGAGTCGTTGCGGGCCAGAAAGCGCAGGTCGGTGTCGAAGACGTCGATGATGAACGGGGACTCGGTGAACAGGCCGCGCAGCAGCGCGCCGAGCAGGTCGTCCTGCCGCACCGCCTCGGCGTTCTCCGCCTGCAGCAGCCACCGGTCGGGAGCGAGGGGATGCCCCCACAGCACCACCGCGACGGGCACGCCCTCCCGGTGCCGCAACAGCAGCGGGCCCAGGAAGACCGAGTTCTCGGGGCACACCAGGCCCGCGAGGCGGGGGCCGTCGGCGCGGGACCACAGCAGCCGGGACACCGGCCCGCGGGCCTGGGCGGCGGCCCAGCCGAGCAGCCGCTCGGCGCCGGGCGTCCAGTTCAGCACCGTGCCCCGGGCGTCCACGACGGCGAAGGCGTCGCCTCTTGACCGGGGGAAACCGTCAGGGGCGTCGGCGAACAGCGTGCCGCGCATGTCCACCCGTCACGCCCACCCGGGCCTGGCACACCCAAGGATTCCCACAGACCAATACTGCCCGCCGTCAAGATCTGAGGCACGCGGTGCATGCTCTCCGCCCCGGTGACCTGGACGGACGCGGGCGACAGGGCCGTCGTGGCGCACGGCGATGAGTTTCCGGTGCCCTACCGGTCCTCATGGGTGACGACAACCGACCCAGGGGATCCCCATGACGCCTCATCCCGACCTCCGACCGGCCGCCCGCGACGTCGCCGCGCTGCTGGAGCAGATCGGCGACAAGCACCTCGACGCGCCCACGCCCTGTCCCGACTACACCGTGGCGCACCTCATCGGGCACGTCGCCGGGCTCTGCGCCGCCTTCCGCGACGCCGCACGCAAGGACTTCGGGCCGACCACGGACACCGATCCCGGCGCTTCCCTCCCCGAGCTCCCGGCCGCCTGGCGCGACGTGCTGCCCGTCCTGCTGACGGAGGTGGCGGAGGCCTGGAACGTCCCCGGGGCGTGGGAGGGCGGGACGAGGGTCGGCGGGATCGTCCTGCCCGCGGACGCCGCGGGCCGTTTCGCCCTGAACGAGCTGCTGGTCCACGGCTGGGACCTGGCCCGGGCGACGGGGCTGGACTACCGGCCCGACGAGTCCGCCGCGCAGGTCGTGTTCGCCCTGCTCACCGCCGTCGGGGCGGCATCCGGCGACGGCTCGGGGCCCTTCGGCCGGCCCGTACCGGTCCCGGACTCGGCGCCGGCGCTGGACCGGCTGGTCGGTCTCACCGGCCGGGATCCGGGGTGGACCCCGCCGCGCTGAGCGGCCGGCGGCCCCAGGCGGAGACCATGGGCGCCGTGGCCAGGTCGAGCGTGCCGGTGGCGACGTTCGCCAGGTGGCGGTCGACCTCCTCGTCGGTGGCCAGCCCGGCCGCCACGAGCCGGTCCCTGATGTGCCGCACGGTGGCCGTCTCCAGGACGGCGCACGCCGGTGACGTGATCGGGAAGTAGGCGTCGGCCCCGACGTCCTCCAGCCCGGCCTCCCGCAGCAGGCGCGGCAGCGTCCGCCCGTAGGCCAGGTCCGCGCCGCGCTCGGCCATCAGCGCGCGGAAGCCCGAGCGCAGACGGTTGGCGAGCCGCTGCTCCGGTCCGGACTCGTCCGGGCAGAGCAGCGGCTGCAGCCCGGGATCGGCGTCCTCCAGCAGCAGCCGGCCGCCGGGGCGCAGCGCGCCGACCATGCGCCGCAGCGCCTCCGCCCGGTCGGTGACGTGCACCAGCACCAGCCGCGCGTGGACGAGGTCGAAGCCGCCCGGAGGCGCGGGGTCGGCGGCGACGTCGTGCCGCAGCACCTCGACCACGCCGCCCGCGGCATCACGCGCCCACGACACGTCGATGTCGGTGGCGACCACGGCACCGCCTGGGCCGACACGCCCGGCCAGACCGAGGGGCACCGAGGCGCCCCCGGCGCCCACCTCCCAGCAGCGCATCCCCGCCCCGACGCCGAGTGCGTTGACGTGCCGGAACGTCACCGGGTCGAAGAGCTCCGCGAAGGCGGCGAAGCGTGTCCCCGCCTCGGCCCGCCGGTTGTCCAGCAGATAGCCCATGTCCTGTGCCGGGCCGCCCCCGTGGTCCGTGCCGCGTGTCGTCATGGCGCGATTCTCCGTTACCGGGGCCCTTCTCCGGCCACCAGGGGGCGCCCGGCGATCAGGGCACTCGTGTGGGTGACACCGGAAAGCCCGGGACGCGGTGCCCAGCGGGTGGGTGCATCGCGCAGACAGTCGATATTTCAGCCGAGACTGACAGATGTCGCTTACAGCTAACAGTTACGGATATGTCCGCATTCTGTAACGCGAAGCGATTGTTCCGGTTGTGTGCGTCGCCGCTGGGCCAGAGTTGGGTCATCGGCAACCGCCGAAGCATCCGCACCGCGGGAACGGCCCGGAAGGGCCGGGAACGCACCTTTTTGAGGGGGCATCATGTCTGCTCGTATCACCCGTCGTGTCGTCGCCACCGTCCTCGCCTCCGGAGCGGTCGTGGCCGCCGCCTCCCTGCCGGCCACCGCGGCGGACCACCGCGACCACGGCCGGTCCCGGGTGGTCATCGGCGACGTCAACACCCGCGACGGCCACGGCCGGTTCGGCCGCGGCGGTGACGAATGGATCGAAGTGGTGAACACCGGCCGCGGCTCGGTCAACCTGCGTGGCTGGACCCTGTCGGACCGCGACGGCAACCGTTACCGCTTCAACAACGTGTGGCTCGTGGGTCACTCGAAGGTGCGCGTGCACACCGGCTTCGGCCGTGACACCCGGCGCGACGTCTTCCAGGACCGCCGCAACTCCGTCTGGGACCGCCGCGACGCCGCGACCCTGCGCAACGACCACCGCCGGGTCGTCGACGTGAAGTCCTGGAGCGGCCGCCGCTGACCGGCACCCGATCCGGGCCGTGCCGCCGCATCCCCGTGGCCGGCACGGCCCACCCCGTCCCCCTCACGGCGTGCCGCGGCGGAAATCCGCTGCGGCACGCCGTCGTGCTGCGCGACCATGGCGGCATGGACCGCGAACCGGGCGCATGGGTGACCCTCTTCGGCTACGAGAACCTGCCGGGCCGCCCCCGGCCGACCGAGCTGACGGCACGTTGACTGCGGGACCGGGGGATCGACTGGTGGCCCTTCGCCGACCATGAGCTGGTGATCGACCTCGTCTGCGGGATCCGGGAGGACGGCCACTGGCACTGCACCCACGGCGTGAGGATCGACGCCGACGCCCTGCGCCGGCTCGGACTCCACCCGGACCAGCCGACGTCCGCCCCCGCTGATCCGCCGATCCCCGCGTGGTGGGGCCCTTGGGCGTACGGCCGGGGGCGGCGGGGATGACGGAGCGCCGTGGGGCCCGGCCGGGGGACCGCCGGGGCCCCGGCGCCGGCCGCGGCCCCGGGGGAGGGGTTGAGGGGTTGGGGGAGGG
>NZ_JBHYMQ010000069.1:17700-46684 GCF_042742985.1 Streptomyces sp. NPDC058864 | reverse complement strand
CCAATCCAAAGCAGGGGTGTGGCCGGAGGGTTGGGGGCCCCGTCCGCAGTGACGGCGCACGCGGGCGGGTGCGGCGCCCCTCGCGAGGGGCGCCGCACCCGTGCCCGAGGTCAGCCGCGGGCGGCCGACGTGACCGCTTCGGCTTCCGCCGGGGCCGGGGCCGGGGCGGGCCCGGACGCGGCGTGGCGGGCGGTGGCGGCGCGGTGGACCGGGACGAGGAGGGCGGCCAGGGCCGCCGCCAGGCACAGCACGGCCAGCAGCCCGAACGCGTGGGTGTAGCCGGCGGCGTAGGGGAGGCCGGAGGGCTGGAGCCGGCTGGTGACCAGGACGCTGGTGACCGCCGCGCCGATGGAGCCGCCGATGGTGCGGATGTTGGCGTTCATTCCGCTCGCGGCGCCGGTCTGCTCCGGCGGGACGCTGCGCACGATCAGGTTGGCCATCGAGGCGAAGGCGAGCCCGATGCCGAGGCCGAAGATGCCGGCCGCGAACGCCACCTGCCACTGCTGGTCGTGCCAGGCGGCGAGGAAGCCGCAGGCCACGGCGCCCAGCGCGGCGCCCGCCGTGAGGAGGCGCTTGGCGCCCACCACGGGTTCCAGGCGGCCGCTGAGGACACCGGAGAGGAACATCGCAATCAGCATGGGCAGCATCAGCAGGCCGGCCCCCGTCACGCTGGCGCCGAAGCCGTAGCCCGCGGCGCGCGGGGTCTGGGCGAAGCCGGGGAGGAAGGACCAGATCGAGTACATGCCCGCGCCGAAGAGCAGACCGGCGGTGTTGGTGGTCCACACGGCGCGCAGCCGCATGATGCGCAGGTCGATCAGGGGGTGGCGGGAGCGGGCCTCGGCCACCAGCCACAGGGCGAAGAGGACGACCGCGGCGGCGAACAGGCCGAGCGCGCGGCCGGAGGTCCAGCCCCACTGGGTGGCCTGGCTGAGCGGCAGCAGCAGGGCGACGAGCCAGCTCGACAGGAGGCCGGCGCCGAGCCAGTTGACGCGTCCTTCGGCACGGCTGGGGGACTCGGGCACGTAGCGGTAGGCGATCAGCGCGGTGATCGCGACGACGCCGACGGGGAGCCAGAACAGCCAGCGGTAGTCGAGCGCCGAGACGATCGGGCCGGCGGCCACGATGCCGACGCCGCCGCCCGCGGCGATCACCGCGGAGAGGTTGCTGATGCTCGGGCCCACCCGGCTCGCGGTGAACTCGTCCCGGATGATGCCGAAGGACAGCGGGAAGAGCGCGCCGCCGATGCCCTGGACGACACGGGCGACGATCAGGACGCCGATGGACGGCGCGAGCGCGGCGAGCAGGCAGCCCAGCGTCAGGGTCACCAGCACGGCGACGAGCGTGCGCTTCTTGCCGATCAGGTCGCCGACCCGGCCGAGGATGGGGGTGAAGACCGAGGCGGACAGCAGGTAGGCCGTCATCACCCAGGTCGCGGTGGACTGCGAGGTGTGCATGGCGTGCTGGACGGTCGGCAGGGCCGGCGCGATCAGCGACTGGAGCATGGAGAACACGCCCGCACCGGTCGCGAGGACCGCGAAGGTGAGGCGGGTGGACTTCCGTGGCATGTAAAGCCTCTCCGTTTCCGAACGGGACGTGGCCGGGATCGTCCGGCCGTGGTGGTACGGGCCGCGCGGGCAGCCTGGGGAACGGCGGCCGTGCGCGGCGGCCGCCGGGGAAGGTCGGGGGACGGGCGACGCGTCGGCGCGGGGCCCGTGGGAGGGGTCACACCGGGGTGCGTACGCCCGACCGCCGCGTGCCGGGCACGCGGCGACGGGAACGACACCCCGACTGCTAAAGTGGAGGTATGCCTCCACTGTAGCGGAGGCTACCCTCCACTTCAAACGTTCCGGTCAGGAGGCAGCAGTGACGGCCGACACGTTCCCCGTCAGCGCGATCGTCGCGTCCCAGCGCCCGCACCGCAGGGACGCGGCGCGCAACTACGACGCCCTGCTGGCGGCCGCCCGCGAGGCCTTCGCGGAGAACGGCGCGGAGGCCTCCCTGGAGGACATCGCCCGCCGCGCGGGCGTGGGCATCGCCACCCTCTACCGGAACTTCCCCACCCGCCGGCACCTCTTCGAGTCCGTCTACGCGGACGAGGTCAACGACCTGTGCCGGGTCGCCAGGGAGGTCGCCGACCGCGAGCCGTGGGAGGCGCTCACCTCCTGGCTGGGCCGCTTCGTGGACTACACCGTGACCAAGCGCGCCATCCGCGAGGCCCTCAGCGACGAGTCCGACGTCTTCCTGGCCTGCCGCGAGTCCATGTTCCAGGCCGGGGGCCCGCTCTTCGACCGCGCCCAGGAGGCCGGCGAGGCCCGCGGCGACATCTCCTTCGACGACCTGCTCCGCATGGTCTCCGGCATCTCCGGGACCAATTTCACGGACGACGCCCAGCGCGACCGCATCCTCGCCGTCGCCCTCGACGGGGTCCGCGCGCGCCGCTGACGCGCAGCGCGCCGGTCAGCCTGCCGGGGTCCGCGGGCGCGGCGCGGCATAGGCGTGGACGGACACCGTCCGGTCCGGGCCCCATTCCTGCTCGACGGTGGCCAGCAGCGTCCAGCCCAGCCGCTCGTACAGGGCCGCCGCGGCCGTGTCCGACGCGACGACGTCGAGCACCGGGTGCAGACCGCGCAGCCGCGCCTCCTCGACGGCCGCCGTCATCAGCAGGGCACCGATCCCGTGGCCCCGGGCCGCCGGTGCGACGAACAGGCGGCCGACGACCGCGGTCGGTGCGGCGCCCACGCCCTCGCGCGCGCTCCACAGCCCGGGCGCGGCGTCGTCCCCGGTGCCCGGGCCGAGACCGACGTGGCCGACGACGGCGCCGTCCGACTCGGCGACCCAGGCGGCGAGCGATCGCGTCCCGGAGAGCCACGCGGCCGGCGCGGCAGGCCAGTCGACCGGGTAGCCGTCCCTGTCGTGGACCGCGGCGAGCACCCGGACGCACGCGTCGAGGTCGGCCTCCCGCCGCCGCCGGACCCGGATCACCGCGCCTGTTCTCCCCTCGTGCACCAGGGAATGCAACCACACGCCGCCCATCACGCGGGCAAGGGGAAACCGCCGGGGAACCCCTGTACGGCACTGCCGCGCGGGCGCCGGCGCGGCGGCGGCCCGGTCGCCGGGGAGCGGGGCGCGTACGGCGAGAACAAGACAAGTGCCCGCCATGACGCGGGCGGCGTCCTCGGGGCGCGGGCAATCCACCCCATTCCCGGAGGACTTCATGAACGACCCGCACGCGAACCCAGGCCCGCACGCGAACCCCCGCCCGCACGCTCAGCGGCGCCCTGCTCGGCCCCGGCCGCGGCGACCGAGCTGATGACCTGGGCCACCGGCATCGACCAGGGAGTACACCGAGATCCACGGCAACGCCGGTCCCTGCGACCCCGCCGGACACAACTTCGGCTCCGACAACCGGCGGTCCGGCCGGCTGTCCCCGTGCCTCGTCGCCGGCGGCCGCACCACGTCGTTCGCGTCCGGCCCGAGAGGCAACGCCACCTTCACCGGGAGCGTGCCGTACGCCGGGTCGGCGCTCAACGACGCCGTCACCTTCATCGAGGTCTGGCGCGGCTGACCCCGCCCACCAGGGGTTTTCCGGCCGCGAGGCGAAGAGGAAACGGGAAACCCCTGTTGCCTGAGGTCCCCTCGGGGCCACCGTGAGGGCCGACACGCGACCGAGGGCGGCGCCGTGCGCCGCCCCGTCTTTGGGGGAAGACCGTATGAGAGCACGACGCTGGGGAGGCGGGCTGGTCGCCGCCGTGGTGACCGCCCTGCTCCTCGCGCTCGTCCCGGCCGCCGCCGCCCGCGCGGCCGGGACCGGGGAGCAGAACTGGTGCAGCCTGCAGGGCATCGCCTCCGACGAGGCGCACCGGGCCGTGGACGCGGCCTGCCAGGAGTGGCGCAACCGCACGCTGTACACATGGGGCGGCGGGCACGGCCCGGCGCCCGGCATCAGTTACGGCACCATCGACATCCACGACCTGGAAGAGACCTGGAACGACCCGTACACCCGCGGCTTCGACTGCTCGGGGTTCGTCCGCTGGGCCTGGTACAAGGCCGTCGGGTGGGACATCCTCGGCGGCGGCACCGCCGAGGCGATGTACCGGGGCGCCGGGCGCACCTACCAGGCGGTCCACGGCAGCGGCGGCGGCAAACCGGCCGTCTCCGACCTGCAGCCCGGGGACATCGTCTTCACCGGGATCGGCGGCACGGTCGACAGCATCAGCCACGTGATGCTCTACCTCGGCGGCGGGTACGTCGTGGAGGCGTACCAGTCGCAGCGCCCCATGCGGGTGATCGACATCAACGCGCGCATCGACAACAACCGCCTGGTCGGGGTGGCGCGCATGCCGCAGGGCGGCCCCTTCACCGAGCCGCCCGGCTACGACGGCACCCTCCAGGTGACCTGGGGCACCGACGTGGCGGTGCGGCAGCACCCCAACACGACGGCGGCGCTGGTGACCCGGCTGTCCGGGCCGGACCTGGTGTACGCCACCTGCCAGCAGCACGGTGAGAACGTCAGCGCCGAGGGCTACACCAACGACGCCTGGACGTACCTGTCCAACCGCGGCGGCTGGATCAGCAACATCTACCTGAGAGGGCCCGCCTGGCTGCCCGAGGTGCCCACCTGCACCGGCTCCGCGTACGACCCGCAGACCGGTTCCGGGGGCGGCGGCGGTGTCACGCAGGGCGGCGCCTACAGCACCTGGGGCACTGGCGTGGCGGTCCGTTCCGAGCCGTCCACGACCACCGGTACCACGGTGGCCCGGCTGGCCGGCCCGACGAACGTCGCGGTCAGCTGCCAGACGCACGCGCAGACCGTGACGTCCGAGGGGTACACCAACGACGCCTGGTCCTACCTCCCGCAGTACGGCGGCTGGATCACCAATATCTACATGCGCGGCGACGCCTGGCTGGCCGGGATCCCCGCCTGTGACGGCAAGGGCACCTCCACGCCGGCCGGCGCGAGCCCGTACAGCACCTGGGGCACCGGCGTGGCGGTGCACGCCTATCCGTCCACCGGGTCCGCCGTGGTGGTCCGGCTGGCCGGTCCGACCAACGTCGCGGTGTCCTGCCAGAAGTACGCGGAACAGGTGACGGCCGAGGGCTACACCAACGACGCCTGGTCGTACCTGCCGGAGTACCAGGGCTGGATCAGCAACATCTACATGCGCGGCGACGCCTGGCTGTCCGGCGTGCCGAGCTGCGGTGCCCCGGGCGGCGCCATCTGAGCGACCCCGGTCCGCCACGGCCGGCGTGGTCCCACCGCTCACGGGGGCGGTGGGGCCCGCCGGCCCGTGGCCATTTCTCGACCGTACGCGCCCCTTCCCCCGCGACCCCGGGAACCACGCCCCGCCCGGCGCACTCCTCACCTTCCGACGGGCACGCCGACGAGGCGGGCCGAAACAGGGGACGGCGCCCTCCGCGCCGTACGCGGCGGGGACGGGATGGACCGGACACCACACAGGCCGACCGAGCCCTTCGGCGCGGCACTGCGCGAACTGCGCCTGGAACGCGGCCTGTCGCTGTCGGCGCTGGCCCGGCTCACCCACTACAGCAAGGGGTACCTCAGCAAGATCGAGACGGGCGGCAAGCCGGTCAACGCCGACGTCGCCCGCCGCTGCGACGAGGCGCTGGACGCGGACGGCGCGCTGCTCGCCCTGCTGCCGCCGCAGCCCGGACCGCGAAGTGCCCGGCCCCCAGGGGGCGGTGACGAGACGGCGCACTGCCCCTACCCCGGTCTCTCCGCGTACGGCACCGAGGACGCGGCACGCTTCTTCGGCCGTGAACGCGCCGTCGCCGACCTGGTGGAACGCCTCGGGCGACGGGCCGGCAAGGGGCCGCTGGCCGTGGTCGCGCCCTCCGGCGCCGGGAAGTCCTCGCTGCTGCGGGCCGGGCTGCTCCCCGCCCTGGCCGGGGGCCCGTACGGCCACTGGCGCGTCGCCGTCTGCACCCCCACCGCGCGGCCGCTGGACGCCCTCGGGCATGCGCTGGAGCACGCCGCGGGCGGAGATCCGAAGGCCCCGGGTGAGCAGGCGCCGCCCTCCGCGCGGGCCGCGGCCCTCGTCGTCTCCCTCGGGGTGTCCGAGGGAGGCGACGGCGACGGCGCTCCGCGCACCGGATGCGTGCTCGTGGTCGACCAGTTCGAGGAGACGTTCACGCTCTGCGACGACGAGGCCGAGCGGCGCTCCTTCATCGCCGCCCTCACCGGGCTCGCCGCGACCGGTGACGCCGTCGTCGTGCTCGGGATCCGGGCCGACGTGACCGGACGCTGCCTGGAGTACCCGGCACTCGTCCCCGTCATCAGCGACGGGCTGTTCGCACTGGGCGCGATGAGCCCGGACGAATTGCGCGAGTGCATCGTGCGGCCCGCCCGGGAGGAGGGCACCGAGCTCGAACCCGGCCTGGTCGAGGTGCTGTTGCGGGACCTCGGCGCGGCGGAGTCCCCGGGCCACCCGGCCGGTGCCGCCCGGCCCGGCGGCGACCCCGGGGCGCTGCCGCTGCTCGCGCACGCCCTGATGGCCACCTGGCGGCAGCGCACCGGCCGCACCATGACCGTCGCCGGCTACCTCGCGGCGGGCGGCATCCACGGCTCCGTCGCCACGGCCGCCGAGGCGCTGTTCACCGCCCTGTCGCCGGCCGAGCAACTGGCCGCCCGCAGGCTGCTGCTGCGGCTGGTCCGGGTCGGCGAGGACAACGAGCAGTCGCGCCGCCCCCGCGGCACCGCCGACCTGCTGGACGGGCTGCCGGACGCGGCCGCCGCCCGCGCCGCGCTCGACGCCTTCGTCGCCGCGCGCCTGCTGACCGTCGGCACCGACCACGTGGAGATCGTCCACGAGGCGCTGCTGCGGGCCTGGCCGCGCCTGCGCACCTGGATCCACGCGGCCCGCGCCGACCTGCTGCTGCACCAGCAACTGGCCGCGTCCGCCCGCGAATGGGAACGCGAGAGCCGCGACCCGGCCCTGCTCCACCGCGGCACACGGCTGGCCGCCGCCCGCGAGTGGGCCGCGGGCCCGGGCCGCCGGGACGGCGAACTCGGCCCGGCGGAGGCGGACTTCCTGGCCGCCTCCGCCCACGAGGAGGACCTGCGGCGCACCCTCGTGCGGCGCCGGGCCCGGCAGCAGCGGTCCGGGCTGGTCGTACTCGCCGTCCTGCTGGTGCTGGCGGTGCTGGCGGGCGGCGTCGCCGTCGAGCAGCGGCTCGGCGCCGACCGGCAGCGCGCCACGGCGCTCTCCCAGGCGATGGCCGCCCGCTCCGCCCAACTGGCCGCCGGCCGGCCGGAGGCCGCGATGCTGCTGGCCGAGGCCGCCTACCGCACCGCCCCCACCACCGAGGCCCGCAGCGCCCTGCTCAGCACCCAGGCCAACGCCTTCGCCGGGCGGCTGACCGGCCACACGGGCGCCGTCAACGCGGTGGTGTTCTCGCCCGACGGACGGCTGCTGGCCTCGGCTGGCTCCGACCGGACGGTACGGCTGTGGGACGTCGCCGGACGCGCCGCCGCGGGCGTCCTCACCGGGCACCGCGGCCCCGTGCGATCGGTTGCCTTCTCCCCGGACGGACGGCTGCTGGCCTCGGCGAGCACCGACGGCACGGTACGGCTGTGGTCCGTGCCGGAGCGCCGCACGATCGCCGTACTGACGGCCCATCAGGGCCCGGTGCGGGCGGTGGCCTTCGCCCCTGACGCGCGCACGCTGGCCTCCGCCGGGGCCGACGGCACCGTACGGCTGTGGGACGTCGCGACCGGGGGCCGCAAGGCCGTCCTGACCGGGCACACCGACGAGGTCCTCGCACTGGCCTACCGCCCCGGCGGCCGGCTGCTCGCCTCCGCGGGCGCCGACCGCACGGTGCGCCTGTGGGACCCCCGGACCGGGCGCAGCCGCACCGTCCTGCGCGACCAAAGCGGTGACGTGCTCGCCCTCGCCTTCAGCCCCGACGGACGCACCCTCGCCAGCGGCGGCGCCGACCGCACCGTGCGCCTGCGGGACGTCGCCACGCTGCGCCGCACCGCCACCCTCGCCGGGCACGACGACGACGTCAACGGCCTCGCCTTCGGGCCCGGCGGCCACACGGTCGTCTCGGCGGGCGGCGACGGCACCGTCATCCGCTGGGACGTCCACACCCACCTGCCCGTCGAGACCCTCGCCGGCCACACCGACTACGTGCTCTCCGTCGCCGTGGCCGTCCACGGCGACCTCCTCGCGACGGCGGGCTTCGACCGCACCGTCGTCCTGTGGGACCTCAGCCGCAGCACCCTGGACACCGCCCCCGTCACCGAGGTCTGGAAGGCCGCCTACGACCCCGCCGGCCGCACCCTTGCCTCGGCCGGCGGCGACGGCACCGTACGGGTCTGGGACATGGCACGCCACGCCCCCGCGTACACCCTCACCGGGCACAGCGGGCCCGTCTACGACGTCGCCTTCAGCCCGGACGGCCGACTGCTCGCCTCCGCCGGCGCCGACCGCACCGTCCGCCTGTGGGATCCCCGGACCCGGCGCACCCGCGCCGTGCTGCGCGACCACGACGGCGCCGTCTTCGCCCTCGCCTTCAGCCCCGACGGGCACACCCTCGCGACCGGCGCCGCCGACCGCACGGTGCGCCTGTGGGACACCGCGACCGGGCACCTGCGGACCACCCTCACCGGACACACCGACTTCGTGAACTGCCTGGCCTTCAGCCCCGACGGCCGTCTCCTGGCCAGCGGCAGCGACGACCTGACGATCCGCCTGTGGCACCCGGCGACGGGAACCCCTGCGGCCGTCCTCGACGGCCACACCGGCTCCGTGCGCGGCGCCGCCTTCGCCCCGGACGGCCGCACCCTCGCCAGCAGCGGCAACGACGGCACCGTGCGCCTGTGGGACGTGCCCACGGCCCGTGCCGCAGGGGTCCTCACCAGCCACACCGGTTCCGTCCGGGGCGTCGCCTTCTCGCCGGACGGCCGCACCCTCGCCAGCAGCGGCAACGACCGCACGGTGCGGCTGTGGGACCCGGCGGCCCGGAGCCTGACCGCCACCCTCACCGGGCACACCCGCGCCGCGTGGAGCGTCGCCTTCAGCCCCGACGGCGGCACCGTGGCCAGCGCCGGCAACGACGGCACGATCCGCCTCTGGGACCCGGACGTCCGCCACCGCACCAGCGTCCTGTGCCGCCTGGCCGGCCCCTCGGACCCCTCCCGGTGGAGCCGGCTCCTCCCCGGCTACGACTGGCCCGGCGCCTGCGGCTCCGGCCGGTAGCCGGCGGCCGGCCGCCCCGGACGCGTCACCCCCGGGAAAACCCGGTGCCCCGGCACCGCCGCGCTCACTACACTCGCGTTGATCGCGCGCCGCACGACACCGTGGCGCGTTCCGTGACGAACGAGGGGAGACCGGCCGTGCGTTGTCGTACCGCAGCCGTCGTGTCCCCGTCACGCCATGAGGTGATCCTGGTGTCCTCGCCGGCCCGGTGCCGGCCGCGCGGCCGGCACCGGACGTCCGCGACCACCTTCTGACCCCCGCACCGGCGCAGCCGGGGCCGGCGGCCGGTTACGTCCTGCCGTGCACGGGGGCATCGCGGGAATCGCGGGAATCGCGCCGCCCACTCTCCGGATCACCCGAAAGGCCACCGGGCCATGCGCACCGTCAATCCGCTGACCGCCGTCCGCAACCTGGGCATCCTCGCCCACGTCGACGCGGGCAAGACCACCGTCACCGAACGGATCCTCTTCCTCACCGGCGCCACCCACAAGCGCGGCGAGGTCCACGACGGCACGACCGTCACCGACTTCGACCCGCAGGAACGCGACCGCGGCATCACCATCTTCGCCGCGGCCGTGAGCTGCGACTGGGACGGCCACCGGCTCAACCTGATCGACACCCCGGGCCACGTCGACTTCTCCGACGAGGTCGAACGCTCCCTGCGCGTCCTCGACGGCGCGGTCGCGGTCTTCGACGCGGTCGCCGGCGTCGAGCCGCAGAGCGAGTCGGTGTGGCGGCGGGCCGACCGGTACGGCGTGCCCCGGATCGCGTTCGTCAACAAGCTGGACCGCGCCGGCGCCGACCTGGACGCCGCCGTCGGCTCCCTCCGCGAGCGCCTGCGCACCGTGCCGCTCGTCGTCCAACTGCCGATCGGCCGGGAGGACGGCTTCACGGGCGTCGTGGACCTGCTGCGCATGCGCGCGCTGGTGTGGGCCGACGGCCACGGCACGTACGCCGAGGGCCCCGTGCCCGACGGCCTGCGCGAGGACGCGCTGCGCCGCCGGCGTGCCCTGGAGGAGGCGGTGGCGGAACTGCACCCGGCCGCGCTCGAGGAGTTCTGCGATCGGTCGGCGCTGTCGGAGGCCACGCTGCGCTCCGCGCTGCGCGACCTGACGCTGTCCGGCGACGGCGTCGTGGTGCTGTGCGGCTCGGCGTACCGCAACCGCGGGATCGAGCCGCTGCTGGAGGCCGTCGTGGACTACCTGCCGTCGCCGCTGGACGTGCCGCCGGTGCGGGAAGCGGCCGACCCCGCGGCGCCGTTCGCCGCGCTGGTGTTCAAGGTGAACGTGACCGCCTCCGGGCGGCTGACCTACCTGCGGGTGTACGAGGGGACGATCAGGAAGGGGGACGCCGTGCTGGACACGCGCGCCGGACGCACCGAGCGGATCGGCCGGATCCTGCGGGTCCGTGCCGACCGGCACGTCGACGTCGACGCCGCGGTCGCCGGGGACATCGTCGCGGTGGCCGGGGTGAAGTCCGCCGCCGCGGGCGCGACCCTGTGCGCCCCGGGAGCACCCCTGGTCCTCGAACCGCCGTCCGTGGCGGCGCCGGTCGTCTTCGTCGCGGTCGAGGCCGCCCGCAACACCGACACCGACCGCATGGCGGTGGCCCTGGCCCGGCTGGCCGAGGAGGACCCCTCGCTGGCCGTGCGGACCGACGCCGAGACCGGTCAGACGGTGCTGTCGGGCATGGGCGAACTGCACCTGGAGGTCGCGGTGGAGAAGATCCGCCGTGAACGGGGGCTGGACGTCCGCGTCGGCCGGCCGCAGGTCGCCCACCGGGAGACACTCGTCCGCGGTGTGCCGGGCCTGGTGTACCGGCACGTCAAACAGGACGGCGGGGCGGGTCAGTTCGCCCACGTCGTCCTGGACGTCGAGCCGTACGGGGAGGGCCCGTTCGCGTTCGCCTCGACGGTCGTCGGCGGGCGGGTGCCGAAGGAGTTCGTCCGCGCGGTCGAGGCCGGCTGCCGGGACGCCCTCACCGAGGGCCCCCTCGGCGGCCACCCCGTCACGGGCGTACGGGTCACCCTCACCGACGGCGCCACGCACTCCCGTGACTCCTCCGAGACGGCCTTCCGCACCGCGGGCCGCCTGGGGCTGCGGGAGGCCCTGCGCGCCGGCGTCATGGCCCTGCTCGAACCGGTGGTGGAGCTCACGGTCACCGTCCCCGACGACGCCGTGGGCGCCGTCCTCGGCGACCTCGCCGCCCGCCGCGGCCGTGTCACCGGCTCCACGGCGCGCTCCGGCACGGCGGTCGTCACGGCGACGGTGCCACTGGCGGAACTGTTCGGCTACGCGACCCGCCTGCGCAGCCGCACCCAGGGCCGCGGCACCTTCACCACCCGCCCCGCCGGGTACGCCCCGGCCCCCGCGGGCACGGTGACCCGCTAGACGGCGCGCCCGGCCCGCCCCCGCAGTTGCGTGCGGGGGCGCGGCCGGGCCCCGTCGGGGCGGCTCAGCCCTGCGCCATGAGGGCCTCGTTGACGGCCGCCACGCGCTCCTACAGCGGATCCTCGCGCACGATGTCGTCCCCGAGGCCCTGCCGGTGCGGCATCGCGTCGATGACGGTGACCAGGGTGTCGCCGAACCCGATCACCGCCCACCGGTCCTGTCCGGCCACGCGGACCCGCGACGCCGCCTTCACCCACTTCCCGGTGCCGGTCCGCACCTCCGCCGGGGAGCGGTTCCCAGGACGCGGGGTAGAAGGCGAGGAGCGCCTCGGCCGGTGCTCCCCGGCGCTCGAGGCGCTCCGTCACGTGGCGCCCGCGCGCGGTGAGCCGTGCGGGCTCGCGCAGTACGTGCCGCACCCGCGCGGACAGCGCTGCGGGGCCGGTGGCCATGGAAGCGGGCGGTGTCGAAGCGTGGTGCCAAGGGCTGGGGTCCTCACCGGGAACGCCGCGATCGCCGGCCGGGGACGGGCATCGTGACCAGGAAGGATACCGGCACGACCGCCGCCACCGGGGCCGGCCGGGGTGAGCTTGGCCGGATCGGGCGGCCGGGGCGGGGGCCGTATGCGGAGCACGGCGGCGCTGCGGCAGGATGTGTCAGATCGCGCCAGGACAACGCCTGTTCGGCGCGACTCCAGAACGTCCCCCCGAACGTCCCCCGAACGATGAGGCGACCAGTGACGACACAGCATCCCCCGCGCCCCGTGGGAGAATCCGCACGCACGTGGGGAGGCGACCGGTGAACCGCGCCCTCACGCTGCACGACCTGATCGTCGCCGGTGCGGCGATCGCCGCCGGCGCCCTGGCGGGGCTGCTGCTGCGGCTGGCCCTGAAGTGGCTGGGCGAGCGGGCCAGGAGCACCAGGTGGGGCGGCGACGACATCGTCGTCGCCGCCCTGCGCACCGTCGTGCCCTGGGCCGCGCTGGCGGCGGGCGCCTGGGTGGGTGCCGCGGCGCTGCCGCTGACCCGCGTCGTGGACCGGACGGTCGCCCAGGTGCTCGTCGCGGTGCTGATCCTGGCGGCCACGATAGCCGCGGGCCGCATGGTCGCCGAGACGGTGCGGTCGCTGGCGCTGTCCCGGTCCGGGGTCGCCGCCTCCGCGACGATCTTCGTCAACATCAGCCGTGTCGCCGTGATGGCGGTGGGCTTCCTGGTCCTGCTGCAGACCCTGGGCATCTCCGTGACGCCCCTGATCACCGCCCTCGGCGTCGGCGGTCTCGCCGTCGCCCTGGCCCTGCAGGACACGCTCGCCAACCTCTTCGCGGGCGTCCACATCCTCGCGTCCAAGACCGTGCAGCCCGGCGACTACATACGCCTCAGCAGCGGCGAGGAGGGCTACGTCGTCGACATCAACTGGCGCAACACCGTGGTGCGCCAGCTGTCGGACAACCTGGTGATCATCCCCAACGCCAAGCTGGCGAGCGCGATCGCCACCAACTTCCACCAGCCCGAGCAGCAGATGTCGCTCATCGTCCAGGCGGGCGTGGGCTACGGCAACGACCTCGAGCACGTGGAGCGGGTGACCATCGAGGTCGCCGGTGAGGTCATGGCGCACGTCGAGGGCGGCATCCCCGAGCACGATTCGGTCGTCCGCTTCCACACCTTCGGCGAGTCGCGGATCGACTTCTCGGTGATCCTGCGGACCTCGGAGTACGGGGAGCAGTACCGGATCAAGCACGAGTTCATCAAGCGCCTGCACCGCCGCTACCAGGAGGAGGGCATCGAGATCGCCTTCCCGACGCGGAACGTGGTGCTGCGTCAGGAGCAGCCCGACGCGATAACGCTGCCGCACCAGCGCACGGTCCCCGCTCCGGACCGCACCCCCGGCGCCTGACGGCCGACGCCCGCCGGGCACGCACGCGCTTCCGCGCGCGTGCCCGGCGGACTTCCTCCCGCTGAGGTCCGGCGCCCGCCTCCGGCCCTGTCACCAGCCCGGATAGCGGTCCCGCCAGTGGGGGTCCCAGCCCGGTACGTACTCGCCGCCGCTCGGGCCGTCGAACACCTCGGTGACGAGGTCGCGGGCCAGGGTGTCGACGACCCAGACCAGTTCGTGGCGGCTCACGACGTCCACCGGGAACGCCTCGAAGCCGTGTGCCGCGCCGAGGAACGCGCCGGTCACGGTGGCGACGGATGCGCCGTCCGGTGCTGCGGCCGCGAAGCGCAGCGCGGGGAGGAGACCGGTGCGTTCCGGGAACGACGCGGCGGCGTAGAGGCCGCCGAGGAGCGCCGAGGGCGCGGTGGCGTCCGGGGCGAGCCGGGCGAGGCGGGCCGGGTCCGCGGGGTGGGCGGCGGCCTCGTCCAATGCGGCCCGCAGGTACGTGAGTTCGTCCCCGGTGGCGATCCCGGCCGGCTCGGAGTGCTGGAGCGCCGTCAGGCCGTCACGCAGTGCCCCGCGGATCTCCTCCCCGGCCAGGACGTGCCGGGCCAGGACGGTCGCGTGGGACGTCGCGGACTGCGCGGCGGGGTCCCCGTGGGTGAGGGCGGCGATGTCGCGTGCCTGGGCGTCCCACCTCGCGACCTCGGCCGGGTCGCCGAGGGCGGCGATCGGCAGGGTGCGGCCGAGCGCGTGCCAGCCGCGGCTGTTCGTCGTGGGCCTGCCGACCGCGCCCTGCTCCCGCTGCGACAGCGCCTTCACGGTGGCCGGCGCCGAACCGCGCCGCTCCGCCAGAACCGGGACCCCGGCCAGCCAGCCGGACGGCCAGGCCGCGCCCGCCCACTTCCCCCAGTGCTTGGTCAGCCGGTCGCGGTCGATGCCCTGGACGGCTGCCCAGCGGCAGTACGCGTGCCACAGCACGGACGGCGGATGGCAGATGCCCTTGTGGCTTCCGCGGACCAGGGCGCGGATGGAGCCCTCGACGGTGAAGCAGGCCAGCTGTGTGCAGACGCCGGCGCGCAGCGGACCCGGGGCGGGCGGCGTTCCGCGCGCCGCGCCCGTGGTCTCGCCGAGCGCCAGCCCGATCAGCATCCCGCGCACCCGCGACGCGGTGCGCCCGCGACGACCGGCCTTGTCCTGGTCCTCGTTCGCCGCGCTCAACAGGCGCCCCTTCCTCGGATCCCGGCAGGTGACACGGGGCCCGACCCTATCGGGGGCGCCGAGGGTGACGGAGGGGGCACGAACGGTGGGCAAACTGAAGAATGTGGGACAGATTACTCCATAAGTGGACATGGTGAACCCGGCTCGATACGGTCGGGGGTGGGCGCGATCCGCCCCTTGAACCGGTGCCCCGCGGTTCCCCAAGGCCACCCCTAAAACTTGGATTTGGGCCTGACCGGGGACAAGGCACCCGACCCCGTAAGTTTCCGAGAGGACGAACAGCCATGCGCGCACAGCGATTCCTCGCACTGCTCGCAGGCCCGGTGGCCGTAGGAGCCCTGGCGGTCCTGCCGGCGGCGCCCGCGCAGGCCGCGACCGCCGGCCACGTCACCGCGGGCACGGCCCAGGCGCAGGCCGCGGGCACCCTCGCCCCGCAGGCGAGCGACCGGTACTGGCGCGGATTCCGCGACGGACGCGACGACGGTCGCCGCGACGCCCGCTCCCGCCCACGCTGCCGTGACCAGTGGGACTCCTACCGCCCCCGGAGCTGGAACTCCGAATACCGCCGCGGCTACCGGGACGGCTACCGCTCGGGCTGGAACGCCTACTGCTGAGCCGGCCCCGTACCCGTGCCGTCTCGATCCTCGCGGGCACGGGGGAGTGGGAGTTGAACGTGAACACCGGGGAACGACGACCGGGTCTCCACCGCGCTATGGGTCTTCGAGACCAACAGGCGACCGACGGCACCCTCCCGGCGACCGATGCCGAACGTCATGACGGCTGGTGCACCCACACGCTGGCGCGGCGCGTTCCGTTGACGCTGTTCGTCGCGGGTGACCGTGGACAGGAAGGCCCGGATCGAGGCGGCGCTCCGCATCTTCTCGACCTGGGCCGTCACTCGCAGACGCGCTTGAAGTCGTCCGCCCCCTTCCGCGCCCGGAAGCGCACCTCGTGGCCCTTGGAGTCGGTGAAGACCGCGGACGTCGGGGACAGCAGCGTCATCGTGCCCCGCTGCGTGGGGTTGTCCCAGCCCGGCGGGGGGTTGAAGGCGTCGCCGGTGAGCGGGGTCTCGGCCTCGAAGTAGGTGGAGCCGATCAGGGCCTCGTCGATGCCGCAGTGGGTGTACAGCTCGTAGGGGATGACGGTCGCGGCCGCAGTGGTGGGATGCCCGGCGACGGTGGGGCGCCCGACGGGCGCGGGGTCCTGGCCGGTGCAGCCCGTCAGGACGGCCGCGGCCGTGAGGGCCGCGAGGGCGGTGGCGCGCGCGAAGTGCCTGGTGGTCATGGCGGTTGGACGCTGCCGCCGCGAGTCGGGTTCCGTCGGCGTCGCCCGCTCAGGCCGCCGCCCGTACGCCGGTACGCCGCCCGCGCGGCACGCAGGTCGCGGCGACCAGGAGCGCGGCGGCGACGCCCGTCACCAGGACCGGGGCGGGGGCGAACGTGGCGGCCAGGATCGCCGCCACGGCGAGCGCGTGCACCACGTCCGGCGCGGTGGGGTGCCCGGATGCCCGGCGGTGCAGCAGCCACACGGAGAGCACGAACCCGGCGACGGGCACCGTGTACGCGGCTGCCGCGCCGTGGGCGCTCAGATGGCCGTGCCCGGTGGTCCGGGCGACGTTGACGGCGAGTCCGGCGCCCACCGCAGCGGCGCAGGCGAAGACCGCGTAGTGGCCGTAGCCCCACAGCGTGGCCGTGGCGAAGCCGCCCAGGCGGCGGGACGCGTTCTGGGCGAAGTAGAGCCACCACAGGGCGCAGACCGTGAGGGTGCCGCCCAGCACCAGCGTGGCGATGTCGCCGAACGCGGCGTCGGTGTCGAGGGCGGCGCGCACCGCCCCGGCGGCCGCGGTGATGGACTCGCCCAGCACGATGAGGGTGAACAGGCCGAAGCGCTCGGCTATGTGGCGCGGATGCCAGGTCGTGTTGGCCGCCCGCTCGGCCCACACGGGGACCGCGAGCTCCGCCAGGGCGAGGACCGCGTGTGCGGGGAGGCGGAGGCCGCCCGGCACCACGAGGTGCGCCAGCCAGCCGGTCTGCACCACCAGGATCCCCGCCGCGTACCGCAGGCAGGACCGGCGCCGCTCGGGGTCGGAGCGGGCGGCCCGCAGCCACTGGCTGACCATGGCGAGCCGCATGAGGACGTAGCCCCACGTGATGACGGTGTAGTCGCCGTCCTGCAGGGCGGCCGCCGTGCCCGCCGACATGACGAGGGCCCCGGTGATCTGCACGACGGTGAGCAGACGGTACGGGATGTCGTCGGTGTCGTAGGCGGAGGCGAACCACGTGAAGTTCATCCACGCCCACCAGATCGCGAAGAACACCAGCGCGTAGCCGAGGATGCCGCTCCCGACGTGCCCCGCGGCCAGTTCCTCCTCGAACGCGGCGGAGGTCTGGGCGACGGCCACGACGAAGCAGAGGTCGAAGAACAACTCCAGCGCGGTGGCGGTGCGGTGCTTCTCGTCGGCGACGCGGGCGACCATCCGCCGCCGCCATGCCGTGGCGGCGGCGGTCTGCGGGGCGCTCACGCCGCACCCGTCCCCGCGGCGGACGCCGTGCCGCGCCTCCCGGGAACCGCTTCCTCGCTCACGGCACGTTTCCTCACATTCCCGGGGACAAGGCTCTGCTTCCTCCACTGAGACCGGACATCCCGCGTGCGTGTGACACACCCCGTGGAACACGGCGCCGCCGGGCGCGCCGTCCCGTCATGCGGTGCCGGGGTTGTCACACTTCGCGGGCGGCGCCGGTCGGTAGCGGTGGATGCCCGGTCGTCCTCGTGTGACCGCCTCCGGCTCCCGAGGCCGTTCTCCCGTTCAGCTCAGCCCCGAAAGGTTTCTCATGGCAGGCCATGGCGTTCCCGAACCCCTCGGCGACGATCCCCTGCCGCGGTCGTCCACCGCCGGGCAGCCGGCTCCCGCGACCCGCGGTGCCCACACGGGCGTCGACAAGTACGGGGTGCTCGTCGGGTACAGCGGCTCCGCCACCAGCCGGCGGGCGCTGTCGTACGCGGCCGGGATGGCGCGGCGCACCGGCGCGGCGCTCCTCATCGTCCACGTCGCGAAGGAGAACCCCGTCGCGTCGCTGCTCGGCTACGACGAGGCCGGCGGCGGGAGCGGGCCGCGCGGCGGCGGCAAGCAGGCGCTCCTGCGGCAGCTCGCCCGCGAGGACCATCTGTCGGGGCTCCCCTGGACGCTCATCCACCGCAGGGGCGCCGTAGCGGACGAGCTGGAGAAGGCCGGCCGCAAGTACCGGGCGAACGCGATCATCGTGGGGCGGAGGCGCGACGCCGGGCTCAGGCTCTTCCGCTCGATCTCCGACCGCCTGGCGCGCAGCGCCCAGCGACCGGTCATCGTCGTCCCCTGACGAACCGGACGCCGTGAGGTGACGAACGGCCGAGCCGCATGACGCGGGGTGCACCGTGCACACGTGCGGGGGCCGGCCGTCCTTCGGGAAGGCCGGCCCCCGGCTCGGCATGCAATGGTCAGCGCATCGGACCGGCGGTCAGCGGGAACTGATCAGCAGCCCGGGTACGACGGTTCGGCCGGTGCGGAACTCGGTGTACGCCCACTGCTCGACGTCGGGCTGCGCACCCACGGGGTTCAGCGTCACCTGTGCGGACCCGCCCCGCTCCACCTTGGCCGGTGTGGTCAAGGTGGCGTTGTGCCGGTCGCCGTCCTCAGGGACGACGGTCACCCCGAGCCGGTAGGGCACGTCGGGCGAGGTCGCCGTCTGGGCGTGCACGTAGGCGGTGTAGACGCCGGGTTCGGGGAAGAACCGGACGCTGCGCTCGCTGCTGTGCCACGAAGCCCAGCTTCGATCGACCAGCTTGCCGTCCTTGTAGAGGTAGAGGTCGAGATTCGTGCCGGGGTCGTCCGAGGCCGTCTGCACGACCAGTCCGGCCGAGCCGCGCGGCACGACGATCCTCGTGCCCTGAGTGCCCACCCCGCCGGGGGAGAAGACGCCGCCGCTGACGGTGGTCGTGAGCTTCTTGTCAGTCCAGTTGACGGGGACGTACCCGGTGGTGCGGCCGGTCAGCGGTCCGGTGAAGCCCGGCTCCAGGAATCCCTGGCCCTGGCCGCCGGTGCGGCCGAACTCGATGCCCGTGTCGTCGTACGGCCGCGGCGTGAAGCCCCACGGCCGGCCGGCGACCGTCAGGCGCACGCGGTGCTTGGCGCTGCTGAAGACGAGTGAGCCGGTGGTGTAGCGGTCCCAGGTCGCGGTGCCGCGTTCCAGGGTGATGGTCACCGTGGCGGTGGCTCCGGGCTTGACCGAGATCGTCCGGGGGCTGACCGTCACCTTCATCCCGGCGAGCCCGTCGACGTGCGCCGTGTACGTCTCGGTCCGCGTGCCGACGTTGGTCAGCCGTCGCGTGAGCTGTACCGGCTTCGTCCCGTCGTACTCGCGCAGCGCGATCGACGGCAGGTTGATCTCCTTGCCGTCCGGAGTCGCCGCGGCCGCGAAGGTGGTCAGTTCGGCCGCCGAGGGTTCGATCACCAGGCCGGGGTCGTCGGCGGACGAGGTCCGCGGCAGGCCCGAGCCCTGGCGGAGGGGGCTGGTCGTGCCCCGGGTGTCGGTGGCGGTGGTGCGCAGTGCCGAGGCGGTCGCGCCGGGCGACCACTTCGGGTGCCGGGTGCGCAGCAGTGCGGCCATGCCGGCCACGTGCGGGGCTGCCATCGAGGTGCCGGAGTAGGCGTCGAAGAGACGTCCGCCGGCCATCGGCGACACCGCCGCGACCACGTCGATGCCGTCCGCGACGAGGTCGGGCTTCTGGAGTCCGGTGTGCGTCTGGTCGGGGCCGTAGGACGAGAGGCCGGCCACGCTCGGCAGTCCCACGAGGCTGCTGCCGTCCCCGCCCTCGGTCAGCGAAGCGGTCCCGTCGGTACGGTGCGCCCACAGGTAGTTGAAGAGCTTGCCCGCCTGTTCGGCGCTCCACAGGTAGACGGTCGGGAAGTCGTAGATCACGTTGAGGCGTGTGTTGCCGGTCGACTGGAACAGCACCACGCCGACACCGCCGGCGGCCTTGACCGTCGCCACCGCGTCGACCGAGTCGATGAAGTCGCAGGCCACGATCTTGCCCTTGACCTTGGCGGGGTCGAGACTGCCGGACCAGCAGTACTGCGCGCCGTCGTCGAGTGATCCGGCCTGGTCGGCGAAGACGATCGGTGTGCTGCGGCGGGACGGCAACTGGTCCATGGAGGTGCCGACGATGCGGGTGCCGTCGCCGAGTCGTACGGTCGCCTCGTGGGACCGTTCGACCGTCGCGCCGACCGTGGTGACCCAGGGCTCGGCGTTGCTGATCATTCCGGACATGCCGTCGTTGCCGGCGGATGCCGCGACGAAGACCCCGGCGAGGTACGCGTTGAGGAAGGCGTTCCCGATCGGGCTGTTCGGCTGGTAGTCCCCCATCGACGTGCCAATGGAGTAGTTGATCACCTGGACGCCGTCGGCCACGGCCGCGTCGATCGCCGCGATGATGTCGGCGTCCGTGCCCGAGCCGCCCCACAGCGCCTTGTACACGGCGATGCGCGCGTCGGGCGCCACTCCGGAGATCGCGCCGTAGTCATGCCCGAGGACCATCGCGTGCTTGACGGGAAGACCCGCCGCGGTGGAGGCGGTGTGGGTGCCGTGTCCGTTCATGTCCCGGGGTGAGAGGCTCTCACCCTCGGGCAGCGAGCCGTAGGCGCCGAGCCACCCGTCGGCGAAGTACCGGGCCCCGACGATCTTGCCGTTGCAGGCGGTGGCGGGGAAGTCCGTGCTGGTCTGGCAGGTGCCGTGCCAGCCCGCGGGCGCCGCCATGGTGGCGGCGAAGGAGGCGCTCTCCGGCCAGATTCCGGTGTCGATAACGCCGATGACCGTATTGGAGCCGTGGACCGGCTTGGTCTGCGCAGCCGTCTGCGCAGCCGTGCGCGCCGGCGCCTGCGCGGGGTGCTGCGCCGCCTGCGTGGTCCGGGTCGTCGCCGCGTCGGCCTTCACGAGACGGGCCGGGGTGACCGCCGCGACGCGCGGGTCCTTGGACAGCTTGCCGGCCTGCGCGCCGGTCAGTTTGACGGCGAAGCCGTTGAAGGCGGTCGTGTAGGTCCGCTGAGCCCGCACACCGAAGTCGCCGAGTACGTCACGCTGCGCTTCGCCCAGGTGCTGCCGGTACTTCTCGGCCGCGGCCGAATGAGGCTGGAGGTCCTGCCCGGCCACCGGCCTCGTCGCCGCGAGTCCCTCGACGCCCCCCGTGTACGAAGTGACGGGCGCTTCCCGCAGCCGCACGACGTACTGCCCCTTGATGGTGTCGGGCTGCGCGGCGGTGTGCAGGGCGCCGCCGCCCGTGAGGGCGGACCGGGAGTGGTCGTACTGGCCCAGCTTCAGGTCCGGCAGCGGAGTGCCGGTCTGTGCCGCGGCCGGCCCGATGTTCCCCAGGCCGCTGAATACGGTGGCGAAAACGGTGATCGCCGACGCCACGACTATTCGGCGTCGTCGTCGAAGGCTCGCGCTCGTGCCCACGAGTCTCCTCCCATGAAGTCAACGGTGTGAATGTCCGTCACACCCAACCTCCAAGCGATTACGCGAAGATCACGTTCGAATGACGATCCGTCCCGCCCGGTGTCGCCGCGGCTGTCCGGTGGGGGACTTTCGCCGCCGCGGCGCGGTGAGTTCCCCGCGACGGGAGCGGCGCCCGGACGATCGCCGAGGTGCGGGGACTCGAGCCTCTCAAGGCCCTGAACAGCGCAAACTCGGATACGGGCGGCGGCGGTTCGGTCCGTGTCCCGGGTGCTGAGTGCGGGGTTCTCCGGGGGCGGGACGTCGCCGAGGCCCCGAGCGACTTCCACACCCAAGTGCCTGGCGTTTTGCAGACAGGTGTCGGGATGCCGACACCGTTAGGACGTTCACGGTTGACCGGGCGCACCAGCAGGGCGCCTGATCTAGCTCATCTGACGCCGGACCAGCTCGCGCAGCCGGCCGCCCGGGTTCGCCAGCAGATCGGCGGGGCGGCCCTCCTCCACGACGCGGCCGTCCTCCATGACGACGACGCGGTCGGCGTCCATGACGGTGGAGAGCCGGTGGGCGATCACCACACGGCTGGCCCGCAGCCGCCGGGTGCTGTCGATGACGACGCGCTGGGTCTCGTTGTCGAGGGCGCTGGTGGCCTCGTCGAGGAAGAGGATCCGCGGCCGGCGGATCAGGGCCTGAGCGATCATCAGGCGCTGGCGCTGGCCTCCGGAGATCGTGCTGCCGCCCGCGATCATGGTGTGCAGACCCATGGGCATGCGCTTGATGTCCTCGGCGAGACCGGCCATCGCGGCGGCCTCCATCGCCTCCTCCTGTGTGTACGACTCGGCGCCGCAGATGCAGTCGAGGATCGAGCCGGTGAACGGCTGGGCGTTCTGCAGCACGACGCCGCACTGGCGGCGGACCGCGCCCTGGTCGAGGGCGGCCAGGTCCTGGCCGTCGTAGAGGACGCTGCCCGAGGCGGGCCGGTCGAAGCCGATGAGCAGGCGCAGCAGCGTGGACTTGCCGCAGCCGCTGGGGCCGACGATCGCCACGAACTCCCCGGCTCCCACCCGCAGGGAGACGTCGTCCAGGACGAGCGGGCCGTCGTCGGAGTAGCGGAAGGAGAGGTTGCGGGCCTCGATCGCGCCGGACAGGACGCCGGGCTGGGTGCTGCCGCCGCGCACCTCGGGCGCCTCGTCGAGGATCGGCCTGACCTGTTCGTACATCGGCAGCACCGCCGCCGCCGACAGCAGCGCCCCGGTGAGCTGGGTGACCGAGGTCAGCAGCATGGTCATGGCGGTGCTGAAGGTGAGGAAGCCGGACGCGGACAGCGAGCCCCGGGCCGGGCCGGCGAGCAGCATGAACATGATGAGGGAGCAGACCGGCAGGTAGACCGAGTTGAGGACGGTCGTGATGTTCTTGATGCGGCCCGCGCGCCGCTGGAGTTCGCGGCTGCGGGCGAAGCGGCGGGCCCACGCGGCGTACGCGAAGCTCTCGGCGGCGGCGACGCGGAGCTTGGGCAGGCCGCGCAGGGTCTGGAAGGCCTCGTTGTTGAGCTTGTTGCCGAGCTCCACCAGCCGTCGCTGCCAGCGCAGTTCCCACAGGCCCAGGCCGAGGAGGACGGCGCCGATGACGACGAGCATGCCGACGGCGGCGAGCGCGAGCGGGACGCTGTACAGCAGGAGCAGGACGAGGTTCATCGCGCCGACCGTCGTCGCCTGGACGGCGACCGGGCCCACCCCGGCGAGCACCCGGCGGATGGCGCTGATGCCCATCGCGGCACTGGCGAGCTCGCCCGTGGAGCGCCCGGCGAAGAACCCGGTCGGCAGCCTCAGCAGCCGGTCCCACACGGCGGGCTGCAGGGTCGCCTCGATGCGGCCCTCGATGCGCAGCACGGTGAGGTTCTGCGTCAGCATGAACGCGGCGCACACCAGTCCGGTGACGGCGACGGCCAGCGCGGCCTGGACGATGAGGCCGGTCTCCGCGTCGGGTACGTACGTGCCCAGCACCTGGCCGGTCGCGATGGGCACGAGCGCGCCGAGGCCGACGGTGACCAGGCTGGTCAGGACGAGGTTGCGCAGATCGCCGGAGGAGCCCCGGAGGCTGAAGCGCAGCAACCGCGTCAGCCCGGCGCCCCGTTCGGGGAGCGGCCGGTAGAGCATGTCCGCGCGCTGCTCGAAGTCCTCCGCGTTGTACTCGGCGACCCGGACGCGGCTGCTGCCGCCGGGCCCGACCGCCTCGTAGCCGCCGCGCCGCCACAGCAGGGCCACCGGCGCGCCGGACGCGGCGCGCCGGCCGACCAGGGGGCCGGTGTTCTCCCGCCACCATTCGCCGTCGAGCCGTACCGGGCGGGTGCGGATGCCGGAGGTGACGGCGACCCGCTCGACGGGGTCCATGCGGTCGCTGACGGCGCTGCTGCGCGACGGCGGTACGAGGGCGATCCCGGCGGCCTCGGCGACCTGCCGGCAGACGGCGTACGTCGCGTCGTCGGACGCGGTCGCGGTGGAACGCGCGGGAGCCTTGCGGGAGGTGGTGATGGAGGCCAGCAGATCGCGGTCGGCCTGTTCGCGGACGGTCTCCCCGGCCTTGATGCCCGCGGCGGTGCGGTCCTCGTGGGCGCGTTCCAGGCTCTCGATCCAGCCGTCGAGGGTCGACAGCAGCCGGTACTGCTGGTTGACCATGCTCTGCCACATCGCGCCGTCGACGAGCAGGTCGCCCGCCGCCTCCGCGGAGTACGCGGCCCCGTACTGGACGCTGCCCGGCAGGACCGGCAGCCACAGGATGTCGTCGTCGGCGACGTGCTCGCCGTCCGTGGTGCGGCCGGCCAGCGGTGCCTCGTACAGCACGCGCTGGCCGCGCCCGACGCCGAGCGCGAAGGCGTGCTCCAGGAGGCTGAGCGCGAGCTCCCGGGTGTCGTGGCCGGCGCCGTACGGGCCCTGCCGGTCCCAGCCGTCGCCGTACGCCGCCTGCTGCGGGTGGGACGGCCGGTACAGCTCGCGCAGCGGGACACGGCGCAGGAAGCAGCCCTGCAGCGGGCGCCCGACGAGGGTGTGCCGGGGGCCCTCGACCGGGCCGAGCAGGAGGGCGCCCGCTTCCAGGCGGCCCAGGTAGTGCCAGTGGCCCTGCTGGGCCGCGTCGACCGCGAACAGGTCGAGGGCGCCCGCCACCACGAGCCACAGCACGTGCGGCCCCTCCAGGGGGAGGCTGCGCAGGCCGGTGCAGTCGACGGGGCCGCCGAGCCCGCCGAGGGCGGCCAGGACGGGGTCGTCGGCGGCGGTGCCGGGCTGTACGGGGGTCAATTCAGTGCTCCTTGACCAGGGCGGCGTACGCGCCGCCCGCCGCGATCAGCTCCTCGTGGCGCCCGCGCTCGACGACCGTGCCGTGGTCGAGGACCACGATCTCGTCGCTGTCGCGGACCGTGCTGAGCCGGTGCGCGATCACCACGCAGGCGCAGCCGCGGCGCCGCAGGTTGTCGATGATGGCCTGCTCGGTCTCCGCGTCGAGGGCGCTGGTCACCTCGTCGAGCACCAGCACGCTGGGCCGCCGGACGAGGGCCCTGGCGATCTCCAGCCGCTGCCGCTGCCCGCCCGAGAAGTTGCGGCCGTCCTGTTCGACGCGGCTGTGGACGCCGCCGGGACGGCGGGCGACGACCTCGTACAGGCAGGCGTCGTGCAGCGCGGCCTCCACGTCGGCGTCGGGGATGGAGGGGTCCCACAGCGCCACGTTGTCGCGCACCGTGCCCTCGAAGAGGAAGACGTCCTGGTCGACGAAGGAGACGGAGGCGGCCAGGGCGCCGCGCGGGATGTCCTCCAGACGCTGCCCGTCGATGCGGATCGTGCCCTCCCAGGGGCTGTAGAGCCCTGCGATGAGCCGGGAGACGGTGGACTTGCCGCTGCCCGATCCGCCGACGAGCGCGACCTGACGGCCGGGAGCGACGGACAGCGAGAAGCCGGACAGCAGCGGCTTGTCGAGGGGGCTGTAGCCGAAGGTGACCTCCTCCAGCGTGACGTGGCCCTTCAGACGGCGGTTGCTCGCCCCGGACTCGGGGCGGGCGTACAGCGAGTCGACGGGGAAGTTCTCGACGTCCTTGAGCCGCACCACGTCGGCGGCGAAGTCCTGGATGCGCCCGGCGACGCCGTTGAGCCGGGTGATGGGCGCGGTGAACCGGGTGACCAGGGCCTGGAAGGCGACGAGCAGGCCGATCGAGATGTGCCCCTCCACCGCCCGCAGCCCGCCGATCCACAGGATCAGCGCGCTGTTGAGCGTCGCGAGCGTCGGCGCGACGACCGACAGCCAGGCGCTGGGCACGCCGAGCCGCTGCTGCTCCTCCAGGGTGGAGGCGTGCTGCCCGGCCCAGCGGCGGAAGTAGCCGTTCTCGCCGCCGGTGGCCTTCAGCGTCTCGATCAGCTGCAGGCCGGTGTAGGAGGTGTTGGTGAGCCGGGCGCTGTCGGCGCGCAGCTTCTGCGTGCGGGTGGCGCGCAGCCGGGTCACCACGCGCATGGCGACCGCGTTGAGCAGGGCGATCCCCACCCCGAGGACGGTGAGCTGGGGGTCGTACGTCCACATCAGCAGCGCGTAGAGCACGACGACGACGCCGTCGACGGCCGCCGAGGCCAGGTCGCGGGCGAGGGTTTCGGCGACGGCGTCGTTGGACTGCAGGCGTTGCACGAGGTCGGCCGGGTTGCGCTGGGTGAAGAAGGTGACCGGCAGCCGCAGGAGGTGGCGCAGGAAGCGGGCGCTGCCGAGCGTGGAGGAGATGATGCGGCCGCGCAGCAGGTTGGACTGCTGGACCGCGGTGAGCGCGGCGGTGAGCGCCACCATGACGGCCATCGAGGCGAACAGCGTGCCCAGCAGCGAGGTCTGGTCGCCGATCAGGAACAGGTCGATGTAGGTGCGGCTGAGCGCGGGCAGCGCGGCCCCGACGGCGACCAGCAGGAGGCTGGCCACCAGCGCGGCGAGCATGGTGCCGCTGGTGCCGCGAAGCCGGGCGGGCAGGGCGCCGAGGACACCGGGCCGGCGGCCGCCGCGGTGGAAGTCCGGGCCCGGCTCGAAGGTGAGCACGACGCCGGTGAAGCTGGTGTCGAAGTCCTCCAGGGGCACGAACCGCCGCCCCTTGTCGGGGTCGTTGACGTGCACGCCGCGCCGGCCGAGGCGGCGGCCCGTGCCGTCGTAGACGACGTAGTGGTTGAACTCCCAGAAGAGGACGGCCGGCGCCTGCACCTCGGCGAGGGCCGCGGTCTCCATCTGCATGCCCTTGGCCTGCAGCCCGTACCCGCGGGCCGCTTTCAGCAGGTTGCTGGCGCGGGAGCCGTCACGGGAGACGCCGCAGGCGATGCGCAGTTCCTCCAGCGGGACGTGCCGGCCGTAGTGGCCGAGCACCATCGCCAGGGAGGCCGCGCCGCACTCCACGGCCTCCATCTGCAGCACGGTGGGGGTGCGGACGGTGCGCGGCCTGCGGCGCGGACGCTGCCGGCGGGTGCGCACGGGCTCGGGGCGGTGTCTGCGGCGGCCGGCGGGGGGCAGCGGCCGCTGCTGCGGCCGGGCGGTCGGCGCGGTCAAGGGAGCAGCCAATCGATCGGGCGCTGTGCGGCCAGGTGGACGGCGCCGGTGGCCAGGGTCATGGAGTCCAGCTCGTACGAGGGGCCGTCGCCCTTGGACCAGCGGTAGCCGGTCGGGGTGCGGGAGGAGGCGTCCAGCGTCACGACGACGGCCACCGGGCGTCCCGCGCGGGTGAGTTGCGCGGCGAGCTGCGGGTCGCCGAGGTCGGCCGCGATCTGCCGGTCGGTGCGCGAGGTGCGGCCGACGGACCGCACATGGCCGCGCAGCACCCCGTACCGGGCCTGGGGCGCGGACTCGACGGCGAGGTCCACCGCGGCGCCCACCGGCACCGAGGAGGCACCCGTCGCCGGCACGTAGAGGGTCGCGACGAGCGGGTCGCCGGTGCGGGCGACGCGTTCGACGGTCGCCACGTCCGCTCCTACGGTGACGACCGTGCCGATCGTGGCCACCAGGGCGCTGACCCGGCCCGCGGCCACGGTGCGGACGACGGTGTCGCCCTTCGGCGTGCGCACGTTGAGCAGAGGGGCGTCGGCGGGCAGGCGCTCCCCTTCCTCGGCGAGGACCCGGGTGACCTGTCCGGCGACCGGACTCTGCAGGACGTAACTGCCCTGCCCGTAGCCGACAATTCCGGGTGCGCTCAATTTCGAGGAAACGGAACCGTTTACCGCCCAGGAAGTCGCGGCGGCCATCACCAGAATGGCGACGGAGAGCACGAGACGGCCCTGCGGGCGCGCGAAACGCACCGGGAGATCGAGTTCTTCCGGTGATTGGAGCTTGGCAAGGGCCTTTTGGCGAAACTGCACGGAACTCTTCCCTCAGCCGCGTCCCCCGCCATTGGGACACGATGTCGCAATGGCGTCCGCGGGCCCCGGAAGGGAGGTATCCGGGGCCCGCGGATCCATCAGTCTCAGAGACCCGCGATCAGGCCGGTGGCCAGGCCGGTCACGGCGCCGGTGTTGACGCCGGAGATGCCCTCGACGGTGCCGACGACACCGGAAACGGTGCCGGCGACCGGGGCGATCGACTCGACGGTGCCGGTGGCGTTGGCCACGAGGCCGCCCACGAGACCGCCGGAGACGTTGTCCAGGTCCGCGTCGGAGATCTCGCGGGTCTCAACCTGGGAGGTGAAGTCCATGGGGGGTTTCCCTTCGTGTGAACACATTTCGTGTGGCGAATCATCAGGGGGGCAACCTCTTCGCCACGGCACGGGATACAAGCATGGGAGCAGGTGGGACGGCCAATTGACGACGGGTGCGTTCGAATTTGGTTCGGATCCGCGGCTTCACCGGTGTGGTGTGTTTCCCACTCCCCGGTGGCAATTCCTTCACACTCGCGGATCCCGCCGGGGCTGCGGAACCGGGCACTCCGGATCAAACCGTGCACGCCGTCGGGGGGTGTCCCGTACGGACGTGCGGCCGTATGTCGCCCACGTGTGCGGTGTGCAGATTTACCGGAGGTAATGTTCAGCCCTGCGCTCGGGCCGGGCCTCCCGCCCTGTGACCAGGGGTGATCCACGGCGCGCGGGACCGGCGGTCCGGCGGCCGGACGGGCCGCGGCGGCGGCCGGGGACGGGTTCAGCCGGCGGTGTCGCCCTCGGCGCCCGACAGCCCGAAGTCGCAGAGCCTGCCGATGAGTTCCAGGGCGGTGTCCATGAGCCCGGCGGCCTCGGACGCGTCGTCGCAGGCGACGAGCTCCCGCCCGATCTCGGCGATCGTCGTCGTGAGCGCGATCAGCAGGGCGCGGTCGCCCGGCCGCTCCTGGGTGATGCCGAGCAGCGTCGCGTTGTGGCTGATCCAGGTCCTGAGGTTCTGCCGGCCCAGCAGGTCGAAGCCCGGCGGGGTGTCCCCGGTGTAGAAGAGGCCGGCCGTCTCCCGCCGCGCCCTGGTGTGTTCCAGGTACGCGCGGGTGCCGGTGAGGAACAGGGCGCGGGGGCGGTCCTCGCCGGTCTCCCGGAGCCGGGCCACCGCCCGCGCCGTGGTCTGCGCCTGCGCGGTGCGGAACTCCTCCCACAGGGCCAGGAAGAGGTCCACCTTGCCGTCGAAGTGGTGGTAGAGCCCGCCGACGCTGGCGTCCGCGCGGCGGACCACCTCGGCGATGCCGGCCGCCGCGTACCCCGACTCCCCGAAGACCTCGCGGGCCGCCGTGAGCAGCGCCTGCCGGGTGGTCGCCGCCCGGCCGGGGGGGGGGGGGGGGGGCGCGCCCGGCCCCCCCCCCCCGCGGGGGGGGGGGTTTATATAAAAAAAAAAGACCC
>NZ_JBHYMQ010000069.1:0-17690 GCF_042742985.1 Streptomyces sp. NPDC058864 | reverse complement strand
CCCCCCCCCCCCCCCCCACCCCCCCACCCCCCCGGGGGCCGCCGGGAGCCGCGCCGGCGGGGTGGTCGCCGCCCGGCGGGGCGGCGGGGCCGGGGCCGGCCCGGACGCCCCACCGGTGGTGGGAAGGTCCGCGGGATCGCCGATGAGCAGCTCGTCACCGCGTGTGTCGCCCATCCCGGGACCTTCCGTCCGTCACGGTCGCGTCGCGCCGTGAACCCACTGCCTGGAGTGGCAGCACACTACCCGTCGGCCTTCAGGACGCCGGGATGCCGTTGGCCGGGGCCTCCGGCGGCGCCGTGGTGTACGGCGTGATGGCGCCCTGCTCGTCGTCCGTCACCAGCGGCGTGCCCTGCAGGGCGACCTCGGTGCTGCCCTTCAGGATGCCGATCTGGACGCCGGTGTAGCCCGCGTGGGAGTCCTCGCTGAACCGGAACGGCACCAGCCCGGGCCCGGTGAAGCCGCCCTTCTCCACGGCCTTCACCAGCGACTCGCGCGTGGGGTTCTTCCCGGCGCCCTGCAGCGCCTGGACGAAGGTGTAGGCCATGGACATCCCGAACTCGACATTGCCGTCGAAGGGCAGCTTCGGGATGTACTTGTCGTGGATCCCGCGGAAGAGCTTGATCCAGCTGTTGGAGGCGTCGTTGGTGGGCGGCATGTAGGTGTCGGTGATGATGCCGTCCATGAGCGCCGCCGGGTCGGCCGTGCCGCCCGCCTGCTTCGCGAAGGACTGCAGCAGGCCCGCCAGCGTGGTCGGGTCGGAACCGACGTTGGTCACCACCATCTGCGGGTCGTACCGGAGCTTGAGCGAGGTGAGCTTGAACAGCGCGGTGTACGTCGGGATGGTGAACAGCACCACCACGTCCGCCTTGGACTGGGCGATGGCCGTGACCTGCGGGGCGATGTCGGTGCCGCCGGGCTGGTAGCTCTGCCGGCTGACCACCGACTCCTTGGGGATGTACTGGTCCAGGCCCTCGACGCCGTCCTTGCCGAAGTCGTCACCCTGGTAGAAGTAGGCGACCTTCTTGCCCGGGAAGTTCTCCTTGATGTACCGGCCGAGGATCTTGCCCTCGACGAGGTAGTCCGGCTGCCAGCCGAAGGTCTGCGGGTGCTTGTCGGGCTCGTCCCAGCAACGGCAGCCCGAGGACACGAACAGGTCGGGCACCCGGCGGCTGTTGAGGAAGTCGACCACCTTGGTGTGGGTCGGCGTGCCGAGACCGCCCACCATCGCGAAGATCTTGTCCTCCAGGACGAGTTCCTTGGTGACCTTGACCGTCTGGGTCGGGTTGTACGCGTCGTCCTTGTACCGGAAGTCGATCTTCCGCCCGTTGACCCCGCCGCTGGCGTTGACGTGGTCGAAGTACGCCTTGGCGCCCGCGGAGACGTTGCTGTACCCGGGCGCCGCGGGACCGGTGAGCGGCTGGTGGCTGCCGATGACGATGCTGTCCTCGGTGACGCCCGGCGCGGCCGAACCGCTGCCGGAGCCGCCCGAACAGGCGGTGAGCACAAGGGCGAGCACGGCCAGCGCGGCGCCGCCGCGCAGCCGCAGGCCCTGTCGGTGACTTCTTCTCATGACCCCTCCTGGAACCGAATCTGATTCGGTGGGTTCTCGACGGATTTCATGTGACGTGCCGGTGGTCGGGGAACGGGATGGGACGGGATGGGACGGGATGGGACGGTCAGGTACCGGAACCCCGGGTGCGGAGCCGCCGGACCAGACGGATGAGGGCCCCTTGGATGCCCTGCGGGAACAGGAGCATCGACAGGACGAGGGCGAGGCCGTACAGGGCGAGCGGCAGGTTCGCGTAGAAGCCCCGGGACAGGTGCAGGGCGTCCGCCACGTCGCCCGTCCAGTTGGGCAGCAGGACGAGGAGCACCGAGCCGTACACGGCGCCCGCCAGGCTGCCCAGGCCGCCGAGCACCGCCGCGGTCAGCAGGGACAGCGAGAGCGCCAGCGGGAAGGCGCCGGGCGCGGCCAGCGAGCTGACCACCGCGAGGAGCCCGCCGCCCAGTCCCGCGCAGGCCGCGCTGACCACGAAGGCGAGCACCCGCAGCCGGGCCACGTGGATGCCGGCCAGCGCCGCGGAGACCTCGTCGTCCCGGATCGCCCGCCACGACCGGCCGACGCGGCTGCGCCCCAGGTCGGCGAGGAGCACCAGCACGACCACCGCGCACAGCACGCAGACCCACGCCTGCCAGCGCTCCAGCGGGAAGTACGGCCCCAGCGCCTCGGGCGGCGGGGGAGAGTTCACCACGAGCCCGTTCTCGCCGCCGAGCAGATCGGTCAGGTGGCGGTAGTTGGCGAGCGCCGGCAGCCCGACGGCCAGGGTGAGGGTCGCGCCCGCGAGGTACGGTCCCTGCAGCCGCGCCGCCGCCGTGCCCACCAGCGCGCCGAGGGCGGCCGTGACCGCCGTGCCCGCCACCAGCGAGACGGCCAGCGACCAGCCCAGTTCGGTCAGGAACAGACCGGTCCCGTAGGCGCCGACCGCCATCAGCGCCCCGTGGCCCAGCGAGATCTGGCCGTTGGTCCCGGTGAGGACGGTCAGCCCGGCGACCGCGCACACGTAGGTGGCGACGGTGGCGACCTCCAGGTTCTGGTACGGCGACAGCAGGGCGCTGACGCCGCAGACCACCAGCAGCCCGAGCAGGGCGGGCGACAGGTGCCGTACCGCGGTGCGGTCCATCGGTCCCCGCAGCCGGGCCCGCAGGCCGGCCACGGCCGGGCCCCCGAGCGGGGACCGCAGGTCCTTCGTGGAGCCGGTCGTGTCGGTCGTGTCGGTCGTTTCGGTCATGACCCCTCACACCCGTCGCACGGAGGTACGCGAGAACAGGCCGTTGGGCCTGATCATCAGCACCGTCATCAGCACCGCCAGCGCGCCCAGCAGCGCGACCTCGGACCCCAGGTACCCCGAGACGTAGGAGAGGGTGAGCCCGACCACCAGCCCGCCGACCACCGCACCGGGAGGGCTGTCCAGCCCCCCGACGACGGCGGCGGCGAAGCCGAACACCAGCACGGCGTCGAACTGGTTGGGCCCGACGAAGGTCGCCGGCGCCACCAGGACACCGGCGAGCGCCCCGACCGCGCCCGCCAGCGCCCAGCCCAGCGTGAGCACCCGGCCCACCCGCACCCCGAACATCCGGGCCACCTCCGGGGAGAACGCCGCCGCCCGCATCCGCAGCCCCACCGGGGTGACCCGGAAGAGCAGCACGAGCAGCGCCATCACCACGAGCACGGCCCCGATGACGAACAGGTCCGAGGGCGACAGCAGCAACCGGGCGTCGCCCACCGTGAAGCCCTTGATGCCCAGCAGCGGCGGGAAGGAGCGCGGCGAACCGCCCCACACCATCCCGGCCACCGCCTGCAGGAACAGCAGCAGACCGAGGGTGACGATCACCGCGTTCATCGGCGGCCCGTTCTCGATCGGGCGGACCAGCACCCGCTCCACGACCGCCCCCAGGACGAACCCCGATGCGAGCGCGGCCAGCAGCCCGAGCCAGTACGAACCGGTCGCGTTGATCACGCCGAGCGCGACGAAGGTCGTGATCATCAGCATGCCGCCCTGGGCGAAGTTGACGATCCGGGTCGCCCGCCAGATGAGCACCAGGGCCAGCGCCACCGCCGCATAGACGATGCCGCTGCTCACCCCACCGAGTGTCAGATTGATGAAGTACATTCAGAACCCCAGGTAGGCGTGGCGGAGGTCGTCCGCGGTGGCGAGGCTCGCGGCCGCGTCGGACGCGACCACCCGCCCCAGGTTCAGCACGACGCCGTGGTCCGCGACGGACAGTGCGCTGCGCGCGTTCTGCTCCACCAGGAGCACGGTGAGCCCCTGCCGCTCCCGCAACTCCCGCAGGACGGCGAGGATCTGGGCGGTGACGCGGGGCGCGAGCCCCAGCGACGGCTCGTCGAGCAGCAGCAGCCGCGGCCGGGTCATCAGCGCCCTGCCGATGGCCAGCATCTGCCGCTCGCCACCGGAGAGCGTCTCCGCGAGCCGTGCGCGCCGCTCGGCCAGCGCGGGGAAGAGGGCGTACACCTCCTCCAGGCCGGCGGACTGCAGCGCCCTGCGCTCGCGCCGGCCCCGCCACAGCACGCCGAGGCGGAGGTTGTCGTGGACGGTCAGCTCGGTGATGACCCCGCGGCCCTCCGGCACATGGGCCAGACCCAGCCGGACGACCTCCTCGACGGGCAGCCGGGTGATGTCGGTGCCGTCGAGCAGGACACTGCCGGAGCGGGGCCGGACGAGTCCGTTGACGGTGCGCAGGAGCGTGGTCTTGCCGGCGCCGTTGGCGCCGAGCACGGCGGTGATGCTCCCCTGGCCGACGGTGAGGGACACCTCGTCCAGGGCCCGCACCATGCCGTAGGAGACGGCGAGTTCACGGACCTCAAGCACGGGAGGACTCCTCTCGCGCCCCGGGTTCGGCCGGCGCCGGGGTGTCGGCCGGTGCCGGTGTCCCCTCGGCGACCTCGTCGCCGAGGTACGCCTCGGTCACCAGCGGGTCGTCGCGCACCTCGTCCGGGGTGCCGTAGGCGATGGCCTTGCCGAAGTCGAGGACGAGGACCCGGTCGCAGACCCGCATGACCAGGTCCATGTGGTGCTCGACGAGGACGACCGCCATCCGTTCGCGCAGCCCCGAGATGACCTCGCCCAGTTCGCGCATGCCCTCCTCGGACAGCCCCGAGGCCGGCTCGTCGAGCAGCAGCAGGCGCGGCTCGCCGACCAGCGCTCGGGCGAGCGCGACCTGCTTCTGCACCCCGTAGGGGAGTTCGCCGGGGAGCCGGCCGGCGGCGTCCTCCGCACCGAGCTCCCGCAGGACGGCCAGCGAACGGTGACGCAGCAGCCGCTCGTCACGGTCCGAACGGGGCAGGCCCAGCAGCGCGGAGGTGAAGCCCGCCCGCGCGTGCCGGGTCGCCCCGACCATGACGTTCTCCAGCACGGTGAGCCGGGGGAACAGTCCCAGGCCCTGCAGGGTCCTGGCGATGCCGAGCCGGGCCAGCTGGTGCGGGCGGGGCCAGGGCAGCGCCCGGTCCTGCCAGTGCAGCGTCCCGGCGGCCGGGCGCACGAAGCCGCACACGGCGTTGAACAGGGTCGTCTTTCCGGCCCCGTTGGGCCCGATGACGCCGAGCACTTCGCCCGGCCGGACCGACAGGGACACCGCATCGAGTGCGGACAGGCCTCCGAAGGAGACCTCGAGTCCGTCGATGCGCAGGAGGCTTTCCACCAGTCACCCTTCCTTGGGAGTTCGGCGGGGTGGTACGGGACGAGAGGGGCGGGGGATCGGGGATCGGGGATCGGATCGCGCGGGCGGCCCCGGCGCTCCGGCGGCGGGGCCGCCCGCCCTCCGGATGGGCTCCTCCCGGCCCGACCGAATCAGAATCGGATTCGGTTCCGACTGAGGGTGACCCCTGTCCGAAGTGCTGACAAGCCCCCGGTGACGGGGAGTTCGGCTAGCCGGCGCCCGCGAGCAGCCGTGCCTCGCCCGCCTCGTAGCGCCTCCTGCTCTCGGCGGCCGTGCCGTCGCGGCGCCGCCGGTCGTAGCGGCTGCCGAGCCGGCCGGCGAGGAAGCCGAAGGGGATGGACACCAACCCGGCGGTCTGCAGCGGGAACCAGTGGAAGTCCCGGTCAGGGAAGAGCGCCGTGGGACCGCCGGACACCGCCGTCGAGAACACCGTGAGCAGCAGGACGCACCCCGTGCCGCCGTACAGCGCGGCCAGCAGGCCGGTCCGGCCGAAGCCCCGCCAGAACAACGAGTACGTGAGGGCCGGCGCCACCGCCGAGGCCCCGATCGCCAGCGCGGTCGTCGTCATGACGGCGACGTTCCAGTCCTGGACCAGCGCGGCAAGGGCCACCGCCGTCGCGCCGACGCCCACGGCCGCCCACCGTGCCACCGCCAGCTCCGTGCGCGGGGCGGCGCGCCCGTCGCGCATCGCGTGCCCGAACAGGTCGTGCGCCAGGGACGACGCGGCGGCGAGGGTCAGCCCCGACACCGACGACAGCAGCGTCACGAACACCGTCCCGCAGACCGCGGCGTACAGCAGCGTCTCGCCGATCGACGGCGCGGCCTCCCCGAACGCCCGGGCCAGCATCAGCACCGAGGTGCGGCCCTCGGGGTCGGTCTCCGTGATCAGCCGTGCGCCGACCATGGCGGCGGCGCCCGCCCCCATGACCGTGCCCAGCAGGCAGAACGTGGTGACCGCGCCGACCGCCCACGACATCGAGCGGCGCACCGCGGGGGCGTCGGGCGCCGAGTACAGACGCATCGTCACGTGCGGCAGGCACGCCACCCCCAGGACGACCGTGAGCTGCAGCCCGATGAAGTCCAGCTTCCCGGCGGTGTTCCGCCCCAGTTCCAGGCCCTGCCGCAGGTACGCCTCGCCGGCCCCGCTGCCCGCCTGCGCGGCGCGCAGCAGCGCGTCGGCGCTCCAGCCGAAACGGCTCATCACGAGCGCGGCGACCACGGCGCTGCTGCCCAGCAGCATCACGATCTTGACGATCTGGATGAGCGCCGTGCCCCGCATGCCCCCCATCGCCGCGTAGACCACCATCAAGGTGCCGATCATGGCGATGGAGACGGTGCGCGCGCCGTCGAGGTGGATGCCCAGGATGGCGGTGAGCAGCGAACCCGCCCCCGACAGCTGCACGATGAGGAACGGCAGGCACGCGGCCAGCGTGACCACGCTCGCGGCGATCCGCACCGACCGGCCGCGCATCGTACGGGCGAGGACGTCGCCCATGGTGAACCGGCCCGCGTTGCGCAGGGGTTCGGCGAGCAGGAACATCAGCACCACCAGCGACATGCCGGTGCTGGTCGCCAGCACGAAGCCGTCGTAACCGAAGAGCGCGATGATGCCGGTGGTGCTGAGCACGGTCGCGGCGGAGATGTAGTCGCCCGCGATGGCCAGGCCGTTCTTGAACGGGGTGAGCGTGCGGAACCCGGTGTAGAACTCCGCGAGGTCGTCCCGTTCCGGCCCGGCGAAGACGCTCAGCAACAGGGTGCAGGTCACCAGGAACGTGAAGAAGAGCAGGACGACGGTCTGCGTCCCCGAGTCGTACGCGGCCGCGAACTCGTTCACCGGGCGGCCCCGCCGGCCGTCTCCGCGTGCTGCCGTACGCGTTGCGCCAGCGGGTCCACCGACCGCCGCGCGCTGCGCTCGTACCAGCGGATCGCCGCGAACGTGACGGCGAGCTGCGACAACCCCATCAGGGTGCCCAGCGTGAGCTCTCCGGCGACCCGCGTCCCCATCGTGTCCCGCGCGAGGACGGAGAGCAGCAGGAAGGCCACGAAGTAGCCGAGCGCGGTGAGCGCCGAGACCCGCCGCAGCAGCCGGTAGGCCGAACGCAGCCGTCCGAGCTCGACGGGCCGCACAGGTGGTCTCGGTGGTGGTGCCGTTGCCGGTGGCGGTGGTTGCCAGTGGTGCCAGGTGTCGCCGTAGTACGTCATCGCGCGTCTCCAAGCGGCTTGCGTGGCGAGGGTGTGCGGGCGCGGTGGGGGGACGGGCAGGTTCGGCCGGTACCCGGGGGCGTCGTGCCCCGGGGTGGCCGCACGATACCGACTGGTCGGCATGTCGGGAAGAGGTGCTGCAGGTCACGGTTGGAGCACCAAGCCGACCGGCCCTTCGTCAACCGGGCAGGCGCAGGCTGCCCTTGCGGGCGATCCTGTACCGGTTGGGGTTGCGGTCGCGGGTGGCGGTGGCGCGGAACCTCCTGATCGCCATCGAAGGAGCTCGGCGCGGAGCGGACCGGACACGGGACGCGTCCCCCGGGACACCGCTCGCACGGGACGAGGCGCCGCTCGACCGTGGAAGAAGGGGCCGTCGGCAGTTGGGGTCGTTCGCCCCGGGCAAGGGTGTGGCGGGAGAGCGGCGTCGATCTTCGAGAGCGGGACCGCGGGGTCGGAGACGGTTCGTGTCCGCCGGCCCGCGACGGTGTGTGGTCATCGCAGGCGGGGGACATGCTCGTGTCGGGTTGTTCGTGTCCGTCGGGCTCTGTCCGTGACGGAGGGGCGCGCGTCCATGAGGCGGAAGGCGCCAAGGGCAAACGGCTTCGAGACCGTGTGCACGACCGCCGGGTCGGTGGTGACCCGGCGGCGGGCCCGGACGGTGCCGCCGTACGCGCAGGGCTTGGGCACGGAAAGGCTCGCCTGCCCCGGGCCCGTCCGTGCCGCCCGCGATCCGGGCGGCGCGGACAGGCCGGGGCGCCTGTGCCGAAGTCCGCACCGGCGCTCCCATGGCACAGCGCCACGGCGGAAGAGCAGGGCGCGGTGACCGGGAGCCCGGAGGCGGCTCACCCCAAGTCGTGACGTGCGGCCGGGGCGTTCACACGGTGCGGTCGCCGACCAGCAGATCCGCCAGCTTGTTGAGACGCCTGACGGTACGGTCCTCAGTGGCCGCGGGCGCGGGGTCGACGCGTTCGGCACGGTCGTAGTACGCCCCGTTGACGATCTCGACCGTCGGGTCGCACAGGCGGGTCACGTACGAGGCGCCCTCGGCGGCGGTGACTCCCTCGTGGGCGTACAACGGCAGCAGGGCCGTGGCACACACCCCCGGGTGCAGGGACACCGCGGTGACGCGCGGGTCGGCGGCGAAGACGGTGAGGGCGAGCTGGGACTGCGCATAGGCGGCGATCCTGGAGTAGCGACGAGCGCGGTTGGGGTCTCCCCACTGGATCGAGGCCGTGCGGTGCAGTGAGGAGGACACGTTGACCACCCGGCCACCCGGTTCGCTGGTGAGCGCCGGCTCCAGCAGGCAGGTCAGCAGGTAGTGGGCGAGGAAGTTGACCTGGAACGCGATCTCGTTGCCGTCCTCGGTGACGGTGTGCCGTTCCGGTGCGGCGATTGCGGCGTTGTTGACGAGCACGTCCAGGTGCGGGTGCCGCTCGCTCACCTCGCGGGCCAGGGTCTCGACCTCGTCGAGGTGGGCGAAGTCGGCCGCGTAGGGGTGCAGCCGGCCGGCGTCGACGCCGGCCGTGGCGATGAGCCGGTCGGCTGCGGCACGGGCCTCTTCGGCTGTGCGGCCGTGCATCAGCACGGTGGCACCCCTTTCGGCGAGCTGTCGAGCCGTCTCGTAGCCGATGCCGGAGGTGGCCCCGGTCACGAGGACCGTACGGGAGGAAAGGGCGGAGTGAGACATGGTCCAATCCGGAGTTCGGGGTACGCCGTGTACGCGTTCAGGACGCGTGCGGCGTACAAGGAGGACTGAGCTGCCGAACGAAGGGGCGCCGGAAACGGATTCTCGGCGTCCTGTCGGCGGGGGATGACGCGCCGGCGTCAGCGGGAGGCGGACGCGAGCGGTTCCGGGCAGCGCGGCGGACGACGCGGCAGCCCACCGAGATGGGGCGGCCGGTCGAGAAGGAGCCAGGCGCTGTCCACGGACTCCATGGAAGCTGCCGCCGGGGACGGGGGCAAGCTCCTCGCCCGTCCCTTGACGTCCCTCTGACGTGCTCTGCACCAGTGTGCTGATATTGACGGGATCTTGGCGCCTCATCCGGCCGCGTGGGGGAACCGGCCCGCCCCGACCCGTCATGCTTCACTGATGTGACGTCAACTGAACTCGGTCAGACATCAGTTGGTCAAAGATCGCAACACATGGTGATCTGTGGCGACGACAGCCTCACTCACCGGCTCGCCGTTGAGCTGGACGGGGTGTGCGGCGAGGCCGTGACCGTCGTGCTTCCGTCCCCGCGTGACGAGTACGGTGCGGAGATCGCCGCGCTGCACCGCGATCCGAGGTCGCCGATCGAATTGATCGTGGCCCCCCACCCCGACGAGGAGACCCTCCTGGAAGCGGGTGTCGACCGTGCGGCGGCTCTCGCTCTGGCCTACGGCGACGACCAGGTCAACATGACCGCCGCTCTCCTGGCGCGCAGCCTCAACCCCTCGGTACGTCTGGTCATCCGCATGTTCAACCGGGAGCGGGGGCGCCACCTGGAGCACCTGCTCGACCGGGCGGTCGCCGTCACCGCCGGCCGGGACGGCGGCGACGAGCCGGAACCGGTCGCGTCCACCACGGTGCTCTCGGACGCAGACACCGCCGTACCGGAACTCGTCGCGGCCGCCGCGGTCGGCCACGGACACACCCTGCAGGTCGAGGGGAAGGTCTTTCGCGGTGTCGTACGGGCGGCCGGTACACCGGGCCGTACGCGCGACCTGGCCACACTCGCCGTGCTGTCCGGTGCGCACCGGGACGACCCGGCCAGTGAGGACAGTGCCGAGACCCCCGGCGAGGACGGCACCCAGCTGCTGCCGGACACCTACACGGCCTACCACCGCCAGTTCACCCACGGCCGCCTGGCGCTGGAGGAGGTGACACACCACCATGGGCCGGAACCGGCCGTACGCGCGCGCCGCGGCCGCGCGGGGAGTTGGCTGGCGGCCCACCTGTCGCACCTGCCGTGGAGGGTCTTCCTCTCCCGCGAGGTGAGCGCCGTCTTCGGGGTGCTGGCCGCGGTGGTGCTCGGTCTCGCAGCCGCCACGGCGCTGTTCGCGGACGAGCACCCGTGGTGGAAGAACGTCTACCTGCCCCTGCTGGACATCTTCACGATGGGCGACCCCGCCACGGGCGAGTCGGTGGCCCGTCGTTTCCTCCAGCTCGTCGCCGGATTCGTGGGCCTGGCTGTCCTCCCCCTGGTCGTGGCCGCGACGGTCAACGCAACCGAAGCCTTCCGCAGGGCCTCCGCCGGGCATCCGCCCCATGGCGAGATGGCCGGCCACATCGTCCTGGTAGGGCTCGGCAAGGTCGGCACCCGCGTGCTGGCCCAGCTGCACACCACGGACCACGAGGTCGTCGTGGTGGAACGCAACCCCGATGCGCGGGGTGTCGCCTTGGCCCGCGAACTCGGAGTCCCGCTGCTGCTCGAGGACGCCGGGATGCCGGGCGTCCTGGACCGGGCGCGCATCGGACACAGCACATCGCTGCTCGTGCTCACCCGGGACGACGGAGAGAACCTCGACATCGTGATGGCCGCCCGCGAAGCCAACCCCGACGTCCGGGTCGTGATGCGCCTGCACAACGACGATTTCGCCGCAACCGTCCAGCGCACCCTGCGGGCGTCCTACCCTGACTCGCTCACGCGCAGCCGCAGCGTCTCGGCGCTCGCGGCCCCGTCGTTCGCCGCCGCGATGATGGGCCGTCACGTACTGGGCGTCATGCCGGTCGAACGGGGCTCGCTGCTGTTCACCGTCGTCGATGTCGCCGGGCACCCGGAACTGGAGGGGCGTTCGGTGTACGAGGCGTTCCGCGAGAACGAGTGGCGGCTGCTCGCGGTCGGAACGGCCGAGGTGGCCCGGGTGTCCTCCGACGTGGACACCCTGGCCGGCATCCGGCTGGACCGGTCGCCCGGTCTCGACTGGCGACCCGCCCCCGGCCGGGTCCTGCGGGCGGGTGACCGTGTCGTCCTGGCCACGACAAGGCGCGGCATGGACGTCCTGATGACCGGCGTGCAGCCGCATCCGCCGGGACGCCGGGACGGGCGTACCGACCGCTGACCCCGCGGCCCAAGTGCACGGTCGGAGGGGCCCGGGGGAAGGCGCACTCCGCGTCAGCCGGCGCTGCCCGGGCCGGTGTGCGGAGGGTGGACGGGGATCTCGCACCACACCTGCTTGCCGCCGCTGAGCGGCATCGTGCCCCAGGCGGCGGACATGGCCTCGACGAGGAGGATGCCGCGGCCGCCGGTGTCGTGCCAGTTGATGATCGCCGGTTTGACCGGTGTCCGCGGGGAGCCGTCGCCGACGGCGATCCGCAGCCGGTCGCCGGTGAGGGTGAGGTCCAGCCGGACCTGCCCCTCGGTGTGCACCAGGGCGTTGGTGACCAGCTCCGAGACGACCAGCAGCACCGTGTCGGCCGCCTCGCCGAGCCCCCACGCGCGCAAGGTGCGGGCGGTGAAGCGGCGGGCGTGCGAGGCGGCGTCGGGGAGCCGCCACACCGTCCAGCTCTCGCGCACGGGCTTGACGGCCATGCCGTCGTAGCGCATCAGCAGGAGCGCCACGTCGTCGCTGCGGGTCGCGCCGCTCAACAGCGCGTCGGCCATGCGGCCCAGGTGGGCGGGGTCGGCCTCGGACAGTTCGCGCGACATCCGCGCGATGCCCTCGTCCATGGTGAGCTCGGCGGACTCCACCAGGCCGTCCGTGGTCAGCGCGAGGACGGTGCCGTTGTGCAGTCGCAGCGGGATCAGCGGGAAGTCCGCGTCGTCGACGACGCCCAGCGGGGGTCCGCCGTCGCCCTCCAGCGTCTGCGTGCTCCCGTCCGGCAGCCGCAGCACGGGGGGCAGGTGACCGGCGCGCACGCACCAGGCGCTGCCCTCCTCCATGTCGACGCTGACGTAGCAGCAGGTCGCGAAGAGGTCCGTCTCCATGCCCACCAGCAGGCGGTTGGCGTGCGACACGACGACGTCGGGGGAGTGGCCCTCCACGGCGTAGGCGCGGATCGCGGTGCGCATCTGGCCCATGAGCGTGGCCGCCCCGGCGTTGTGGCCCTGGACGTCGCCGATGACCAGGGCGACGTGGTGGTCGTGCAGGGGTATGACGTCGTACCAGTCGCCGCCGACCTCGAGCCCGCCGGTCGTCGGCAGGTAGCGGGCGACCGCGACGCCGCCCGGCAGCACCGGGAGCCGGCGCGGCAGCAAGGTGCGCTGGAGGGTGCCGACCAGTTCGTGCTCGGCGTCGAAGGCCCGTACGCGCACCAGCGCCTGCCCGACCAGGCCGGCCGCGGCGGTCAGCACGGCACGCTCGTCCGTGCCGAACTCGTGGGGCTGGTCCCAGCCGATGAGGCAGCATCCGACGACCCGCCCGGCCGCGGGCAGCGGCAGCACCGCCAGGCCGCCGGGACCCACCCCGGCCAGCGTGGACTCCAGCGGTGCCCCGGCCGGCCAGAAGCCGACCCGGCCCTCGCGCAGCGCGGTCGCCAGCGTGGGCATGGCCCTGGTCGGCGCGTCCGGCCATTCCGAACGCCATTCGGTGCGCCACACCTCGGGCCACGCCGAAGGGTCCGCCGGGTCGAGGACGGTGACCACCAGCCGGTCGTTCTCCAGCTCGGCGAGCGCGATCCGATCGGCGTTCAGGGGGCGGCGCAGCGACGTCACCACCACCGTGCTGACGTCGCGCACGGTCGAGGCGTTGGCCAGGTCGGCGGCGAGCTGCTGCACCCGTCCCACGTCGTTGACCCCGGCCCGCATCCGCGAGGCGTCGCCGACCGTGCCGAGCAGCCGCACCGGACGGCCGTCCGGTGCGAACAGCACCCGCCCGCGCAGCCGCAGCCAGCGCAGTTCCCCGGATGGCCGGCGGATGCGGAACTCCAGCTCGCGGTCGCCGGTGGCCATGTGCCCGGCCTCCACCACCGACATCAGGGCGGGCAGGTCCTCGGGGACGGTCAGCGCGAGCAGGGTCTCCACCCGGCCGTCGAACCCCGCGGGTTCCAGGCCGAAGAGGGCGAGCACGTCGTCGCCGACGTTGATCCAGCCGGTGTCCATGTCGAGGGTGAACCCGGTGCCCCGGGACTCCGCACCGGCCACCGGATCGGTGTCGCCGCACGCGTCGCCGGGGGTGGGGCCGGGATGGCCGATCGCGGTGGCGAACAGCTCGAGGCTCTGGCGGTCGTCGGCGTCGAAGCCGCCCGGCTGGTCCGTGACCGCCACCAGGCATCCGACGGACACGTGGTCCGCCCGCAGAGGCAGGGCGGTCAGCGAGACCTCCAGCGCTTCTGACGTCCCGTTCCCCGTCAACCGGGCGACCTCCGCGGGTCCCGCCGTCACCACGCGGTCCTGGCGCACGGCGACGGCCATGGGTGAACCGCCGTCCGTCGCGTAGCTCTGGCGCAGCCCGTGCAGGGTGCGCGGCACCCCGGCCGAGGCGACCAGGCACAACTCGCCGCCGGTCTCCGAGGGTGCGTACACCGCGACATGGGTCGCACCGGTGAAGACCAGTGCCTGTTCGATGACGGATCGCAGGCGGGCGGACCGGCCAAGGTCGGATCGGAGCGTCTTGAGCGCGAGCTCGGCGGACAGCGCCCGAACTCTGCGTCCTTTCGCGCCGTCGCTGACCACGTGGTCATTACACCGCCTCCGGGGCCCCGGCGCAGCCCGTGTGCGGGGAAACGTCACGGGGTGTGAGAAGAAGGCGGGTCGCGCCCTTTGTCCTCCGACCGCGGCGGCCGGATCAGCGCTGCGGGAAGGTGTACGTCCAGCCGCCCGCGTCGAGCCGGTCGAGCAGGGTCTCCAGCGCCTGCACGGTCTGGCTGCGGTCGCCGCCGCCGTCGTGCATGAGCACGATGGCGCCCGGCTTCAGCTCTCGGTTCACGGTCGCGAGGATCGCGTCCGCACCGGGGCGGCGCCAGTCGTCGGAGTCGACCGTCCAGCCGAGCGGACGCAGCCCGTGGCCGGCGGCGATGGCGCGGATCGCGGGGGAGAAGTCGCCGCCGGGGGCGCGGTAGTACCACAGCGGCGTGCCGCCGGAACCGGCGGCGCGGGATATCTCGCTCTGGGCGTCGAGTATCTCGTGCCGGTTGTACTCCTCGGACTTGCCGCTCTGCGCCTCGTCGTGGTGGACGGAGTGGTCGCACAGCCGGTGGCCCGCGGCGGCGATCCGCCGCACCAGGTCGGGGTGGGCCCGTGCGTTGGGGCCTATCTCGCAGAAGGTGGCCTTGGCGTGGTGCCGGGCGAGCACCTCGAGGACCTCGGGGGTCCACACCGGGTCCGGGCCGTCGTCGAAGGTGAGCGCCACCGACCTGCCCGGGGCCTCCACGCCGTGCTGGATCGAGAGCGGGGTCACGGACGTGCCGCGGGCAGGGGCATGGACGGAGGTGCCGTGGGCCGCGGTGCCGCGGGGTGCGTCCGAGCCGTTCCCGGGGGCCTGCGGCCGTCCGGTTCCCGGCGAGGCGGGGCCGTGGTGCGCGGTGCCCGCCGGGGTGTGCGCCGCGCCCGGGGTGCCGGACGGGGTGCCGGGCTCCGTGGAGCGCGGTGCGGCGGGGGCCGACGAGGGCGCGGACGAGGGCGTCGACGGCGCGGAAGACGTGGCGGGCGGCGCGGTGGCGGGGGCGGAGGGTGCCGAGTGGGCGGCACCGGCGTTCTGCATCATGTGCTCCGTGCCGCAGGCGGCGAGCGTGGCTCCGGCGAGCGTCACCGCCGCGACTGCTCCGAGCGCTCGGGTCGCGCGGGTCGTCAGTGCCACGGTGGTACCTCCTGGGGCCGGCCGCCGCATGCCGGGCATGCGGATCGGATCAGCCACCCACCGTAGGGGGCGCGCGGCGGCGCGCCCTCGGTCTTTCGGTCATCTCCTGGTCCTTCGCCGGCGGGACCTTCGTCCTCTTGGCATGACCCCGACAAGATGTCAGGATGCAGGTTAGGAAAGTTTCCTAACGGAAGGAGTCCGTCGTGCGCAAGCGCCTCGTACTGGCCACCGCCGGTGCCGGAGCCACCCTGCTGGCAGCCCTCCTCACCCCCGCCGCCGGCGCCGCAGACCCCGCCGGAGCGTCCCCCCGCAGCCCGCAGGAGGGCTCCGTCACCGCCGCCCAGTTACTGGCCAAGGTCAATGGCTGCAGCCAGATCTCCAACGGCAGGTACCGCACCGACGAGGAGACCACCGCCACCGTCCCGGTCTGCGGTGCCAACGGCGCCGTGTTCTGGAAGGCTGACATGGACATCGACTGCGACGGCCAGGTCACGGCCCGCTGCAACTGGGACACCGACCCCTGGTTCCAGGACGACACGGCCTTCCACCAGTCGGACGGCCGCCCGCTCAACGCCGAGACCCTCCCCTACGTCGTCGTCCCCAGCCCCAGCGGCACCTGGGACTACCGCGGCGCCGGCATCAAGGGCGGCGGGGTCGTCGCCGTCGTGTACGGCGGCCGGGTCGAGTACGCCGTCGTCGGCGACACCGGCCCCACCGCGATCATCGGCGAGGCCTCCTACGCCACCGCTCAGGCCCTCGGCATCGACCCCGACCCGGAGACCGGCGGGGCGGAGTCCGGTGTGACGTACATCCTCTTCAAGAACTCGTCGGTCTCACCGATCGAGAGCCACGCCAAGGCGGTCTCCGCCGGCGACGCGCTCGCCCGCCAGTTCCTGGCGAACAACTGACCCGCCGTCGACCCGGACGTACGCCGGGCGGCCGATGTGACGCGGCGGACGCCTCCCCCGTGTTGCGCGGCCGCCCCCGGCACGTGATCGTGGGCCACGGGACACTCCGGCCCGCTCGAGCTTCCGCACCGTGGTCCACACAGGGGGTCGCCGCATGAGCACACACTTTGACGTCGTCGTCCTGGGCGCGGGGCCCGGCGGGTACGTTGCCGCGATCAGGGCTGCCCAGCTGGGTCTGCGCACGGCGGTCGTCGAGGAGCGCTACTGGGGCGGGGTCTGTCTCAACGTCGGGTGCATCCCCTCCAAGGCCCTGCTCCGCAACGCGGAACTGGCGCACATCTTCACCAAGGAGGCCAGGACCTTCGGCATCCGGGTGAACGGCGAGGTCAGCTTCGACTACCGCGAGGCCTTCGCGCGCAGCCGCAAGGTCGCCGACGGCCGCGTCAGGGGCGTCCACTTCCTGATGAAGAAGAACGACATCACGAAGTTCGAGGGCCACGGCACCTTCACCGACGACCACACCCTCCACGTCGCGCTGGGCTCCGGCGGCAGCGAGACCGTCACCTTCGACCACTGCATCATCGCCACCGGCGCCACCACCAGGCTGCTCCCCGGCACCTCGCTCAGCGAGCGGGTCGTGACGTACGAGGAGCAGATCATGACGGACACGCTCCCGGGGAGCATGCTCATCGCGGGCGCCGGCGCGATCGGCGTGGAGTTCGCGTACGTCCTGCACAACTACGGGGTGAAGGTGACCCTCGTGGAGTTCCTCGACCGGATCGTGCCGCTGGAGGACGAGGAGGTCTCGGCCGAACTCTCCCGCCAGTACCGCAAGCTCGGCATCGACGTGCTCACCTCGACCCGGGTGGAGGCGATCAACGACGCCGGCGACTCGGTGAAGGTCATGGTGACCACCGGCGGTCAGCGGCAGACCCTCCAGGCGGACAAGGTCCTCCAGGCCATCGGCTTCCAGCCGCGGATCTCCGGCTACGGCCTGGAGCAGACCGGCGTCCGGCTCACCGAGCGCGGCGCCATCGACATCGACGAGTTCTGCCGCACCAGCGTCCCGCACATCTACGCCATCGGCGACGTCACCGCGAAGCTGATGCTCGCGCACGCCGCCGAAGCCATGGGGGTGGTCGCCGCCGAGACCATCGCGGAGGCCGAGACGATGTCGCTCGACTACGTGATGATCCCGCGCGTCACCTTCTGCCAGCCGCAGATCGCCAGCTTCGGGTGGACGGAGGCGCAGGTCCGCGAGCGCGGCCTCGACGTGCGCGTCGCCAAGTTCCCCTTCACCGCCAACGGCAAGGCGCACGGCCTCGGTGACGCGAGCGGCTTCGTGAAGCTCATCAGCGACGCGAAGTACGGCGAGCTCCTGGGCGGCCACCTGATCGGCCCCGAGGTCACCGAACTCCTGCCGGAACTGACGCTCGCCCAGAAGTGGGACCTCACGGCCGCCGAACTGGCCCGCAACGTGCACGGCCACCCGACGCTCAGCGAGGCCGTCCAGGAGGCCGTCCACGGCCTCGCGGGCCACATGATCAACTTCTGAGCGCGCGGAGGGCACCTCGGCGCCGGTGGTTCGGCTGTCCCGCCGTCTCGCGCCCTTTGGGCGCAAAGCGGCGG
>NZ_JBHYMQ010000068.1:0-46866 GCF_042742985.1 Streptomyces sp. NPDC058864 | reverse complement strand
AGGCAATCCAGGGTCACCCCGGATTGCCTCATCACCCCCCACCGGGCGTTGGTCGCTCGCGATGCGGAGGGGGTGGGGTCGTAGGGGTGGGCGTTCTGGACGCTGACGTGTATTTGTTGTGCGGCAGAGCGCCGCCTATTCGGATTGCCCGCCATGCACATAAATATGCGGTACAGAATGCCCACCCTGGAGGCCCCGCCCCCGGCCCACCCATGAAACCGGGCGCAGACCCGCACCAACCGTCCCGGGGCCACGGGCGGGCGGGCGGGAAAAAGACCCAAACCGCAACCACAACGCACCCGCACGCAAACAAACGGCTCGCGCCGCAGGCTCACCCCGGGGAGCGGCGCAGCCGTGAGGCGCGGGCCCTCCCCCCTGGCGGCCCGCGCCGCACGATCCCCCCTCACCCCTCCCTATCCACCCCGCAAGATCGATTCACTCCAACGGGCAGGCGCTCGGAGTGAAGAGAGGGAGCGCTGGGGGGCGCTTTCGACATGGGATCTGTTGTGTCGATCAACGGACGTCTACGGTCGAAACGGGCACTGTGGCGGGGAGGTGCGCAGATGGCGGTGCTGCCCGCCGATGTGGACAGGGCGTTGGTGCGCGTTCGTGACCTGGCCGGACGGCCGCGGGGGACGGGGTTCCTCGTCGAGGCGCGGGACGGGCGGGGGACGCTCGTGACGAGCCATGAGGCCGTGGACGGCCTCGTGCGGCTCGTGCTGCACGCGCACGGGGAACAGACGACGCTCGTCGAGGCGCACGCGATCACGCCGCTGCCGGAGCTGGGGCTCGCGCTCGTGGCGACGGAGGGGCTGGACGTGCCGCCGTTGCCCGTGGCCGGGTTCGCGCGGACCGCGGGGCCCGGGCGGGCGGTGCGGGTGCGTGGTGCGACGTGGGTGGAGGCCGCGATCGCCGGGACGGCGCCGGTGACGTACACCGCGACGGACCGCTTCCATCTGCTCGACGCGGCGTACGAGCTGGCCGGTGCGCGCGGGGACGACGAGCCGTTGCGCGCGGTCGCCTCGGGCGAGCCGGTGATCGACGCGGAGACCGGTGCCGTCCACGGCGTCGTCGTTACGGCGCTGCACGCGGGGCGGCGCGCGGGCGGACTCGCGGTGCCGCTGCGGGCGCCCGCGGAAGGCGGGGTGCTCGGGGACGCGCTGGCGCGCAACGCGGCGACCGTGCCCGCGTACGGGCCGCACCTGAACATCGCCGGTGCGCTGCAGCTGACCGCGACGTCGGTCGGTTCCGCGGCCCGGCCGCGGGCCTGGCGCGAGGCCGTCGTACGCCCGGACACGGAGTCGGAGCTGGCGCGCTTCACGGGGGAGGGGTGCGCCCCGGTGCTCGGGTTGGTCGGCGCCCCCGGCAGCGGCCGTACGACCGAACTGGAGGCGTTGGCCGCCCGGCGTGCCGCGGGTCCGGACCCGGCGCCCACGGTGTGGCTGCGGGGGGCCGAACTGCGCGCGGGGGACGCCGGGTTGAGGGAGGCCGTGGAACGGGCGCTGGCCGCCGCGGGGCGCATCGTGCACGCCGGGACGGCGCCGGAGCGCGCGCCGGACGACGCGTCGCCCGATGCCGTCGCCCGCCTGGCGCGTGCCGTGGGGCGGCCGCTGCTCGTCGTGCTGGACGCTCCCGAGGAGATGGCGCCGCCGCTCGCCCACGCGCTGCCCGAGTGGACGGCGGAGACCGCGCGTTGGCTGCGGTCGGCGGGGGTGCGGCTGATCGTGGCCTGCCGCCCCGAGTACTGGGAGCAGGCCGGTGCGCTCTTCCCGCCGGGCGCGCTCCACGACGCGGGCACCCCGCCGGGTGCCCGTGCGCTGCCCGCGTGCCTCCGCCTCGGCGCGCTGCCGGAGGAGCCGGCGCGGCTCGTCCGCGAGCGCCACGGGCTGCCCGCCGGCGCCCTCGCCGAGCAGGACGCGGCGCATCCGCTGGCGCTGCGGCTGCTGTCGGAGGTACGGGCCGCCGGCGGCGGCCTCACCGGACGGCCCGGCCGGACGGAGGTCTTCTCGGCCCACCTGGATCTGCTGTGCCTGCGGATCGCGGGCCGCATCGCGGCCGCCACGGGTCCCGCGCCGGCCACGCAGGTACGGCGGCTGGCGGCCCGCGTCGCCGGGCAGGCGCACGAGGCGGCCCGGCGCTGCCTGGGCTCCGGGCCGGGCGAGCTGGACCGGGCGTCGTTCGAGGAGTTGTTCCCGTGGCGCTCCGGGTGGGCGGCGGCGGTGCTCACGGAGGGGCTCGTGGTACCGGCCGGCGCCGGGTACCGCTTCGCGCACGAGGAGTTGGGCGACTGGCTGCAGGGCTGCCGACTCGACCTGGACGAGGCGCTGTACGCGCTCGTCCACCGCTGGTCGTCCGGGGACCGGGACGGCTGTGCCGAGGCCCCCGTGCGGCTGCCGGCCCGGGCCGGGGCGCAGCCGCGGCACAGCGCCGTGCCGCCGGTGCCGCCCGCGCCGTCGCTCGCCCCGCCCTCCGCGCCGCGCTGCCTGCCTGTGCCGCGGCACCGCATCGGCCCCGTCGTGCAGGCGCTGCTGCTCACCGCGCGCCGCTCGGGGCCGGAGCCGCTCGCGCGGCGGCTGCGGCAACTGGTCCTCGTGCTCGACCGCGACGCCGCCGCGACCGTCCTGCTGGACGGGGTGCCACGGCCGCGCGGCGAGGGCGAGGACGCCGGGCGGGCGGCGGCCCGGCGCGCGGACGCGGTGTGGTGGGCCGCGCACCTGCTGGGGGAGACCCTGCTCGCGGTGCCGGACGCCACGCCGTACCGGGAGGTGCTGCGGCTGCTGGCGGAACGCCTCACCGCCCGCTCGATCGAGACCGGGGGCTTCCACGAGGGCCCGGGGCTGGGGGAGTTCGGGCCGTGGTTCTGGCGGCGGCTGCGGCTCTCCCCGGAGGAGCGCCTGGCGCTGCTGCGGCTGCTGCTGCCCGCCGACGGCCCGCCGCGCGCCGTGGACGGCACCCGGGAGCGGTTCCTGACGGCGGCCGGCGAGGTGCTGACCGGGGCGCCGCGGCCCTCGCTGCCCGCGGTGTGCGACTGGTTCAGCGACGAACGGCTGCTGCAGTCCGCGCCCTCCGGCCTCCGGCCGACGGTCGCCACCGCGGCGCAGGCGCTGCTCCACACGCACCGGCGGCAGGCCGTGGACGACCTCACCGAGGCACTGGCCGCCACGGACCACCCCCGCGCCCGGGAACTGCTGGCGGCCCTCGCCGAGGACGAACCCTCCGCCGTGTGCCGCGCCGTCGACCGATGGGCGCACGAGGACCGGCCGGAGCGGCACACCGCCGCGGCCACGTACGGTCTGCTGGCCGCCCCGCACGCCGTGCTCGCCGCCGACCGCGAGCTGCTGCGCTACGCGGCCCTGGCGATCCTGGCCAGACCCGCCGACCGTGCCCTGCACGGTGCCGCGCTCGGCCTCCTGGTACGGGACCCGGCGACCCGTTCCCTCCATCTGCGCGCCGCCCTGGACGGCTTCGCCGCGGGTGATCCGCTGCTGCCGGCCGCGGCGCTCGCCGCCGCCCTCCCCACCCACCCCGAGCAGGTGCTCGCCGCCTTCCACGCCCGGTTGCGCGAACCCGGCCCCGGTGCCGCCGAGGTGCTGCGGGAACTGGCCGAGGTCTCCACGCCGGCGCTGGCCCGCCGGGCCGCCGCCCTGGTCTGGGACCACCTCGGCCACCGTCCCGAGGACGCCCGCCACGCGGCGGCCTACCTCGACCGCCGCCTGGAGCACGGCCCGGCCGTCCGTGCCGTGCTCCTCCCGCTCGTCACCGGACTGCTGCGGGAGCACCCGCCGCAGGTGCGCAGCGTGCTGGCGCCCGTGCTGGCCGCGCCGGGCAGCCGCGCCTCCCGCCCGCTGCGCCGGGAGCTGCTGGACGTCCTCCTGGAGCAGGAACGCGACCCGGCCGTGCTGGACGCCCTCCTCACCGCGGCCGCCGACGGGTGCGCCCGGCGGCCGGCTCCGGCGACGCGTGACCTGGTGCACCGGGTCGGCCTCCTGCTCTGCCGTACGCCCGAGGGGGCGGCCCTCTTCGACCGGCGGCTGGTGCAGCTCGTCAGCGGCTCGCCCGGATTCGGCCGGCAGGTGCGCGGATGGCTGGCGGCCGACTGCCCCGAGGGCGCCGGCCCCGGGGCGTGGGACGCGGTCATCGGCCCCAGCGCCCGGCGCATGTGCGACCAGCTCGCCCCCGCGCAGGCGGTGGGCCTGTGAGGGGAAGGGCTCCGGGGGTGGGGGGGGCGGCCGCCGAGGGGTGCTTCCGCCGGTCGGTGGCCGCTTCTCCGGTGCGGGCGGTCCGCCGGGAAGGACCTCGGGCCGGATCCGGAACGGCCACGTCACCGGGGGCGCCGCGCCGGTGGGCCCACCGGCATGGCAGGCTTGGACCTGCACATCGGAGAACCATCGGCGGTCGAGGAGCGGTCACTGTGCAGCGCTGGCGAGGCTTGGAGGACGTCCCCGAGGACTGGGGACGCAGCGTCGTCACCATCGGCTCGTACGACGGGGTCCACCGTGGGCACCAGCTGATCATCGGCAGGGCCGTGGAACGGGCCCGCGAGCTGGGCGTCGCCTCCGTCGTCGTCACCTTCGACCCGCACCCCAGCGAGGTCGTCCGCCCCGGCAGCCACCCGCCGCTGCTCGCGGCCCATCACCGGCGCGCCGAGCTGATGGCGGAGCTGGGCGTCGACGCCCTGCTGATCCTGCCGTTCACGACCGAGTTCTCCCAGCTCTCGCCGGGCGACTTCATCCGCACCGTGCTGGTCGACGCGCTCCACGCGCGGGCCGTCGTCGAGGGCCCGAACTTCCGCTTCGGGCACAAGGCCGCCGGCGACGTGGAGTTCCTGTCCGCGATGGGGCTGAAGTACGACTACGAGGTGGACGTCGTCGACCTCTACCTGACGGGCGAGGCGGGCGGTGGCCAGCCGTTCTCCTCCACCATGACCCGCCGCCTGATCGCCGAGGGCGACGTGGCGGGCGCCGCCGAGATCCTCGGCCGGCCGCACCGCGTCGAGGGCGTCGTCGTCCGCGGCGCCCAGCGCGGCCGCGACCTCGGCTACCCGACGGCGAACGTCGAGACCCTGCCGCACACCGCGATCCCCGCCGACGGGGTCTACGCGGGCTGGCTGCACGTGGCGGGCGAGGCCATGCCCGCCGCGATCTCCGTCGGCACCAACCCCACCTTCGACGGGACCGCGCGCACCGTCGAGGCGTACGCCATCGACCGCGTCGGGCTGGACCTGTACGGGCTGCACGTCGCCGTCGACTTCCTCGCCTACCTGCGGGGCATGGAGAAGTTCGACACGATCGACGCGCTGCTGGAGCGGATGGCCGACGACGTCAAGCGCGCCCGGGAGCTGGTCGACGCCCACGGCGCCGAGTGACACGGCGGCCGGAGCGCCGCCGACCGACAGACGGGAAGGGCCCGTCCCGCCACGACGGCGGGGCGGGCCCTTCCGGTCACTCCTGCTGGGTCCAGCCGGGCGGGACCTGACCCGGAGCCGGGGGCTGCTGCCCGGGCCGGGCCTCCTGCGGCGGCGGGGGCGGCTGCTGGGTCCAGCCCTGGGGCATCCCGCCCTGCCCCGGCGGGGGCGGCGGCGCGGGCTGACCGTACGGCGGCTGCTGCGGGTAGCCGTACGCCTGCTGCTGCGGCGGGTAGGGCTGCTGCCCCTGCTGGGGCGGGTAGCCGCCCTGCTGCTGCGGCATCTGCTGGTGGGGCGGGTAGACGCCCTGCGCCTGCTGGGCGCGGACGAAGTCCTCGGCGACCAGTGACGCCAGGTGGAAGTACGCCTCCCGGGTCTTCGGCCGCATCATGTCGAGGTCGACCTCGGCGCCCGCGGCGAGGTGTTCGTCGAAGGGCACCACGACGACGCCGCGGCAGCGGGTCTCGAAGTGCGCGACGATGTCGTCCACCTTGATCATCTTGCCGGTCTCGCGGACCCCCGAGATCACCGTGAGGCTGCGCTGCACGAGGTCGGCGTAGCCGTGCGCACCGAGCCAGTCGAGGGTCGTGCTGGCGCTGCTGGCACCGTCCACCGACGGGGTGGAGATGATGATCAGCTGGTCGGCCAGGTCGAGCACGCCGCGCATGGCGCTGTAGAGCAGGCCGGTTCCGGAGTCGGTCAGGATGATCGGGTACTGCTGGCCGAGCAGGGCCAGCGCGCGGCGGTAGTCCTGGTCGTTGAAGGTCGTGGAGACGGCCGGGTCCACGTCGTTGGCGATGATCTCCAGACCGGAGGGCGCCTGCGAGGTGAAGCGGCGGATGTCCATGTAGCTGTTGAGCTGCGGCAGCGCCTGGACCAGGTCGCGGATCGTCGCGCCGGTCTCCCGGCGCACCCGGCGGCCGAGCGTGCCGGCGTCGGGGTTGGCGTCGATGGCGAGGATCTTGTCCTGGCGCTCGGACGCGAGCGTGGACCCCAGGGCGGTGGTCGTCGTCGTCTTGCCGACACCGCCCTTGAGGCTGATCACCGCGATCCGGTAGCAGGACAGCACCGGGGTGCGGATCAGGTCCAGCTTGCGCTGGCGCTCCTGCTCCTCCTTCTTGGCGCCGATCTTGAAGCGTGACGGCTGGTTGTTGTTCTTGCGCGCCTTCGGCTGCTGGCGCAGCAGCCGGTCCGAGGACAGCTCGACGGCCGCGTTGTAGCCGAGCGGGGCGCCGTGCATCACGCGCTGCTGCTGCTCCTGGCCGGGACCGGGGCCGCCCCACCCGGCTGCCGTGCGCGGGTCCACGGGCGGGGTGGGCTGCTGCTGTTGCTGGGGCGGGACCGGCGGCTGCGCGTGGGGCTGGGGCTGCGGCTGCACCGGCGGCTGCGGCTGCACCGGCGGCTGGGGCTGGGGCTGGGGCCCGGGCTGCGGATAGCCGTAACCGTGCGGCGGCGCCGGGGGGTTGGCGCCGTCGGCGTACGGCGGCATCGGCTGCTGCCCCTGCTGCGGGAACGGAGCGGGACCGGGTGCGGGAGCCGGGGGCTGCTGCGGGCCCGGCTGCCCGTACGGCGGCATGGGCTGCTGCTGCGGCGGGACCGGCGGCTGGGGCTGGGCGTACGGGCCGGGTGCGGGCAGCGGATAGCCGTACCCCTGCTGCGGGTACGGCGGTTGGGGCTGCGGCTGGGGAGGCTGCTGCGCGTTCGGGTCGGCCCAGGGCGCGCCCTGGTTCGGCGGCTGCGGGTAGCCGTAGCCGTGCGGCGGCCGGGCCTGCTGGGGGTAGCCGTAGCCGTACGGCTGCTGTGGCGCGGGGGTGTTGGGGTCGCCCCATGGCGCGCCCTGGTGCGGCGGCTGCGGGGGGCCGTACCCCTCCTGCGGCGCCTCCCGCGGGGTCGCCGGCTGGTACTCCGGCGGCAGCGGCGGCACCTGGGACTGCGGGGCCGGGGCGGGCGGCGGGGTGAGGGGCGGCTGGGCCTGCGGCTCGGGCTGCGTCTCAGGGGCGGCCGGGGCCTCCTCCTCGGGCGCCTCGGCGGCGATCGTCGCGGGGTCCGGCTGCGCGGGAGCGGGCGTCACCTCGGCGGCGACCGGCGCGGGCTCCTGCACCGGCTGCGGTTCCGCCTGCCGTGGTTCCTCCGGCAGGGCGGGCTCCGGGTCGGCGAAGACCGCCGCCGCGGCGGCCTCGCGGGCGCCGTCGGGGACCTCGGGCTGCTGAGGCCGCGGTTCAGCGGGTGCCGGCGCAGGGGCCGACGGCTGCACGGCCTGCGGTTGCGGCGGCTGCTGCGGCTGCTGGGGGTGCTGCGGCTCCCGCGGGGACGCCGCCTCGGGCGCGGCCACCACCGGCGGACCCACCGGGGGCCCGACGGGCGGGTTCTGCGGGGCGGCGACCGGGGGCCCGACGGGCGGCGGCGGACTCACCGGGGGGCCCGGGGGCGGGGGAGGAGGCGTGGCCGCGCCTCCCCCCGCCTGCTGCGTGTACCAGGACGGCGGCGCGTAGTCGATCTGGAACTCGCCCGTGAGGTCCGCGTCGGACTGATCCCCGTCCGGGACGGCTCCGCCCGTGCGGATGTCGTCCTGATCGCTGCTCACTGTGCCTCCTGGTCAACTGATGTACGCGCCCGGACCGTCGGAGCGGACGCGTTTCCCCCGTCTCGGAGTTCCCGCGGCACAGCCGCCGCGGCTCACCGGAAGAGCCTAATCACCCGGCCCGCGGGTAGGGCAAGCGCCGTGGGCGTCACGACCGGCACGCCGCCGTGATGCCCCGATTGCCCCGCACGGGGCCCGAGCCGTCGCCGAGTTGACGCGACCGCTGCGGATTCCGGGACCCCTGTGCCCCATGCCCCGTGCCGCGGCCCGGAAACCGCCGCGGCACGAGAGCGTCCGGAACGTCCGAGGGGGCAACCCAGGGTCAGTCCACGCGCCGGGCGGGGCCGAGGAGGCCGGACTCCGCGTCGGTGGGCTGCGTCATCACGAACTGCCGGTGCCTGCGCGTGCACCACATCGTCACGTTGTCGCCGAGCGTCGGCAGCGCCGTTACGTCGGCCTCCGACAGGCCCATCAACCGGCCGATGACCTCGGCCTCCTGGGGCGAGACCCGTTGCAGTCCCACCACGTCGGCAGCGGCGAGCAGCCGCGGGGCCGTCGGCCCGAGGTACGGCAGCAGGGTCACCACAGACTGCCAGGACTGCGCCGCCACCCGGCTGCGCGGCGGACGGGCGCCGCAGTCACGGACGATGACGACGGGGCTGTGCACCGAGGGACCCTGCGGAGCGATCCGCCCCACCTCGTGCACGGTCACGCACTGCTGGCCGCCGCCCGCCGCCTGCGCCATCGGCGCCCACGACTGGGGGCGGGCGGTCTCCACCGCGACCCGCGCACCGGTCGCCGCGGCACGCAGCGAGAGCACCTGTGCCAGCCACATGCTGCCGACCAGCACCACGTCCAGCCGGGCCGGGCGGCTCAGCGCCAGCACTGCGGGCTGGTTGGCGGCGTCGATGCCGATGACGACACCGTCGTCACCGATCGGCAGGGACAGCCCGGAGAGCTGCGCGGGACCCAGGGTGTGCCGCTCCCGGCGCGGCCCGAGCAGCCCGAACGCGGCGCGCAGCGTGCGCCGTCCGGCGTCGGCGAGCGAGGAGCCGCGCGGGTCGGAGCCCTGCGGCAGGTGTGAGGGGCGGGGCTCGGCGCCACCGGGGAAGCCGGAGCCCCCGCCGGGACGCTGTCCGCCGAAGGCGGGAACGGTCGGAGCCGGCATCAGCGGGTACCTCCCAGGGGCAGCGTGGCGAGGATGCCGGGCACCTGCTCGCGGTCCAGCCGCATCAGGCCCAGCCGGGACGCGGTGGCCCGCTGCTCCAACTGGCGTCGTGCCTCGACGAGTTCGTTCTCGCTGCGGCCGGTCAGCCGAACGTAGCCGGACAGCAGTGCCGCCCGGCTGCCGCCCGGCGCCAGGACCAGGGAGAAGGTGCTGGCCAGCGCGGGCGAGGAGGTCAGCAGACCGACCAGGTCGGGCAGCGCGGTGGCGCCGGGGCCCAACTGCGGCCAGCGGCCCACCCAGTACGTGGTGTGCCAGCGGTCGTCACAGCGCCACGCGCGTACGCTCTCCGAGGTACGGCGCGCCTGGCGGCTGCCGTCGAGGGCGGCGCCGCCCGTCGTGGCGAGCGGGTTCACGCAACTCGACGTCGCCACGGCGGCGATGATCTCCGGCTCGGTCAGCACCCGGGCCTCCAGGCCGGTGCCCACCAGCCGGCTCACCAGATGGTCCGCGGCCCGCAGCAGGGCGCGCCTCGCCCCGGCCATGCCGCCGCCGCGCGCCTGCACCGCCTCGGGGCACAGTTCGGGGTCGAGCTTGATCGCGATCCAGGTCAGCCGCAGCCCCGGTGTCCCGCTCTGCGCCTGCAGCGGCGCGTAGGAGCGCGCGGCCACCGCCTGCGGGGGCAGATGCGGGGCGGGGGCGGGCTGGGTGTGCTGGACGACCTGCACCGACGCGAGCCGGATGTCGTCCACCGTCAGCAGGTCGTTCAGCAGGTCGAGGGGGAGGGAGCGGACGCCGCGGGCCGGGCGCAGCGGCTCGTCGACCGCCTGCACCTGGACGACGGCCGTCAGGAAGGTCCCGTCGCCGACCATGCCGATCTCGCGCTGCCCGCGCTCGTCGGTGTACCCGTAGGTGCGCAACGCCGGGTCGCACTCCACGACCGGTGCGAAACCGGGGTCGGTGCCCTGCGGGACGGCGACGGCGTTGCGCCGCTGACGGGCCTTCAGCGTGCGGGCGGTGGCCATCCACTCCGCCATGGGGCGGCCGCGCCGCCTCAGCAGTCCGAACAGCACGAGCGGCACGCCGACGACCGCGGCCACGACGGGCCCCGCCACCTTGTGGATCAGCCAGCCGCCCAGCAGCAGTGCGAGCGCCAGCTCGATCAGCACGAGCTGCTGCACCCGCACGGGGCCTATGCTCCCGGCTCTGCGGGTCATCGCCGGCGCCGCGGCCCGTGCCGCGGGGGCGCCGTCCGGGCCGCCCCCGGGTGGTCCGGCGTACTGCTGCGATGGCTCGTCGCCCGGACTGCGCCGGGCCCTGGTCGCGGTGCTCATCCCCCGTACAACCCTTCTGCTTCTGCCGGTACCTGTGCCGCGCGGGCGGCGTGCGGCGTCGTCCAGCGCTCGCTCGCGTCCGCTTCGCCGTGCCGGCGTGGGACGCTCCGGGTGCCGCTGGCGGGCCGATCGCGCCACCCCGTACCGTACGGTGCGATCGTCACACGGCATAGTAGGGGTCCCCCTCACCACAGCCGTCACCGCGCGGACCGACGGGACCGGGGAACGCCACAACGAAGCAGCGACATACGGGGAGTTGACGCAGGGATGGCGACACGCAGGGATGAGCTGAACGCCTACTCGTTCGCACGCAGGCGCACGGTGGCCGCGTTCCTCCAGCCCTCCCCGCACGGTTCCGAGGAGGCCGCGCCGCGTCCGCTGAAGACCGTCGCCCCGAGTCTCGTCGTGGGTCTGCTGGTCGTCGTCGGCTTCGGATTCTGGGGCATATTGAAGCCCGCCGCGCCCAAGGGCTGGGACACCCCCGCCCAGAAGGTCATCGTCGGCGACGAGTCCACCACCCGTTACGTCGTACTGAAGACCAACGGCGAGGCCCAGCTCCACCCCGTGCTCAACCTCGCCTCCGCCCGACTGCTGCTCGACCCCGAGAAGTTCGAGGTCATCAAGGTCAAGGAGTCGGTGCTCGACAACAGCGGCATGACGCTGGGCACCACCATCGGCATCCCCTACGCCCCCGACCGGCTGCCGAGCCAGGACGACGCGGGCAAGCCCAAGACGTGGGCGCTGTGCGAGACCCCGGGCGGCGGCACGGACCGGTCGGCGCAGCGGGCGGTCCTCGTCATCAACCAGCAGAAGCCCAAGGAGGCGGCCCTCGTCGGGGGCGGGAACCGGCTCCGCGACGACGAGGCCATGTACATCGAGGTGCCGGGTGGCGCCCAGTACCTGGTGACCGACCGGGGCTTCCCCTATCTGCTCGGCGGGCCCGACTGGAAGGAGCACCCGGAGCTGGTCAACACCCTGCGCCAGGTCATCTTCGGCGCCTCCGCCCAGCCCCAGAAGGTCGACACCGACTTCCTGGCCACCCTCAACACCGTGCCGGGCGCCGGGATCTCCTTCCCCCAGGTCGACGGCATGGGCGAGCCGTCCACCGCCCCGGGCCTGAGCCCCGAGCACGCCAAGGTCGGCCTGGTGCTGAAGGCCAACGACGACCAGTACGTGGTGCAGCGCGACCGTGTCGTGCGCGTCACCGACTTCATGGCGAAGCTGCTGCTGAACAGCGGTCAGGCGAGGTCGCTGTACGAGGGGTCGCCGGAGGCGGTCTCCGTCAACGTCGGTGAGGTCACCTCGGCGCGGGCGAGCGAGACGTTCATGGACGAGCTCGGCTGGCCCGAGAAGGCGGTCACGCAGGCCAACACCCAGGACGAGAAGGACGGCCGCAAGGTCGCCTGCAGCGTGTACGGCGGTGTCGACGACAAGCTGACCGAGAGGCCGGCGATGACCATGTGGGCCGGGAAGAAGTTCCCCCGGGACGTGGCGCAGAGCGGTACGAACACCTACGTCTCGCCCGGTAGCGGCCTCTTCTACCGGGCGTACGACGGCACCGACAAGCGCATCGGGTCCATCTTCCTGGTCACCGACACCGGACTGCGCTACTCGGTGCCGACGACCGGCGACAGCGACAGCGGCGGCGCCGCGAAGCAGGACGACGAGGTCGGCGTCGTGCAGACCAAACTCGGCTACGCGAAGAACTTCCCGGTGTCCGTACCGCGCATCTGGTCCGACCTCCTCGCGAGCGGACCGACGCTCGAAGTGAACGCGGCAAAGCAGGCCCAGGGCTCCTGAACTGGCATTTCCACCAGCTTTCACGGGTATTGATTGAGTATTTGACAAACCATTGGCCAAGCCATCAACACCCGTGCCACCGTGAGGGTTTGGTGAGGAAGGTCAGGATCCCGATACGGATCCGGGTACCTGTTCGCCTTGTCACTGCTATTGGCTAGAGTTGAAGACCGACGCCATCTTCCGATGAGCGTCGAATCCGATCTTCTACGTCTCATGGGGGACGCGACACATGGCTGGACAGCAGTTCACCATGACCGAGGAGGAGATGGTTGCGTTCAGCAACCGCATCTCCACGGTCAACTCCTCGATCCAGGGCGAGATCCGCCGCCTCCAGACCGTGATCGACACGATCACCTCCGGGTGGAAGGGCTCCGCCGCCACGGCGTACAACAACCTGCAGTCGCAGGTGAACGAGGACGCCAACAAGATCAACCAGATCCTGGGCGACATCAAGGAAGCCGTGGACGCGAGCACCAAGAACTACTCCGCCTCCGAGGAGGAGCAGCGCGCGTCCATCCAGAGCATCTCGGCGCAGGGTGGCAACCCGTTCGGATGACCGTCCCCGCGCGGTGAACCGATGCCGCGCCGGCCGGATCACGCGTCCGAATCCAACATCTGAGGAGACATCACATGTCCGGGCAGATCCTGGTCAATTTCCAGACCATCTCCCAGGCCGCGACCGACGTGCGTACGACGGCCAACAACATCAAGCGCCAGCTGGACGACCTCGAGGCCGGCGTGAAGAAGATCGCGACCACGTGGGAGGGCTCCGCGCAGGAGGCCTACCGCGCCAAGCAGACCGAGTGGGACCAGCGCGCCGCGTCCATGCACCAGACGCTGGAGGCCATCGCCCGTGCCCTCGACACGGCCGCGCAGAACTACCAGGCCACCGAGAACAAGAACCGGCAGATCTGGGGCTGATCGCGCGGCCGGCCGCGTGATGCGTGATGAGGGCGGGCGTGTACGGAGACGTACGTGCTCGCCCTCGTCGGCGGTTTGACCACGAACCGCACACAACGGGAGGAATGAACAGCAGTGGGATCGCACGCCGTGAGGCGCACCGCCGTAACCGCCGCAGCAGCGGCGCTCGCCGCCCTCGGCCTGCCCGCCTCCGGCGTCGCCCCGGCGCCGTCCGTCGGTGACGTACGCACCGTCCTCGCCGACGACGGCGGCAGCGAGCGCTTCCAGATCGACGACACCCAGTGCTCGTTCCCGTCCGACGTGATCAAGGGCACGCCCTGGTCGCTGCAGCGCATCGTCCTGGACCAGCTGTGGAAGGACACCCAGGGCCTCGGGGTGCTCGTCGCCGTCATCGACACCGGCGTCGACAAGGGCAACAGGCAGCTCGCCACCGCCATCAAGTTCGGGGCCGGCGAGGACCTGATCGAGCCGGGCAAGAAGAAGGACGGCACCAGGAACGACGGCACCAACGACCAGGTCGGCCACGGCACCAAGGTCGCCGGCATCATCGCCGCCCGGCCCTCCAGGGAGACGGGTTTCGTCGGCATCGCCCCGCGGGCGTCGATCCTCGCCATCCGGCAGAACGACAACCAGGGCGGCGGCACGGTCCGGACCATGGTCCAGGCGATCAGGCACGCCGTGGACAAGGGCGCCAAGGTCATCAACATCTCGCAGGACACCGCCACGGCGATGCCGCCCGACTCCGCGTTGGAACAGGCCGTCGAGTACGCCCAGAGCCACGACGTGCTGATCGTCGCCTCGGCCGGCAACGACGGCGCGAGCGGCCAGGTCAAGCGGACCTACCCCGCCTCCTACGACGGCGTCCTCGCGGTCGGCGCCTCCGACCGGGACAACGCCCGCGCCAACTTCTCGCAGCCCGGCCCCTTCGTGGGCATCGCCGCTCCCGGCGTCGACATGGTCTCCACCGTCCCCTTCGGCGGCCACTGCATCGACCAGGGCACCAGCTTCTCCGCGCCGTACGTCTCCGGCGTGGCCGCCCTCATCCGGGCCAAGCACCCCGACTGGACCTACCGCCAGGTCATCACCCAGATCGAGCAGACCGCGGACCGCGGCAAGCCGGGGCGCGACTACTTCGTCGGCTGGGGCGTCATCGACCCCGTGGCGGCCGTCAACGACGACGCCACCACCCCGCGCGAGGCCCCGACGCCGGACCCCGTCGTCGACGCCGGGGCCCACGAGAAGATCGAGGCGGCGACCGTCATCCTCGGCGAGAGCCCCCAGGAACGCACCGAGCGCTACGCCGTCTACACGGTCGGCGGCGCCGTCGGCGGTGTCGCGCTGCTGGTCGGCGGCGGCGTGGTGCTGGGCGACTGGCGTCGCAAGCGAGGGATCAACACATGAGTAGGAACGGGGAAGCGACACGATGAGTGACCAGTACAAGGTCGATCTGAGTGAGCTCGAGGACACGATCACCAAGCTCAACGGCGTGCTCAGCAGCATGGGAAGCGCGAAGTCGACCGCCGTGAACCAGACGTACCTGCCCCCTGGCGCACTGGGCACCGGCTTCGTGGAGGCCACGGACCTGACCCAGGCCCACGACTCCATGAAGACCTACCTCGAGGACATCATCCATGTCGTGCACGAGGTCATGGATCAATTCGGCAAGAACACCAAGAAGGCGCACGGCCATTACTCGAACGCCGAATACGACACCCAGACCGGCATGTCCGGCGGCTGAGCGGCGGGTGTCCCGATGAACGAAATGCGGATCCGCGAGGGGGTTGTGAACCATGGGTGACGAGCTGTCCTACGAGTACCGCGAGGCGGAGAAGATGTGCTTCGCCGGCGAGGTGAAGACGCCCTTCGCCACCGGCAAGAACATGGACGAGATGAAGGCCATGCTCGCCAACGCCAGCCCGGACACGGTGGAGAGCGTGGCCCACGCCTGGGGACGCGTCCACGACATGCTCGTGAAGGGCGACGGCAGCGTCAAGGCGGTCTTCGACAAGGCCGTCGACCACATCCTCCAGCACTGGGAGGGAGCCGCCGCCGAGGGCTTCGCGACCAGGGCGAAGAAGATCAGCACGCAGATCGACAACACGGCGACCTACGCCCACTACACCTCCACCGCGATGCAGAGCGCCGCGAACGTGCTGCGCCCTGTGAAGTCGGAGGTCGACAGCATGGAGAAGCCGAGCAGGCTGTCGAGCATGGGCGACGCGCTCACGGACGGGTTCGACCGCAGCGAGGACTGGCAGAAGGACATCCAGAACAACCGGGGCGCGCAGAGCGCCCTGGACAACAACGAGGGCAGCCTCTCGGCTGGCAAGGAAGCCCAGTTGCAGATGGCGGCCAAGATGGAGACGCTGGCCCTCGCCTACACCTCGCAGTCCAAGACCATGGGTTCGTGGACCAGGCGGACCGACGACCCGGAGGACTACCCCCCGGCGCCCATCGGCAACCCCCCGGTCCCCGTCGTCGTTCCCACCACTCCGTCCCGGTCGGTCGACCGTCCGAAGACGACCTCCCGCACCAGCGTGACCGGGAGCACCGGCGGGACGACCAAACCCACGACGAACGTGAAGTCCCCGCGTGACACGGGCATCACCGGCGGGGTCCCGAAGCCCGCCGGCAGCACGAAGCCTCAGGTCGGTACGGCGATCGACGGGATCGCGGCTCCTCCCGGCACGACGCCGGGCGCCGGCGGCGGGACGGCCGGAGCCGGTGGCGGTGTGGGAGCCGGAGGCACGGTCGGTGGCGGCGCGGGCGGCGCGACCGGCGGTCTTCCCGGCGGTGGCATCGGCGGCGCCGGTCTCGGCGCCAGGGGTGGTGCGGGAGCCCGTGGTGGAGCCGCCGCTGCCGGCGGGCGCGCCGGTGCGGCGGGGCGCGGCGGCATGCCGGGTGCGGGTGGCGCGGGCGCGGGTGCCGGCGGCAGGGGCGCGGCCGGCGCCGGTCGCGGGGGCAGCCTGGCCCGCCGGGGCGGCGGCGTCGTCGGTGCCGCCAAGGGCACCGGGTCGGGCACCCGTGGTACGCCGGGGGGCTCGGGCCTGCACAGGAGCCGTGGCGCGGCGGGTGCCGGCAGCGGCAGCAACGTCGGCAAGGGCGCGAACCGCATGATGGGCCGCGGCCAGACCGACCGGACGGAGGAGGAAGAGCGGCGCGAGGGCGAGCGTCCGGACTACCTGGTCGAGGACGAGGAGACCTGGACGCCCGAGCGCAACAACGCTCCGCGAGTCATCGAATAGCGATTCGATCAGCCGCTGGATGTAGAAAGTGGGGGACGTGGCCGAGCCGCGTCCCCTGCTGCCCGAGGAAGGACACGGATGAGCCTCACACGAACGCTGCGCCTGGTCGGCGGAGCCGTACTCGCCGGCGCCCTGGTGCTGACCGCGGCGCCGGTGGCCGCAGCGGACCAGGTGAGAGACGACCAGTGGCCGCTCAAGGCGTTCGATGCCGAAGCCATCTGGAAGATCTCCAAGGGCAAGGGGGTCACCGTCGCGGTCATCGACGAGGGCGTCGACTCCGATCACGCCGACCTCAAGGGGAACGTGATCCAGGGCAGGGACTTCATCGATGACGACGACTCCTCCCTGCCGGAGAACGGTGACGCCCACGGAACGGCGATGGCTTCCATCATCGCCGGTCACGGACACGGCCCGGGGAGCGGCGATGGAGTGATGGGTCTCGCCCCGGAAGTGAAGATCCTCTCCATCCGCGACACGGGCGACAACCAGAAGGGCTTCGGACCGTCGATTCGGTACGCCGTCGATCACGGGGCCTCGGTCATCAACATCTCCCAGGCGACCTCCAGTTCGTCGACCGATGAAGAGGAAGCGGTCGCCTATGCCCTGAAGAAGGACGTCCTTGTGGTGTCGGGCACCGGCAACGACGGCAAGGGGCACGAGGCCTGGAACTATCCCGTGAGCAACTCCGGTGTACTGCCAGTCGGTGCCGTCGACAACTCCGGTGAGGTCTGGGACAAGTCCAACTTCGGGCAGGGCATCCTGCTGACCGCACCGGGGACGCACATCGTGTCCGCCGGCGGCGGCAGCGCGTCCTTCCCGTACCGATCCGCCAACGGAACGTCGGACGCGACCGCCTTCACATCGGCCGCGGTGGCGCTGCTGCGAGCGAAGTTCCCCGACCTGACCGTCGGGCAGCTCGTCGACCGCCTCACGAAGACCGCCGGGCTTCCCGCGTCCGCGAAGGGCACCGCCCTCCCCGACGACCACTACGGTTACGGCTTCATCCAGCCGCTGGCGGCCCTCCAGCGGGACATCCCCGCGGGCGCGAAGTACGGCCCGCTCTCCGTCCCCGAGTCGCTGAAGGAAGGTGCTCCGGGAACGACGGAGTCCAAGGGGAGCCCAGCCGCGAGCGATGACGCCGCGACCTCGTCCTCCTCGGCCAACGGGCTGGTCCTCGCGGTCGTCGGCCTGGTCGGGCTGGTCGTGGTGGTCCTCGTCATCCTGCTGATCGTCAAGATCGCACGGCGTGGCAGGCGCAACGACGGCGGCCCGGGTGGACCCGGCGGCCCCGGAGCGCCCGCCGGCTGGGGCGGCGGCGGACAGCCTCAGTACGGGCAGCCGCCGCACCAGCCGCAGTACCAGCAGCGCGGCAACCCGTACCAGCAGCCGCAGCAGCAGAGCCCCGGACCGTGGTCGAACCACTAGCACCCGGCAGCCGTCACCTCGCCGTGCGCGCTCGCGGCGCGGCCCGGGTCGTCCCGGGCCGCGCGCAGCGCGCCTGCGACGGTCAGATCACCTCTCGGGCGCCACCCGGAGGCGTCGGTCCTCACGACCCGCCGCCCTGCCTGCCCGCTCCCGCGCAGCCGAGTACGTCCTGGGCGGCGTGACGCGCCGCGGCGATCGTGAGGTCGCGGAAGGCGTCCCGCTGCGATCCCGCCACGTCGTCGTCGGCCTGCACGTACCCCGCTGTCACCCACGCGACGGCGTCACGGTCGCCGTCGTGCGGGCACGGCACGAACAGTGCTCCGCTGCGGTCCCCGACGTACCCTTCGGCCCCGTCCGCCGTCAGGGGGGACCGGCCCTTGGCCGCGGCCTGCTTCTCGATGGTCGCCCGGGTGAACGTGCCGCCCGCGCTCAGGTCGTACTTGACCTCGACGGAGACACCGCCGGCCCGCAGGAAGCAGTAACCGGACTCCGCGCCGCGCTTGCCGAAGTCCTGGGTGTCCTCCGTGTAGGCGGCGCCCTCGGAAGGGAGCACCGCCGCAGCCAGGGACCCGGGGAGCGAACCGTCGCACACCGTGGACGGAATCGCCACGGCGTCCTCTCCGGTGCCGCGGACCGCCCACCAGCCGATCCCGGCGGCCAGGAGTGCGACGGCTGCGGCCGCTGCCCACCACCGTCCGCGACGACCGGAAGCGCGGTCCACGGCCGCGGTGCCGTCCAGCGTGTCAGTCATCGTGTGAACCTCTGCATCTCTCGACCCGGGGCCGCGGTCGCGTCCCGGGAAGTGGCGGAAGACAGGATCTACAGGCCCCTCGCGCGGTTCCGGCCGTCGCCGTAGTCCAGGTTGGCCTGGTGGTACACCGCGTCGCCGAGATCGGTGATCTGCCGTTCCGTGAGGCCGGCCTCACGGCCGGCGGTCGCGGTCGCGTCCTTGATCGCCTGGGCCCCGGTCTCGCGCTTGGACTCCAGTTCGTGGCGCGCCTCGTCGCCCGCCTCGTCGCTGGAGTCGCGCGTGTAGTGGTCGACGACCGCCTCCTGGATGTCCTCCACCACCCAGCCGACCGCGTCCCCCGCGACGGGGATCTTGCTCGTGCCCATCCCCACGACCCGGCCGACCCACTTGTCCCCGGTCTCCAGGCCCTTGTTGAAGTCCTCGTCGGAGGCGATCCTGTCGTCGTAGACCGCCTGGGACCGGGATTCCTCCATGATCCCGCTGATCAAGGCGCCGGGGGCCACCAGGTCCTTGATCTTGTCGGTCGGGACCTCTTCCCCGGAGCGGCCGTCGAGTGCCCCGCTCACCACCTGCGTGGTGACCGCCTGCTGGGCGTTGCCCATGGCGCCGTAAGCGTCGGGGTCCTTCGACACCGCGCCGATGAAGGAGGACAGCGGACCGTCGTTGAGGTCCTGCAGAGAGGCGTCCTTGCCGTACGTGGGGAAGTTGTCGCTGTCCCCGGCCATCGCCTTCTGTACGTCCCACATGTACTCGGCCGTCATGTTCCCGAGGCTGTCGGTCATCGGGGACAGCGGGCCGCCGTCCTTGACGCTGATCAGGTCCGGGTCGTTGCCGAACTTGTCCACCACGTCGTGCATCAGGGCCGCCTGGCCCGCGGAGTGCCTCACCGGCGGGCCGTCGACGTCGTCGTAGGCACGTCCGGAGACCGCCGCCTCCAGGGCGTGGCCGAGGGCGTCGGGGCCGTGCCGGGTGGCCTTGGCGCTCTCCTCCAGGTCGCGGTCGGCCGTGTCGGGCACCCAGTCGCGGTCGGGGTCGGTGAAGTAGTCGAGGTAGGAGTCGACGGCCTTCTTCCCGTCCCCGTGGTCCACCCTGACGTCGCCGCCCGGGTCGACGGTGCCGTCGCGGTGGTAGGCCACCACATCGCCGGTGAAGAAGTCCTCGGCGGCCCCGGGGCTGTGGCCGAGGCCCTCCAGGATGCCGGTCATGGGGTCGAAGCCGTCGCCGCCCTTGCCGGAGGGGTTGGACGTGATGTCCTCGTTCAGCGAGCCGCGCGGGGAGTTCTCGATCCAGATGTCGGGGTTCTCGGCCTCCAGGGAGACCGCGTGCTGCGCGATGGGCGTCAGGAAGTGCGAGTCGTACTCGCCGTACCGCAGGATGCCGCCCAGCACCTGGTACCCGTACGGCTGGTACGGGTACCCGGGGTTGTCGCTGACCGTGAACTTCTGGGCGCCCTGGGCGCGCAGTTCCGCGTTCCAGGCGTCGGACAGATGGGGCTGCTTGTCCGGGTCGGTGGCGGTGGCCAGGGAGTGGCCGAGGTTCTTCTGGAGTTCCTGGACCTCCTTGAAGCGCCTGGAGTCCGGCTCCTCGTCGGACTGGGCGGTGAGGTTCGCGTAGAAGTCCAGCGTCTTGTGGGGTCCGAGCTTGTCGTAGAAGCCGGTGGTGAAGTCGGAATCCTTGCTGTTGGCGTGGAGGATCCGGTTCAGCTCGTCGAGTTCGGCGTCCGTCGCCTGGTCGCCCTTGTCGGCGATGGCGGTGGCCCGGTCGATCTCGACGGCGTCGAGGCTGGTGTAGACGCTGGTGTTGAACGACCGGCTGTCGCCGTTGGCGTCGCGCTCGAGGGCGGCGCTCGCGGCCTCGTCGGCGGCGGTGGCCTGTTCGAGTACGCCGTTCAGGCGCGACGACAGGGAGTCCAGCTTCTCCTTGCGCTCGGTGGCGAAGCCCGGCGAGGCGGAGGCGGTCGGGCTGTCCCAGCGGGAGTCGACGTCCTTGATCGCGCCGTCCTCGGAGACGTGGAAGCTGTCGGTCCGTGCCTCGTCGAGCAGGGCGTGCAGCTGCCTCTGGTACCCCGCGAACTCGGTGTGCGCGTCCTGGAGCAGCTTGGCGATGCGGCCGGCCTCGGTGGCGGCGTTCTCGTACTCCGTGCGGGCCCGGTTCATCGTGGCGAAGGCCGCGGTCGCGGCGTCGCCCTCCCAGTGGCCCCTTAGGTGGTTGATCACGCGCTGCTCGAACTCGCGCTGGAGGGCGTCGTACTTGGCGGGCAGCGCGCCCCACGAGGCGGCGGCGTCGGCCAGCGGGCCGAGGTCGGCCTTGTCGAGGTAGGGGATGGACACCATGTCTGCGTCAGCTCCTGTCCGTCCCTGCGGACGGGTGTCGGTTTCCGTTGCGGCCGTGCCACGTGGCCCCGGCCTCCCGGGGCGCGAGACGGCGCCTAGCCGAAGGGGGTGTGGATCGAGGCCTGGCGGGCCTGTTCCTCCTGCTCGGCGCGGGTGTAGTGGCCGGTGCTGGTGTGGAGCCTGTCGCTGATGTCCTGGAGCATGAGCTTGAGGTTGGCGACCTGGTCGCCCCAGCGGACGTCCATGCTCACCAGGGAGCCCGCGGTGGCCCAGGAACCGCCCTCGGGCGGGCCGGGAGCGGTGTGCCTGTTGAGGCCGGTGACGGCGCCGAGGGTGTCCTCGTCGGCCTTGTTGTCGACGTTCTCGGTGTCACCGCGCAGTTCGACCAGGGCGTTGGCCGCCCCGTCCAACCGCTGGGTGTCGACCTTCGTCGTCCCGGCGGACGTCCCGCCGCCGCCCGGGTCCGCCGGTACGGAGTTCAGTCGCATCCGCGCGGCCGCGCCGTCCTGTGAACCGTCGAAGGGAGTGCTCATCCCTTTGTCCCATCCCCGTTGACTGCGATCCCGGCACGTCCGCCGTGCGCGTGGCCCCGACTTCCGAACCGCGCCACCGCCTAAGCGAGGACATGCCAATGGCACCTGAACATACCGGATCACGTCCCGGCCGCACCGGGCCCCCTTCCTCCCTTGCGGCGTCCGCGCACACCGCGACCGCATCGTGGGTGCGTAGAGATCCTGCGGGGAGCCTCCGGACGGGGGTGAAGCGGCACATGGGGAGCGGTAGCCTCGGTGGGTCGGCTGAAACCACCGCCCCTGGCGCTGAGGCACGGCGGGCGGTCCACGCGGGGGACAGGCATTGGGTGACCACTTCAAGGTCGAGGTCCAGGACCTCGACCGGCTGCTGAAGCAGTTGCACGACAGTCAGGACGACATGCGCAAGGCGCTGGGCGCGCTGAAGGACGTGGGTCCGAAGAGCACCGGCAGCGAGGCCCTGGACAACGCCTGCGACGAGTTCCACGACAGCTGGGACAACGCCATCGGGAAGATCGCCGACGGCACCGCGCAGATCGAGGACAAGCTCCGGGCCACCAAGAACAACTACGAGGCCACGGAGCAGGCGATCCGCGACGCCATGACGCAGGGCGCCGCGCCGAAGCCCTCGCCGTCCCCGTCACCGCAGGAGCGGCCCACGGCGGGTGCGCGATGACGGCGGCGGACTACCCCTCCATAGGCTTCGACCCGGCACCGGGGAAGCTCGAGAGCGTCGAGGACCTCAACTCCAAGCTGTCGCGGGCCGCGACGGGTCTGGACAACGCGTACACCACGCTGACCGGGATCACCAAGGGCGGCAAGACCTGGGAGGGCGAGGCGGCGAGCGCCTTCGCCGAGAAGGTCGGCGACCTGCCGCGCTACGTGGGCGACAGCAGGGACGCGCTGCGCGAGGCCTCGCTCCAGTTGTCGTCGTGGCGCTCCAAACTGGCGGAGTACCAGCAGAAGGCGCGGGAGTACGAGGCGCAGGCAAAGGCGGCCAAGGAGCGCGAGAAGTCCGGGCAGGGCGTCTACGACCGCGCGACCTCCGCCTACAACCGGGCGGCCGCGGACCCGGCGCTGCGCCTGGCCGGCCAGTATTACGCCACGCAGAGCGAACTGGCCGACGCCCAGGCGAAGATCGACGCCGCCTCGAACCGGCTGAACCAGGCGGGCAAGGACCTGGACCTCGCCGGGAAGCAGCTGGAGAAGGCGCAGCAGGAGCTCGAGGACATCATCAAGCGGGCCGAGGAGCTGCTGGAGCACCACCAGTCCGACGCCCGGGGCATCGCGGACCGGCTGCGCAAGGCCAACGACAAGGCGCCCGACGCCGGTTTCTTCGAGGGACTCGCCGACTTCTTCACCAAGGTCGGCCACGACATCCAGAACTGGTGCGTCAAGCACGCCGACCTGCTCAAGCAGATCGGTGACTGGCTCAGCATCGCCTCGACGGTGATGGGCGTCCTCTCCCTGCTCACGCTCTGGTGCCCGCCCCTTTCCGGCGCCTTCGCGCTCGCGGGCGGGGCGCTGTCGCTGGGCGCCCTGGCCACCCACGGGGCGGCGAAACTGGGTGGCGCCGACGTCAGCGCGATGGACCTGATCGGCGACGGTCTGGGCGTCATCCCCATCGGCAAGCTGGGGAAGGTCGCGATGAAGGGCGTCAAGATCCCGATGAAGCTCTACAAGGTGAACGGCCGGACCATCGCCTCCATCGAGCACGTGACCAAGATCAGGGCGCTGAAGAACGCCGGCTACACCGTCGAGAAGCTGGAGGGCAAGGTCGGTCTGCTGCGGCGGGAGGCACTGCCGGGCAGCAAGATGGTCAGCGCCGAGGGCTTCGGCAACCGCATGAAGATGGCCTGGGACAACCACGTCCTGGACACGGTGGGATCGTCCGCCAAGGAGAAGGCGCTGAGCTGGGCGGTCGAGAAGTTCGCCCCGCAGAGCGTGAAGAACTCCCTCGGCGCGGCCATCCGGGCCGACGGCACGCTCGACCCCATGTCGTGGTGGGCCAAGGGACCGCAGGTGGCGCAGCAGGCTCCCGGTATCGTGACCGGCGTCTACAACATGTTCGACAACTCGGACACGCCCGCGGCCGGGAGGCTTTGATGAGCACGTCGCTGTACGAGGCGCCGGGCGTGCTCGTGGAGTTCGAGTCCCCGGACGTCTTCCACGAGATCCCCCTGCACCTCCCGCCCGACGCCCTCGACGCGCAGGTGTCCGAACTGGCCGCGCGCATCTGGCCGGGCGGCACCGACTTCCAGCGGGAGGCCACCGCCGCGGTGTACCGCGAGGTCGCCGGGTCGCTGGACGCCGACGGGGTGCTGCACGCGGCCCTCGGCCTGTTCGCCACCGAGGACGACCGGATCAGCACGGCCAACCTCCTGGTGCGCATCGAGGAGATCGAGCCGGGCGACCCGCGGATCGCGGCGGCGGCGCTGCACGAGATGCTCTCGCTGGAGCCGCACCGGGACGTCCACGAGGTGGACCTGGAGTGCGGTCCCGCCGTGGTGTCGTTCCACGCGACGGAGGTCGACGGCGAACAGGTCGCCGCCCCCTTCGCGTTCCTGCACATCGAGCTCTACGTGCCGTCGCCCTTCGGCGGCTACCTCGTCGTCTTCTCGCTCAGCACCCCGAGCCTGGCGGACCTGCCGGTGTACGTCTCGCTCATGTCCGAGATCGGGGGGAGCGTGCACTTCGCACGCGACCGCGGCTCCTCCGGCGGTGCCCCCGGCGGGGCTCCGGAGCAGCCCGGCGCGGGCGGCGATGTCCGCTCCGTCTTCGGGTGACACAGGACAGGACGTGATCGGATGAGTGTCGTTTCGTTCCAGGTGCGGCCGCCCTCCGAACAGGAGCGCAGGCAGGCCGGCTTCAAGCTGCAGAAGGTCATCCGCCCCCGGCGGGGCGGCGAGACCGTCTACGTCGGGCACGGTGCGCCCGGCGGCGGCTCCGGGGCCGACGCGAAGCCGCGGTTCGCGATGTACCGGGACCTGGCCGGACGGGAGACGGTCGGCTTCGTCGTACGTCCGGCGGGCGGGCAGTCGTCCGGCGGGCGGCTGTCGGTGCTCGGGCCCGGCGGCGAGGAACTGGGGGAGCTGGGGACCCCGGCGAAGCGGGCGCGGTGGCGGCCGCGGTGGGAGATCAGGCTGCCGGGCGGCCGGGTGCTCGCCGGGCACGGCGGGACGCTGACCTCGTGGGTGGTCTTCGTGCTGCTGTCACCGCTGTGGCTCGTCCTGAACCTGTTCTGGGCGGTCGGCGGCACCGGGGACTCCGCCTGGTCGCTGCCCGTCCGTACGGCCTGGCGGCAGGGGGTGGGTTCCCCGGCGGCGCTGAAGTACTACGGGATGTCCGAGCGCTACAAGGTGCGCACGGACCGGCTGGACGTACGGCTGGCCTACGCGCAGGCCGTGGTGCACCGCTCGCACGGCACCGCGTGACCGCTCCGCCGCGTCTCGCCGCCCCACCGAGGAGCAGGCCGGGGCTGCTCGCGCAGTTCGTCCTGCAGTGGTTCTGGCTGCCGGTGTGGGGGGCCGTGGCGCTCGCCCTCGGGCTGGTCGTCGCGCTCGCGTCCGCGGGATTCGACCCGCCGCTCGGGTGGCTCAACCCGTGGCGGGGCGCCCTCACCTGGCCCCGGTTCCGGCTCGAGTGGGCCGCCGACCCCGCCCGGTGGGACGCGTACGCGACCGAGCGGATCCGCACCCGGACCGCCTCCGCCGAGCGCCGGCCGGCGGCCCACCGGGCGCGGGCCGCCGACGGCGCGGACGTGCTCGCCGTCACCGTCCCCGCCCGGCTCTTCCGCGGTGTGGGCCCGGACCGTGCCGCCGCCGTCGCCGCGGCGGAGGGCTGGACGGCGGAGGTGCGCGGGACCGGGCGGGAGCAGTGGAGCCCCGGTGCCCTGCACCTCCGCCGGCCGCTTCCTCAGCCCGGCAGGTAGCCCACCAGCAGGTCCGCCAGCCCGTCCGGGTCGGCGAGTGCCACCAGGTGCCCGCCCGGCAGGACGTCGGCCTCGACGCCGAGCCGTTCCCGGGCCACGCGCCGCTGGAAGTCGGCGGGGAACAGCCGGTCGTCGCGGTCCACGACGACACGGGTGGGTACGTCCGGCCAGGCGGACAGCGGGAAGGGCACGCCGAACGGGGTGTCCGACTGCGGGTTCCCCTGGGCCAGGGCCTCGTCCGCCAACGGCCCCGGGAGGTCGTGGAAGAAGGTGACGAGGGGGTCGAACTCCCCGTCCACCGGCCGTCCCTCGGCGAGGTCGAGGGCGCGCCGGGCCTCCGGCTGGCCCGTGGCGGCCCACCACTCCCCGGCGGTCTCGCCGGGGGCCGGGACCATCGCGTTGACCAGGACGAGCAGTACGAGCCGGTCCTGGAGCCGTTCGCAGGCGAGCGGCGCGCTGAAGCCGGCCATCGACTGCGCGACCAGCACCAGCGGTGCGCGGTCGCCCGCGGTGGCGACGACCGCGTCCGCGTACTCCCGCAGCCCCGCGGAGTCGTCCCCGGTGGGGAGGTCCACCGCGACCGCCGCGTGGCCGCGGCGCCGCAGCTCCGGCGCCAGCAGGTGCCAGTACCAGGTGCCGCCGCCCGCCCCGGGGACCAGGACGAAGGTCGTCTCCGTCACGTTCCGTCCGCCCCCCCCGTCAGGACTTCGCCAGGACGGAGGTGAAACTGTCCAGGATGTGGTTGGCGCCGGCCTCGGCCGTGGCGCAGTGCTCCTCGGGGACGCCGGGCTGGTGGTAGACGACCTCGGTCCGGTCGCCGCGGTCGGTGAAGGTGGCGTCCATGACGACCTCGGGGGCGCCCGGGACGTCCATCGTCCACACCAGCCGCTTGTGCACCTCCACCTCGCGGTAGACCCCGCTCAGCGGCATCTCGCCCTGCGGCGTGGTGATGGTGGCGCGCCACGCGCCGCCGGGGCGGACGTCGCTGGCGACGGTGGGCAGAGGGGCGCCGAACCACTGGGCGAAGTACTCCGGCTCGGTCCACACCTTCCACACCTTGGCGAGCGGGGCGTCGAAGACCCGGGTAATGGTGATGTCGTTCATGGTGCTGCCTTCCTGGTCGGGCCGGGCCACTGCGGAACGGCTCCGGGGATAGGACCGGGCGGCCCGGCGGAACTCATCGGTGGCGGTGTCCGACCCGTGTGGTGTGATCGGCAGGAGCGGCGAGGGGAGTCGAGGATGGGCGCGCAGGTACGGATCGAGCCGTGGGCGGAGGGCGACCTCGATCTGCTCCGCCGGGCGAACGCGCCGGGGATGATGCGCCACCTCGGCGGCCCCGAGACCGAGGAGCAACTGCTCGTCCGGCACGAGCGGTACCTGGCGAGCGGGAGCGAGGGCGGCGGCGGGATGTTCAGCATCGTCCTGATGCCCGAGGGGGTTCCGGCGGGGAGCATCGGCTACTGGGAGAAGTCCTGGCGGGGCGGGACGGTGTACGAGACCGGCTGGGGCGTCCTGCCCGAGTTCCAGGGCCGCGGTGTCGCCGCGGCCGCCGGGGAGGCGGTGATCGCCCGGGCGGCGGCCGAGAAGGGCCCGCGCTTCCTGCACGCCTTCCCCAAGGTGGACAACCACCCCTCGAACGCGATCTGCCGCAAGCTCGGCTTCACGCTGGTGGCCGAGTGCGACTTCGAGTACCCGCCGGGGCATCCCATCCGCTGCAACGACTGGCGCCTGGAGCTGTACGTCCCGTGACGCCGGCCGCGGTCACCCCAGGTCGCCGTCGCGCCGGTCGCGGGTGAGCGGGCGAAGTCGATCGAAGCGGCCCGGGGCAACGCGCGCACGCGGTCGTCGTCCTCCGGGGTGCGGACGACGCCGTCGGGGGTCGGCGCCCACGTCGGGCCCCGCCGGGGCAGCCACCCGCGCACGGGTGCGGAAGCCGGCGGCCTCCACGCAACCGGTGCGCGGTGCCCGCCCGCCGTGCGGCAGGGTGCGCCGGACGAGCTCGCCGTCCTCCCACGTCAGCGCGTGCGTGCCGCCGGGCGCGTGATCCCGGTCGGCGTCGGACAGTTCGCCCTCGAAGCCGGCGTCCGGGCCGGCGGTGCGGGCGACGGTCACCCGGGCCGGCCGGCCGGCCCGGGTCCGTCACAGCGGCTCCGGCCCGACCTGCGGCGGCTCCACGAAGAAGCTGTCGTGCCGGAGCAGGAACTCCCGGAACGCCGCACCTCCGCGCTGCGCCATCTCGGCGGCCCGCTCGAAGTACTCCTCCCGGGGCGCGCCGGGCGCGAAGAGCAGCAGCATCGACGCCGGCTCGTCGGAGTCGTTCTGGAAGGCGTGCAGCCCTCCGGCCGGCACGTGGAGGAAGTCCCCGGGACGGGCGGTGATCCAGCGCTCGCCGTCGAAGAGCTGCACCGCCCCGGACAGCACGAAGAAGGACTCCGTGATCGACCGGTGGAAGTGGGTGCTGGGACCGGGGGAGCCCGGGCCCATGTCGATCCGGTACAGGCCGAAGCCGCCGTCCGTCGACGCGTGCGTGGCGAGGTAGTGGGTGCGGTTGCCCGAGGGCGCGATCACGTCCGGGGCGGTGTCGGCGGAGCGGAACAGCGCGCTGACCTCGCCCCGTTCTCCGAGGTAACGGGGCTCGGGGTAGGACATGGTCGCTCCTGGCCTCCTTCGGCGGCATCGTTCAGACAGACCGTGCCACATCTGATCGGGGAACTCCGGCCAGCGCTCCGGGAAGGTCGGCCGAAAGGTTGACGAAGCGTGTCCGCGGGGCCCGGCCGCGCCGCCCGGCCGCGCCCCGGCGCCCGCCCGTGCCCGTGGTCGCGGCGTCCCCCGGATGGCACGATGGCATCGACGCATTCGCCACGACACTCTCGACCGGGGGAACGGAGCCGATGAGCAAGGAGATCAGCGACGCGGACCTGATGGACGTCGCCGACGACCCCGCACAGGCCCGCCGACTGCACAAGGCGCTCAGGACGCTCGCCGACAACCCCAACGTCGACGGCGCGCTCAAGGAGATGGCGCGGGAGGTGCTCTCCGGCCGTCTCGGCATGCGCGAGGCACTGGGCTCCGGCGCCTACCTCGGCGCGATCGGCGACCGCATGGCGGAGCTGAAGCGCGCCGACGAGCGGCTGACGCCAGAGGAGCGGTCGGCGCAGGAGGAGCGCGCCCGGCGCTGGTTCGAGCAGCAGGCCGGTGAGGAGGCGCGGGAGGAGCGGGGCGAGGCCCGGGAGGACGGGACGGCCCGCGGCGACCGCCCGGCGGCCGTACGGCGCGATCCCCGGGACGTGCCGCCCGCCTACCGGCCGCCGTCCCCGCGCGACTGAGGCCGCGAGCGCCGCGGGGGCGGGCCGTCCGCCCCGCCCCCGCCCGCGTGTCCCGGCGCCGTGTGCGCCGGAACGGGGTCAGCTCTCCGGCAGGAAGCCGGTCTGGATGAGCTGGTTGCCGCGGCGCCGCGTGATGAACTGCGCGCGGCCCGCCGGCAGCCTGGACGCCTTGACGTTGCCGAAGACCGGGCCCTCGGCCGGGTCGCCGGACAGCAGCACACCGGTCGCGCCCAGCTCCTTGACGCGGGTCAGGAACGGCTCGAAGGACGACCGCGACGCACCCGAGGTGCTGCGCGACAGCACGATGCGCAGGCCCAGGTCACGGGCGAACGGCAGGTACTCCATCAGCACCTGCATCGGGTTGCCCATCGAGGTGGCGACCAGGTCGTAGTCGTCCACAAAGACCCATGCGTCCGGCTCGCTGTACCAACTGCGGTTGCGCAGCTGCTCGGGCGTGACGTCCGGGCCGGGCATCCGGCGGCTCATGGAACCGGCGAGCGACTCCATGACCTCCTGCAGCTGCGGGCCGGAGGCGCAGTACTTGTACATGTGGCTCTCCGGGAGCTGTCCGAGCAGCGCCCGGCGGAAGTCGGAGACCACGAACAGCGCCTTGCCGGGCTCGTAGCGCTCGCTGACCTGCTTGGCGAGGAGCCGCAGCAGCGAGGACTTGCCGGACTCGCTCTCTCCGTAGATGACGAACAGCGGGTCGGTCTCGAAGTCCACGAACACCGGCGACAGGGTGAGCTCGTCCACACCGATCGCGATGCCGCGGTCGGAGAAGTCGCCGCCCGCGGGCAGCTCGGTCGACGGCAGCATCGTCGGCAGCATCCGCACCTTCGGCGCGGTGGGGCCGGACCAGTTGGCGTTGACCGCGGTCACGAACTGCGCCATGCCCTCCGACAGGTCCTCCACGCCGGAGGAGGCGTCGACGCGGGGCAGTGCCGCCAGGTAGTCCAGCTTCTCCGGGGAGAGCCCCCGGCCCGGCTTGCCGACCGGCACGTTCTCGGCGCGCCTGCGGTCGAACTCGGACTCCATCGGGTCGCCGAGCCGCAGCTCCAGCCGGCTGAGGACCTGGTCGCGCAGCGCGGGCCGGATCTCGGTGTAGCGGGTGGCGGTGATCACCAGGTGGATGCCGAAGCCCAGACCGCGGGTGGCGATGTCGTTGATGACCGGGTCGAGCATCTCGTAGTCGGTCTTGAAGGTGCTCCATCCGTCGATGACCAGGAACACGTCGCCCCACGGCTGGTCGGGGAAGTGCCCCGAGGCCCGGCGGGAGCGGAAGGTGCCCATCGAGTCGATGACGTTGGTGCGGAAGAACTCCTCGCGGGCGTTCAGGATGCCGTGCACCTCGGCCACCGTACGGCGGACCTTCTCCGCGTCCAGGCGCGAGGCCACCCCGCCGACGTGCGCCAGCCCGTCCAGGGCGAGCATGCCGCCGCCGCCGAAGTCGAGCGCGTAGAACTGCACTTCCTTCGGGGTGTGGGTGAGCGCGAAGGACGCGATCAGGGTACGGACCAGCGTCGACTTGCCGGACTGCGGGCCGCCCACGACCAGCGCGTGGCCGCCGGAGCCCGACAGGTCCGCGTACATGACGTCGCGGCGCTGCTCGAAGGGCTTGTCGACCAGGCCGACCGGCACCTGCAGCTTGCCGGCGGCGGTGTAGCCGTCGGCGTGCAGACCCCGCTCGGCGCTCACCGTCAGCGGCGGCAGCACCTGGTCGACGCTGAACGGCTCGTCCAGCGGCGGCAGCCACACCTGGTGGGCGGGCGGCCCCTGGCCCTCCAGCCGGCCGACGATGACGTCGAGCACGGTGTCGGCCAGCGCGTCGTCGACCTGCCCGGCGCGCTGCTGCGGCTCCGGCTCGGTGACGATGCGCACCGGCACGGGCGAGGCGGTGAACAGCACGGGGGAGCGGTCGACGCGCGCCCCGCTCGCCGTGCGGGTGCCCGGCGCCCGGTAGGTGCCGGACACGTACGCGGCCTTGAACTGCACCATCGTGTCGGTGCCGTACTTCAGGATGCCCGCGCCGGGGACGTTGGGCAGGTGGTACGCGTCGGGCACGCCGATCGCGGTGCGCGACTCGGCCGCGGAGAAGGTCCGCAGACCGATGCGGTACGACAGGAAGGTGTCCAGGCCGCGCAGCTTGCCCTCCTCCAGGCGCTGCGAGGCCAGCAGCATGTGCACGCCCAGCGAACGGCCGATGCGGCCGATCTGGATGAACATCTCGATGAAGTCGGGCTTCGCGGCCAGCAGTTCGGAGAACTCGTCGATGATCAGGACCAGCGAGGGCAGCGGGTCGAGCGCCGCGCCCGCCGCGCGGGCCTTCTCGTAGTCGGTGATGTTGGCGTAGTTGCCGGCCTGCCGCAGCAGCTCCTGGCGGCGGGTCAGCTCGCCGGTGATGGAGTCGCGCATGCGGTCCACCAGGGTCAGCTCGTCGGCCAGGTTGGTGATGACCGCCGACACGTGCGGCATCGTGCCCATGCCGGTGAAGGTCGCGCCGCCCTTGAAGTCGGCGAGCACGAAGTTGAGGGTCTCCGAGGAGTGCGTGACGGCCAGGCCCAGCACCAGGGTGCGCAGCAGCTCCGACTTGCCGGAACCGGTGGCGCCGACGCACAGCCCGTGCGGGCCCATGCCCTCCTGCGAGGCCTCCTTGACGTCCAGCATGACCGGCTCGCCGGTCTCGCCCAGGCCGATCGGCACCCGCAGCCGCTCGTGGAGCGTCCGCGGGCGCCAGGTCCGCGCGACGTCCACCGAGGACGCGTCGCCGATCCCCATCAGGTCGGTGAAGTCCAGGTTCGCCAGCAGCGGTTCGTCGGCGTCCGCGGCGCCGAGCCGCAGCGGCGCGAGCTGCCGCGCCAGCGACTCGGCCTGCACGGGGGACAGCACGTCGGGGATGCCGGTGAAGGTGCCGGCCCCGGCCTCCAGGTACAGCTGGTCGCGCCACACCTGGATCGACAGCGAGCCGCGCGCGTCGTCCAGCTCGCCGGGGACGACCTCGAGGATCGTGACGCCCTGCAGGCCCTCCGCGGAGGCGATCACCGAGTCCGCCGGCACGCCGCCGCCGTCCAGCACGATCACCACGTGCGGCTGGTCCAGCACCGGCTGGCCCTCGCGGTTGAAACGCGGCCGGCCGTCCAGCTCGTCCGCCAGCAGCTCCTCGACCTCACCCAGGTCGCCGCATATCAGACGGCGCGAGCCCGCGCCGTCGTGCTCCTTGTGCTGCGCGTGGGGCAGCCACTTGACCCACTCCCACTCCGGCTGGGCGCCGGGCGCGGCCACGACGGCGACGAGCAGGTCCTCCGGCGAGTGCAGGGAGCACAACTGGCCCACGATCGAGCGGGTCTGCCCGTAGACGGTGTCGGGATCACCGGAGACCGTCACGTGGTAGAAGGAGCGCAGCCCCACCGCCAGCGGAAGGTTGTCCAGCGAACCGTGCGCGGCGATGAACTGCTGCATCGAGTGCGCGGTCAGCGGCTCCAGTTCGTCCACCGGGGCGGTCTCCGGCGCCACCAGCGGCGTCGACAGCTGCTGCGGGCCGAGGCCCACCCGCACCTGCGCGAAGTCCGGGTCCGAGGTGCGGCGTTCCCACACCCGTGAGCCCTCGGCGACCAGCGCCCACAACTGTTCGGGAGCGGGATGCAGGTAATACTGCGCGTCACGCTGCTTGCGGGCGGTCTTGCGCACCCCCCGGCGCACCTGCGCCAGGTACTTCAGGTAGTCCCGGCGGGCCTCCGCCATCTGCCCCGACGGCCCCTTGCGGGCGCGCACGATCTGGGCCACCACCATCGCCACGGTGGAGCCCATCATGAGCACGCCCATGACCTTCATGAACCCGCCGGACGTCCCCGACCCCGTGGGCAGGAAGAAGAACGCCGCCGACGAACCCATGCCGAGCATCGGCAGCAGGTTCATCAACAGGCCCTGGTCCTCGCCGCGCGGCAGCTCGGGCGGGGCTTCGAGCCGTACCTCCTCACTCGGCACCTCCGGCGGGTAAACCCGCGGCGGGCGCTTGATGACGACCACGCTCACCGATGCACCAGTCCTTCACGCGAATCGCAGTTTCGGGCCGCCCCCGTGGCGACGGTCCCCCGTATGACACGTCCCGGTCGCGCTCCACCCCCGCACGGGGCGGGCATTGGACCACAGGCAGGTGGCGATCCTACTGGGCATGACAGTTCCAGGGCACTGGGACGGGTGGGGGACAAGGGACTTGGGGTACCCGGTAGGGTGACGGATCGCGAAGCGCGGAACGGGGGTTCCGGCCCTGGACGGCCGCGCGGACCCGACCCCAACCCACCCATCACCGGACGAGGGGGACACTCCAGGTGAGCACGGTCTCAGCGACGGGATTCTGCAGAGTCACGGTGGCGGCGCCGAACAGCCGGATCGATGTGGCGCTCCCGGAGGACGTGCCGCTCTCCGACATCCATCCGGAGATACTGCGCCTGTCGGGCCAGACGCCCGACGAAGCCGCCCCCACCGGCTACAACTTGGTCCGCCGTGACGGACGTGTCCTCGACGGCACCCTGTCCCTGGCCGAACAGCGCGTGCACGACGGTGAGTTGCTGCTGCTGCGCCCGTTCGCGGACTCGCTGCCGCCCGCCGTGTTCGACGACGTCGTCGATGCCGTCGCCGCCGCGGTCGAGACCGACCGCCGCAGCTGGAACGACGGCCTCATGCGCGGCGTGGGCCTGACCGCGGGCGTCATCCTGCTCGCCCTCATGGCCTTCGTGCTCTGGTTCTCCGAGCCGGTCAAGCACGACATGCACGGCCTGCCCGGCATCCTCGCCGGCGCCGCGGGCCTGGTGCTGGTGGCCCTCGCCTCGGTGCGCGCCCGTGTGTACGACGACCGCCACTCCGCCGTCGCCCTCGGCCTCGCCTCCCTGCCGCTGCTGCTCGTCGCCGGCTCCGGGATCATGGGTCTCGGCGGGAACGAGGGGCCGGGCCGGCTGCACTTCCTCATCGGCTGCGTCGTCGTGCTCATCGCGGCCGTACTGCTCGTACTGATGCTGCCCCAGGGCGACGCGCCGTTCGTCGCGGCCTCGTTCACCGCCGGCGTCGGCACCGTGGCCACCTTCGTGGCGATCCTCACCGACGCCGCGCCGCGCGAGGCCGCCGCCGTCACCGCCGTCGTCATGATCGCCGTCATCGGCTTCCTGCCCGGCTGGTCCGCCCGCTTCGCCCGGCTGCCCATCGGCTTCCGCTCGCCCGACCAGGTCCAGGCCCGGCACCGCGGCGACGGCGACCGGCAGGGCGAGGAGGAGCCGGTCGACTTCGACCGGATCACCAACCAGGCCCGCCGCGGCCACGAGCTGCTGCTCGGCCTGGTCGGCGGCTGCGCCGCCGCGATCGTGGGGTGCGCCGGCGTCGTGCTCGGCTTCTCCGACAGCTCCTGGGCGCAGCTGCTCGCCCTCGCCGTCGGCCTGGCGACGCTGATGCGCGCCCGGCTGTTCCGCTACACCTCGCAGGTCGTGACGCTGATGGTCGCCGGTGTGATCACCGTCGGGCTGCTGATCATCGGCCTCTCCCTCAACCTGCCGGCCGACGTCCTCACCGACCTGCTGCGCGGCAACCACTCCTCGCTCGACATCCGCACCGTGTGGCTGTCCGCCGCGGTCGCGCTGGGTGCCGCCCTCCTCCTCGCGATCGCGCTCGTCGTCCCGAGCAAGGGCGTCACCCCCTTCTGGGGCCGGATGCTCGACCTCGCCGAGGCGACCGTGCTGCTCTCCCTCATCCCGCTCGCCCTCGCGGTCCTCGACCTGTACGCCGAGGCCCGCGGCATGACCAGCGGCTGAGCCCGCCGGCCCGCGGCACCCGCCACCCCGGCCCCGGACATCGCACCGGGCCCGGGGTGGTACTCTGTGTAACCGATGCGTCCGCCCTTGCGCGGCGCGTTATGCCTTCCGGGTCATCGAAGCTTCTCCTGTGACGCAGACCAGGGGCGCTCGGAGGCACCGACACCACAAGGAGACCGTATGTCGCTCGACGTCGCGACGAAGAAGCAGATCATCGCCGAGTTCGGCACCAAGGAGGGCGACACCGGCTCCCCCGAGGTCCAGGTCGCGCTGCTCTCGCGCCGCATCTCGGACCTGACCGAGCACCTCAAGACCCACAAGCACGACCACCACTCCCGTCGTGGTCTGCTGATCCTGGTCGGCCAGCGCCGCCGCCTGCTGCAGTACCTGGCCAAGAAGGACATCCAGCGCTTCCGTGCGCTGGTCGACCGCCTCGGCATCCGCCGCGGTGCGGCCGGCGCCCGCTGAGACGCCGTGGAGGGAGCGGTTCCCAGCCGGGGGCCGCTCCCTTTGCGTACGTACGGGGCCGCGCTGGGCGCGAGACCGGGGCCGGGACTTTGTAGTCTGGTCCCATACACAACGCCATAGAGCATGCGGAGGGAGCGTCCTCCTAGCGCCACCAGAGCCGGTCCTCGGTAGTGGCCCCCGGGCAGCACGTACGTCCCGGTGGCTTCGATCGAAGACCGGCCCGGCGGGACGCCCCTCCACCGACGGTCCCCGGGAAGACGCCCGGGGGCACGAAAGAGGAGAATCCCCATAGTGGAGAACGAGACCCACTACGCCGAGGCCGTGATCGACAACGGCAGCTTCGGCACCCGCACGATCCGCTTCGAGACGGGCCGCCTGGCCCGTCAGGCCGCCGGCTCCGCCGTGGCCTACCTGGACGACGACACCATGGTGCTGTCGGCCACCACCGCTTCGAAGCACCCGAAGGACCAGCTCGACTTCTTCCCGCTGACGGTGGACGTCGAGGAGCGCATGTACGCGGCCGGGCGGATCCCCGGTTCCTTCTTCCGCCGCGAGGGCCGCCCCTCCGAGGACGCGATCCTCACCTGCCGCCTCATCGACCGTCCGCTGCGCCCGTCCTTCAAGAAGGGCCTGCGCAACGAGATCCAGGTCGTGGCGACGGTCATGGCGCTCAACCCCGACCACCTCTACGACGTGGTCGCCATCAACGCCGCCTCCTGCTCCACGCAGCTCGCCGGCCTGCCCTTCTCCGGCCCGGTCGGCGGCGTGCGCGTCGCGCTGATCCGTGGCCAGTGGGTCGCCTTCCCGACCCACAGCGAGCTGGAGGAGGCCGTCTTCGACATGGTCGTGGCCGGCCGCACCCTCGAGGACGGCGACGTCGCGATCATGATGGTCGAGGCCGAGGCCACCGACAAGACGATCAAGCTCGTCGAGGGCGGCGCCGAGGCGCCGACCGAGGAGATCGTCGCGGCGGGCCTGGAGGCCTCCAAGCCCTTCATCAAGGTGCTGTGCAAGGCGCAGGCCGACCTCGCCGCGAAGGCCGCCAAGGAGACCGCCGAGTTCCCGATCTTCCTGGACTACCAGGACGACGTGTTCGAGGCGCTGGAGTCCTCGGTCGCCGACGAGCTCAAGCAGGCGCTGACCATCGCCGGCAAGCAGGCCCGCGAGGCCGAGCTGGACCGCGTGAAGGCGCTCGCCGCCGAGAAGCTGCTGCCGCAGTTCGAGGGCCGCGAGAAGGAGATCTCCGCGGCGTACCGCTCGCTGACCAAGAAGCTGGTCCGCGAGCGCGTCATCAAGGACAAGGTCCGCATCGACGGCCGCGGCGTCACCGACATCCGCACCCTGGCCGCCGAGGTCGAGGCGATCCCGCGGGTGCACGGCTCGGCGCTGTTCGAGCGCGGCGAGACCCAGATCCTGGGTGTCACCACGCTGAACATGCTCCGCATGGAGCAGCAGCTCGACACGCTCGCGCCCGAGACGCGCAAGCGCTACATGCACAACTACAACTTCCCGCCGTACTCCGTCGGCGAGACCGGCCGCGTGGGCTCCCCCAAGCGCCGTGAGATCGGCCACGGCGCGCTGGCCGAGCGGGCGATCCTCCCGGTCCTGCCGGCCCGCGAGGACTTCCCGTACGCCATCCGCCAGGTCTCCGAGGCGCTGGGCTCCAACGGCTCCACCTCCATGGGCTCGGTCTGCGCCTCCACCATGTCGCTGCTGAACGCCGGTGTGCCGCTGAAGGCCCCCGTCGCCGGCATCGCCATGGGCCTGATCTCCCAGGAGATCGACGGCGAGACCCACTACGTCACCCTCACCGACATCCTCGGTGCGGAGGACGCCTTCGGCGACATGGACTTCAAGGTCGCCGGCACCAAGCAGTTCGTCACCGCGCTGCAGCTGGACACCAAGCTCGACGGCATCCCGGCGTCGGTCCTGGCCGCGGCCCTCAAGCAGGCCCGCGACGCCCGTCTGCACATCCTCGACGTGATGATGGAGGCGATCGACACTCCGGACGAGATGTCGCCGAACGCCCCGCGCATCATCACCGTCAAGATCCCGGTGGACAAGATCGGTGAGGTCATCGGCCCCAAGGGCAAGATGATCAACCAGATCCAGGAGGACACCGGCGCCGAGATCACCATCGAGGACGACGGCACCATCTACATCGGTGCCGCCGACGGCCCGTCCGCCGAGGCCGCCCGCGCCACCATCAACGGCATCGCCAACCCGACGATGCCCGAGGTCGGCGAGCGCTACCTGGGCACGGTCGTGAAGACCACCACCTTCGGTGCCTTCGTCTCCCTGCTCCCGGGCAAGGACGGCCTGCTGCACATCTCGCAGATCCGCAAGCTGGCCGGCGGCAAGCGCGTCGAGAACGTCGAGGACGTCCTCGCCGTGGGCTCCAAGGTCCAGGTCGAGATCGCCGAGATCGACCAGCGCGGCAAGCTGTCGCTGATCCCGGTCATCGAGGGCGAAGAGGCCGCGGCCGACGACAAGGCCGAGGACGCGTCCGAGAAGTGACCACCCGCACCACTCGTGTGACGGCCCGCCCCTCCACCAAGGGGCGGGCCGTCCGCACGCAGACCCTCCTGCCCGGCACCGACGGCATCGGCACGGTCCGGCGCAGCGTCCTCCCCGGAGGACTGCGCGTCGTCACCGAGACCCTGCCCACCGTGCGCTCCGCGACCTTCGGCATCTGGGTCGGCGTCGGCTCACGCGACGAGACACCGGTCCTCAACGGCGCCACGCACTACCTGGAGCACCTGCTCTTCAAGGGCACCGCGCGGCGCAGCGCGCTGGAGATCTCCGCGGCGATCGATGCCGTCGGCGGCGAGATGAACGCCTTCACCGCCAAGGAGTTCACGTGCTACTACGCGCGTGTCCTCGACACCGACCTGCCGCTCGCCATCGACGTGGTCAGCGACATGCTGACGGGCTCCCTGATCCGCCAGGAGGACATCGACGCCGAGCGCGGTGTCGTCCTGGAGGAGATCGCCATGACCGAGGACGACCCCGGTGACCAGGTCCACGACCTGTTCGCCACCGCCATGCTGGGCGACTCCCCGCTGGGCCGCCCCGTCCTCGGCACCGTCGACACCATCAACGCCCTCACCCGCGACCAGGTCGCCCGCTTCTACCGGAAGCACTACGACCCGACGCGGCTGGTCGTCGCCGCCGCGGGCAACGTCGACCATGCCACCGTCGTCCGCCAGCTCCGCAAGGCGTTCGAGGACGCGGGCGCCCTCCGCGACGCGGACGCCGTGCCCCGCCCGCCGCGCGGCGGCGCCCGCACGATACGCGGCCACGGGCGGGTGGAGCTGCTGGAGCGCCGCACTGAGCAGGCCCACGTCGTGCTCGGCATGCCCGGGCTGTCCCGGCACGACGACCGGCGCTGGGCGCTCGGTGTGCTCAACACCGCACTCGGCGGCGGGATGAGCTCCCGGCTGTTCCAGGAGGTCCGCGAGAAGCGCGGCCTCGCCTACAGCGTCTACTCGTACACCTCGTCCTTCGCGGACTGCGGCCTGTTCGGCGTGTACGCCGGCTGCCAGCCGCGCCGCGTCCACGAGGTGCTGAAGATCTGCCGCGAGGAGCTGGACCAGGTCGCCGAGCACGGGCTGAGCGACGAGGAACTGCACCGGGCCATCGGCCAGTTCTCCGGCTCGACCGTGCTCAGCCTGGAGGACACCGGCGCGCTCATGAACCGGATCGGCAAGAGCGAGCTCTGCTGGGGTGAGCAGATGTCGGTGGACGCCACACTGGAGAGGATCGCCGCGGTCACGCCCGACGAGGTGCGCGCGGTCGCCCGCGACGTCCTGGGGCAGCGGCCCTCGCTGGCCGTCATAGGCCCGCTGAAGGACCGGCAGGCCGCCCGCCTGCACGAGTCCGTCGCCTGAGCCCGAGCCTGAGCCGTACCGACCGTCTCGAACGTCTGGACCGGAGGACTGGAACGATGAGCAAGATCCGCGTGGGTGTGATCGGGGCCCGGGGCCGCATGGGCGCCGAGGCGGTCAAGGCCGTCGAGGCCGCGGACGACCTGGAGCTGGTCGCGGCGATCGGCCGCGAGGACAAGCTGGAGACCCTCGCCGAGAACGAGGCCCAGGTCGCGGTCGAACTGACCACCCCGGGCTCGGTCATGGGGAACCTCGACTTCTGCCTGCGGCACGGCATCCACGCCGTCGTCGGTACCACCGGCTGGACCGACGAGCGCCTGGACACCCTGCGCGGCTGGCTCGGCCAGGCCCAGGGGACCGGCGTGCTCATCGCGCCGAACTTCGGCATCGGGGCGGTCCTGGCGATGCGCTTCGCCCGCCAGGCGGCCCGCTTCTTCGAGTCCGCGGAGATCGTCGAACTCCACCACCCGGACAAGGTCGACGCCCCCAGCGGCACCGCCGTCCGCACCGCCCAGCTCATCGCCGACGCCCGCCGCGAGGCCGGGCTCGGCGAGCAGCCGGACGCCACCGCGACCGCCCTGGACGGGGCGCGCGGTGCCGACGTCGAGGGGGTGCCCGTGCACGCGGTGCGGCTGCGCGGTCTCGTCGCCCACCAGGAGGTGCTCTTCGGCGACGCCGGCGAGGTCCTCACCATCCGTCACGACTCCATGAACCGCGGCTCCTTCATGCCGGGCGTGCTGCTCGGCGTGCGCAGGGTCGTCTCCACGCCGGGGCTCACCTTCGGCCTGGAGCACTTCATGGACCTCGACTGACCGACCGAGAGACACAGACTGAGAGCCGGGTCCGCCCACCATGCGCGCAAAGATCACCTACTTCGTCCTCGCGGCCGTCCTGGTCGTCTACTTCGTGCTGGCCGGCGCCCGCGGCGTCTGGCTGATCCAGGACGGCCGCCCGGTCACGGTGGTGTTCGGCGTGGCCGTGCTCGTGCTGCCGCTCGTCGGCGTCTGGTTCCTGGTCCGTACGACGCAGTTCGCGCACAACGCGGACCGGCTGGCCCGGGAACTGGAGGCCGAGGGCGGGCTCCCGGAGGACGAACTGGTGCGCACCCCGAGCGGGCGGGTCGACCGGGCCTCCGCCGACGCGGTCTTCGTCAGGCGCAAGGCCGAGACGGAGGCCGCACCGGACGACTGGCGGGCATGGTTCCGGCTCGCGGTCGCGTACCACGACGCCCGTGACACCCCGCGGGCCCGCAAGGCCATGCAGCGGGCGATCGCGCTGCGCGGGAAGGCCCCGCGGACCCCCTGAGAGGGGTCCGCTCCGGCCTCAGCCCGGCAGGACGGTCGTCCCGGACTCCCCGGGGGCGCCGGTGAGCGCCCGCAGCAGGGCGTGCGGGACACGGCCGTCCAGCACCCGTGCGCTGAGGACACCGGCGCGGACCGCGCGCAGGCAGCTCTCCATCTTCGGCACCATGCCGCCCCCCAGGGACGGCAGCACCAGCTCCAGCTCCGTGGCGGTGAGCCGGTCCAGCACCCGCTCCCGGCGCGGCCAGTCCGCGTACAGCCCGGGCACGTCGGTCAGCACCACCAGCGCCTCCGCGCCCAGGGCGGCGGCGAGCGCACCGGCGGCCGCATCAGCGTTGACGTTGTAGACCTCGCCGTCCGTGCCGCGGCCGAGCGGCGAGACCACCGGGACGTGGCCGTGGTCCAGCAGCACGTCCAGGGCCGCCGTGTTGACCTCCGTGACATCCCCGACCAGGCCGATGTCCAACAGCTCGCCGCCGACCTCGGCGTACCGGCGCACAGCGGTGAGGGTGTGCGCGTCCTCACCGGTGAGCCCGACGGCGTACGGCCCGTGCTCGTTGAGCAGCCGCACCAGTTCCCGCTGCACTTTGCCGGCGAGCACCATCCGCACCACGTCCAGTGTCTCCGGCGTGGTCACGCGCTGCCCGCCCAGGAAGTGCGCCGGCACGCCCAGCCGGTCGAGCTGAGCGCTGATCTGCGGACCGCCGCCGTGCACCACCACGGTCCGCACCCCGGCCCGCCGCAGCCGCACCACGTCCTCGGCGAAGGAAGACAGCAACGGCCCGTCGGTCATGGCGTGCCCGCCGAACTTCACGACGACGGTCCGGCCCCGCAGCCGTTCCAGCGCGGGCAGCGGCCCGGGACGGCTGAGGAGCGGCTTCGGGTGGGGCGGTGCGAACACAGTCGCTCCAGGTCCTCGACGGGCCAAGTCGGCCGGACGCTAACAGCCGGAGGCGAACACCCGATGACGCCCGTCTGTCGGCCACCCGGCGTGCACGGCGCGGCCGGGAAGCGGGCCGCCGGCACCGTCCGGGGCGAGTTCGCCGGGGCGCGGGGCGGCGTACACGGACGGGACCCGGAAGCTCGCCCCGAGTGTCGTGATCACCACCGGCCGAGTCCCTCGGCGCCGACCACAAGGCCGCCGAGGTCAGCGGGCACGCCTGCGGTCAGGACGGCCCTGGCGGGCCCTACTGGCCCAGCTCGGCGGCCCAGCCCTCTATGGCGTCGGCCGCCTGGTCGAAGGCCTCCGTACGGCCCAGGAAGTCCGCGTTGTGGTCGGTGAGCAGTGGCCGCAGCCGCTCGCCGTTGGCCCGCGTGACGACCAGGGCCTGGCCCTGCACGGTCCGGGGCAGCCCCAGCCACTTCACCGGCTGCTGGGCCGTACGGACGGAGCCGACCCGGTTCCACGGCAGCGTCGTGGTGTACAGGAGCCCCACCTGCCGCAGCCCGCGCGCGCTCACCCAGATCCCCACGCGCAGCAGACGCAGCGCGCAGCCGATCGCCAGCACGGCGGCGGCGATCGTCGTGGCCACGCCGGGCCCGTTGCCCGAGAGCCCCATGATCACCGCCGCGAAGAGCAGGTACGAGGCGAGCATCAGCAGCATCGCCGCCGCGGCGACCCGCCAGGGCCCCGGGCGGTAGGGACGGATCCACCCGTCCTGGACCCGGTGCGGAAGGGCGGCGTCCGCGGCGTACTCGTCGTGGCCGCTGTCGGCGGCGAGGAAGGGCAGAGACACATCGGTGAGGCTAGCGGGCCCCGCCGGGACCGGCCAGCAGTGGTCCGCCGGTCGTCTGCCTTGCTCCGCTTTGCGGGGGGTGGGGCAGGTGTCGGCGGGTGTCGGGCGATGTCGGAGCGGGCGCATAGGCTGGGCGCCGCCCCAAGCTCCGTGAGGAAGGAAGCCCGGTGACCGACACCTCCGCCGACGATTCCGTGCAGTTCCGCGACGACGTGACCGTCGAGCTCGTCAAGCACAGCGCCGCCGACTCCGACGTGCTGTGGGCCGCCCGGGTGTCCACGGCCGGGGAGCAGTCCCTGGCGGAGCTGACCAAGGACCCGGAGCGTTCCAAGGGCCTGATCAACTACCTCATGCGGGACCGCCACGGCAGTCCCTTCGAGCACAACTCGATGACCTTCTTCATCAGCGCCCCGATCTTCGTCTTCCGCGAGTTCATGCGCCACCGCGTCGGATGGTGCCTCGCGGGTGACACGGAGATCACGCTGGAAAGCGAGGCGGGCAATCTGCGGCGGCGGTCGATCAAGGAATTGCACCGCCTCTGGCACGCCGGCGTGGAGGACCGGCTGCCCGCATCCGCCGGAGGGGTGTCGTGGCACGCCAAGGCGGGCAAGTGGATGGCCCAGGTCCGGCGCGGCGACAAGAACCACTACCTGGGGCTCTATGAGAGCCGTGACGCTGCCGACAGCGCCGTTGCCGAGTTCCGTGAACAGCACCCGAGCACGCGTCTGCGCAAGCTCGAGTCCGTCCGTCGCAACCACGTGCGCTGCTACGACGAGGAGACGCTCCTCGCCCAGCGGGCTCGCATCGTCGACGTCATCGAGTCCGGGGTCAAGCAGCTCATCAAGATCACGACGGCGTCCGGCCGGGTCCTGCGGTGTTCCGTGGACCACGCGATCCTCACCCCGGAGGGCTGGGCGAAGGCCGGGGAACTCGCGGCAGGAGATGCCGTCATGGTCGCCGGGACGGCCCCCCGGCCGTCCCAGGCCCTGGTGCCGCCGAGCCTCCGCCGCGGTATCGGTGTGTGGACGTCCATGCAACGGGAGCGGCTGATCAAGGAGACGGACACCTGCTACATGTGCTCGCGGTCCTTCCCGCGGGAATCGCTCGCTCTGGACCACCGTGTTCCCGTCGCCGCCGACCTGGGGCTCGCTCTGGACACCGGTAACCTCGCTCCGGCCTGCGAAGACTGCCACACCCGCAAGAGCGGGGAGGAGCAGGCACTCGCGAAGCGCGGCGGCAAGATCGCGACCGCCGTGCCCGAGCGGATCCTGGAGATCGTCCAGGACGGTGAGGAGATGACCTACGACCTGTCCGTCGAGGGTCCGTGGCACAACTTCGTGGCCAATGGCATCGTCGTGCACAACTCGTACAACGAGGAGTCCGGTCGCTACCGGGAGCTCCAGCCCGTCTTCTACGTCCCCGGTGAGGACCGCAAGCTGGTGCAGCAGGGCCGCCCCGGGAAGTACGAGTTCGTCCACGGGTCCCCGGAGCAGCACCGGTCGGTCGTGGACGCCATGGAGGCCTCCTACCGGCAGTCCTACGACGCGTACCAGAAGATGCTGGCGGCCGGCGTCGCCCGCGAGGTCGCCCGGGCCACGCTGCCCGTCGGCCTGTTCTCGACGATGTACGCCACCTGCAACGCCCGCTCCCTGATGCACTTCCTCGGCCTGCGCACCCAGCACGAGCTCGCCAAGGTGCCGTCCTTCCCGCAGCGGGAGATCGAGATGGTCGGGGAGCGGATGGAAGCCGAATGGGCGAAGCTCATGCCGCTCACCCACGCCGCCTTCAACGCCAACGGCCGGATCGCTCCGTAGCAGGTCACCACTCATCCGGAATCTTCCGATTGCCGGGTTTCATGCAATTCGTCTAGTCTTCAGAAACGGATTCCGGTGCTGCTTGAACCCCCGAGCAGGCAGCGCCGGAGTCCTCATCGCAGGTCCCGAGGGGGTGTCCCGCCACCGGCACCGAGTAGCGTTGGACCCATGGCTCCGACCTCCACCCCGCAGACCCCCTTCGGGCGGGTCCTGACCGCAATGGTCACGCCGTTCACCGCGGACGGCGCCCTCGACCTCGATGGCGCGCAGCGGCTCGCCGTCCACCTCGTCGAGGCAGGCAACGACGGCCTGGTCGTCAACGGCACCACCGGTGAGTCGCCGACCACCAGCGACGTGGAGAAAGAGCAGCTCGTCCGGGCCGTACTGGAGGCGGTCGGCGACCGGGCCTTCGTGGTCGCCGGCATCGGCACCAACGACACCCACCACACCGTCGAGCTGGCCCGCCAGGCGGAGCGCGCCGGAGCCCACGGCCTCCTCGCGGTGACGCCGTACTACAACAAGCCCCCTCAGGAGGGCCTGTACCGGCACTTCACCGCCGTCGCGGACGCCACCGGCCTGCCGGTCATGCTCTACGACATCCCCGGCCGCAGCGGTGTCCCCATCGAGACCGAGACCCTCGTCCGGCTCGCCGAGCACCCCCGGATCGTCGCCAACAAGGACGCCAAGGGCGACCTCGGCGCCGCGAGCTGGGCCCTGAGCCGCAGCGGCCTCGCCTGGTACTCCGGCGACGACATGCTCAACCTGCCGCTGCTGTCCGTCGGCGCCGTCGGCTTCGTCTCCGTCGTGGGACATCTGGTCAGCCCTGAGCTCCGGGCCCTCCTCGAGGCGTATCTCTCCGGTGACGTCCACAAGGCGGCCGAGATCCACCAGAAGCTGCTCCCGGTCTTCACCGGCGTCTTCCGTACCCAGGGCGTCATCACCACCAAGGCCGCCCTGGCCCTGCAGGGGCTGCCCGCCGGCCCGCTCCGGCTCCCGCTCGTGGAGCTCGACGAGGCGGCGACGGCACAGCTGAAGCAGGATCTCGCCGCCGGCGGGGTACAGCTCTAACCAAAGACTTAAGAACTGAATATCGCTCCATGAGGACAACGCAGAAGAAAGCACGCTGTCACGCGCGCACGGTGTCCCGGGCTTCCGCCCGGGGTCCGTGGTGTGCGTGGTGAGGAGAGACTTTGAGCCATCCGCACCCTGAGCTCGGCCCACCCCCCGCGCTCCCCGAAAGGGGCCTGCGCATCACCCCGCTCGGCGGTCTCGGAGAGATCGGCCGCAACATGACGGTCTTCGAGTACGGAGGCCGGCTCCTGATCGTCGACTGCGGGGTGCTCTTCCCGGAGGAGGAGCAGCCCGGAGTTGACCTGATCCTGCCGGACTTCACCTCGATCCGTGACCGCCTGGACGACGTCGTCGGCATCGTCCTCACGCACGGCCACGAGGACCACATCGGCGCCGTCCCCTTCCTCCTGCGGGAGAAGGACGACATCCCGCTGATCGGCTCGAAGCTGACCCTCGCCCTCATCGAGGCGAAGCTCGCCGAGCACCGCATCCGCCCCTACACCCTCGAGGTGGCCGAGGGGCAGCGCGAGCGCATCGGGCCGTTCGACTGCGAGTTCGTCGCGGTCAACCACTCCATCCCCGACGCCCTCGCGGTCGCCATCCGCACCCCGGCCGGCATGGTCGTGCACACCGGCGACTTCAAGATGGACCAGCTGCCGCTCGACGGCCGGCTCACCGACCTGCACGCCTTCGCGCGCCTGTCGGAGGAGGGCATCGACCTGCTGCTCTCCGACTCCACCAATGCGGAGGTGCCCGGCTTCATCCCGCACGAGCGGGACATCTCGCCGGTGCTGCGCCAGGTCTTCGCCAAGGCGGAGAAGCGGATCATCGTGGCGAGCTTCGCCAGCCACGTGCACCGCATCCAGCAGGTCCTGGACGCCGCCCACGAGCGCGGCCGCAAGGTCGCCTTCATCGGCCGCTCCATGGTCCGGAACATGGGCATCGCCCGTGACCTGGGCTACCTGCGGGTCCCCCCGGGGCTCATCGTGGACGTCAAGACGCTCGACGACCTCCCCGACGAGAAGATCGTCCTGGTGTGCACCGGCTCCCAGGGCGAACCCATGGCGGCCCTGTCGCGGATGGCCAACCGGGACCACCAGATCCGCATCGTCGAGGGCGACACGGTGGTCCTGGCCTCCTCGCTCATCCCCGGCAACGAGAACGCGGTCTACCGGGTGATCAACGGCCTCACCCGCTGGGGTGCCAACGTCGTGCACAAGGGCAACGCCAAGGTGCACGTCTCCGGCCACGCGTCCGCCGGCGAACTGCTGTACTTCTACAACATCTGCAAGCCCCGCAACCTCATGCCGGTCCACGGCGAGTGGCGGCACCTGCGCGCCAACGCAGAACTCGGGCAGGCCACCGGCATCCCGAAGGAGCGCTGCGTCCTCGCCGAGGACGGCGTGGTCGTCGACCTCGTCGACGGCATCGCCAAGATCACCGGCAAGGTGCAGGCGGGATACGTCTACGTGGACGGCCTCTCCGTCGGGGACGTCACCGAGACCTCCCTCAAGGACCGCCGCATCCTCGGCGAGGAGGGCATCGTCTCGGTGTTCGTCGTCGTCGACAGCACCACCGGCAAGGTCGTCGGCGGCCCGTACGTCCAGGCGCGTGGCTCCGGTATCGACGACGAGGCCTTCAACGCGGTCCTCCCCAAGATCGAGGAGTCCCTCGCCCGCGCCGCCTCCGACGGTGTCGCCGAGGTCAGGCAGTTGCAGCAGCTCATCCGCCGCGCGATCGGCAAGTGGGTCTCCGACAACTACCGCCGCCGTCCGATGATCCTCCCCGTGGTCGTGGAGGTCTGACGCACCACCAGGAGCGGGGCACCCTCGATTTGCATCGGGGTGCCCCGCTCCAGTACGTTGTCACAACCCCCGCGACGAGAATGCCACGGAGACGTGCGTCCTCACAGCGGTCCGGTAAATCCGACGGAAAGCATCTGCTAAAGTCGGGGAGCGCGAAAGCCGAAAGGCGGAAACGCAAAAGCGGTAAAAGCAGGGAATCCCCGCCGGCGGGAATCGGGCCCGAAAGAGTCTGATAAGCTGGTG
>NZ_JBHYMQ010000067.1:0-48017 GCF_042742985.1 Streptomyces sp. NPDC058864 | reverse complement strand
GTTCCACCCCCACCCAAACCCCCCCGGGGGCCGGGGTGGGGGGGTGCCACCCGGCCCCCGGAGCGCACCCCCTCGCGGGGGGACGTGCCAACCGATGGCGGCAGGGCCCGGCTAGGAGATCCGCACCGTCACGGACTTGCCCGGCTTGAGCGAGAGCTGCTTGCGGAAGCCGCCGGCGCGCAGCTCGGTCGTGGTCCCGCCGGTGCTGCGCACGGTCGCCTCGGTCACCTTGCCGTTGCGCCAGGACAGGTCCACCTCGAAGCCGCCGCGGGCTCCGAGGCCGGTCACCGATCCCTTGGCCGCCCAGGCCGCGGGGAGCGCGGGCAGGAGCTCGATGACGCCCGGCCGCGAGTAGAGGATCATCTCCAGCGCGGCGGTGGCACCGCCCAGGTTCGCGTCGATCTGGAAGATCGTGTAGCTGCCCTGGCTGTACATGTCGAACCAGTTGGCCGAGGTGCCGTTGCTGTTGGTGATGGACGGCCGCAGGACCGTCAGGTAGAGCTGGTAGGCCTTCTCCGCGTCCTTCAGCCGGGACCAGCACAGCGAGCGCCACGCGCACGCCCAGCCGTAACTGTCCATGCCGCGGGCGGTCAGCAGCGCGCGGACCCCTTCGAGCAGCTCGGGCGAGCTGGTGTCGGCGGCGATCCGGTCGCCCGGGTAGAAGCCGATCAGCGGGGACAGGTGCCGGTGGGTGACCTCGCCGAGGTTGTCGGGGGTCATCCACTCCTCGAGCCAGCCGGTCTTGGGGCTCACCCGGGGCAGGTAGAGCTCGGCCTGCATCGCGCTCAGCTCGGCGGCCAGCTCGGTGTCCCGGCGCAGCACGCGGGAGGCGGTCGTGAACTCCTCGAAGAGCTCCCACGCCAGTTCCTGCCCGTACGTGTTGCCCTTCCCGTCGGGGCCGTGCTCCGGCGACCAGGATGTGTCGTCGATCAGGACCTCGCGCGACGTCCCGTCCCCGTCGGCGACGGTGGTGCGGACCAGCCGCGCCTGCCAGAACTCCGCCGCGCCCTTGAGGACGGGGTAGATCAGCTCCAGGTACTCGCGGTCCTGGCTGTACTCGTAGTGCCGCCACAGCGAGTTGCACAGCCAGGCGTTGCCGGAGGGGTGCCAGGCCCAGCCGCTGCCGCCGTGGATGTTGGTGGAGAACGCGACCGCCCAGCCGGCGATCTTCCCGGAGCTGTTGCGGAACCGGTTGCGCTCGTTGTTGAACAGCCGCTTGGTGACGTCGGTCCAGACCGGCAGCTGGGACACGCAGTACCGGGCGAGGGCGTACGAGTTCTCGCCGAGGTTCGCCGGGTCGGCCAGCCAGTAGTTCATCTGGACGTTGATGTCGGTGTGGTAGTCGGCGTACCAGTCCGGGTTGTTGTTGTGCACCCAGATGCCCTGCAGGTTCATCGGCAGCCAGTCGCGGGAGCCGGTGATCGTCAGGTAGCGCCCGTACTGGACGTAGGCCGCCTCCAGTTCCGGGTCCGGCGTCGAGGCGTCGGTGTAGCGCACGGCTATGCGCGACCAGGAGTCCAGTGACCGCTGCAGTGCCGACGACTGACCGAGGTCGATGGTGAACCGGTCGTAGAGCCGGTGGTAGTCGGAGACGTGCGTCTTCAGCAGTTCGCCCCCGGGCACCTTCGCCGCGGCGGCGATCTTGGTGCGGGCCACGGCGAGGGGATCGGTGCCCGGCTCGCGGAAGTCCTTCGCGGCGTCGGGGGAGTAGTCGGTGCCCCCGCACACCACGATCAGCAGCTCACGGCATCCGGCGAAGGAGAGCTTGTCGCCGTCCACGCTGATGCGGCCCGTGGCACTGACCGCGGTCACCGCGGCCGCGTAGCGCAGGCCGTTCTTGAGCTTTCCGGCGAAGGAGAGCTGCCCGTTGCCGCCCGTGGTGGTCTCGCCGTGGGTGCCGGCCAGCGAGACCGTTCCGGTGTGCGGGCCGCCGGTGAGGCGGACCACCACCACGTCGTCCGGGTGGCTGGCGTAGACCTCGCGGCGGTGGTGGTTGCCCTCGTGCTGGTACGTCGCGGAGACCACGCCGTTGCTCAGGTCGAGTTGGCGGCGGTATGCGCTCACCGCCTTGGCGGAGTGGCCGGGCAGTGCGATGCGGAGCTTGGCCAGCAGGCCGAAGCTGCCGAAGTCGTCCGGACCGTAGGGGAGTTGCCCGTCGTCGGTCAGGGTGTCGTTGCTGCCGCCGGTCCAGAACGCGCCGTCGGTCAGGTAGAGGAAGTCGTCCGCCGGATCGCAGCCGACGAGTGCGCCCATGCGGCCGTTGCCGACGGGCAGGGCCTCCTGGATGATGCGCGCCTCACTGGCCGGAGTGCGGTACCAGATCGACGTGGCCTTGCCCTCCGGGACGATGTCCACGCTGGACGGGCGGTCGGGAGCGGCGTGTGCGGCGAACGGCGGGAGACCGCCCCACAGGGCGAGGCCTCCGCTGGTGGCACCGGCGATGCGGAGAAAGTCACGGCGGGAAGAAGCGGACACGGCAAGGGTTCCCTTCCGGGGTTGCAGGAGCCCACAAAAAGTATTCATAAATAATCAAGTTGTTTCGCCCATGTCAACGACTGTCGCCGAATTAACCCGACCTTTGCTTCCGTCGACGTGGAACTTATGCCCTTTTAGTTAGTGATTCCCCATCAAGGGTGAGAGGTTCGGGGGGTTGAGGCTCCAGTAGATCGGATGTCTGCGGAGCCGGTGCGCCGCATGTACGCCCAACTGCCGGGGCCGCACGACCTTCCGATCGAGCACCCGCCCGCCCGGTTCCAGTCCTTCCGGACGGGCGGCGCCGAACGTCCCCGCGGTGACGACGCCTGAGGTCCAGGGGCGGAGGCCAATGGGTTGCCCCAGGTGACCGCGGTCTGGATGATCTCCCGTGTGAAGAACCTTTTCGCCCCCATGCAGAAGGCCCGGCTCGCGCGATGGGTCCGTACGCAGTTCGACCCCGCCGAGTACGGGATGGTGCCCTTCGCGATGCTCGACGCCCGCCGGGCCGGGCCGCCCACGCCCGCTCACCGGACCGACGAGATGCAGACGGTCGCGGACGCCGCATGGGCGGGCGACTGGCGCACGGCGGCTTCGTACGTGGACCGCGCGGGGGAGGAGTGGGAGGAGCGCTGGCACCGGCTGGAACTGCTGCAGGAGATCGCCGGGCACGACGACGCCTGGCTGGGCGAGTGGCGCCGGAACGACCCGGACAACGCTGACGCCGCCACGCTCCACGCACAGCTGCTCGTGCACCGTGCCTGGGAGATCCGGGGACCCGGGTACGCCAACCAGGTCCCCTCCGAGCGCATGCGGCGCTTCCGGCAGATGCTGCCCGCCGCCATGGAGGCGGCGCAGCACGCCGCCGGGCTCGCGCCGCGCGATCCGGGCCCCTGGGTCGTCATGATCACCACCGCGCGCGCCCTCAAGTACCGCGGAATGCAGTTCGAACCCCTGTGGGAGGGACTCGTCGAACGCGCCCCGCACCACTACTCGGGCCACTGGCAGGCCCTGCAGTACTGGTGCGCCAAGTGGTGCGGCACCGACAAGCAGATGATGGACTTCGCCGAGCGCGCCGTGCGGAACGCACCGGAGGGCAGCCCCCTGGCCGGCATCTACCTGCACGCCCTGTCAGAACTCAGCGAACGCCACGGCGTCACGGCTCCCGTGGCCACGGCGAAGGTCAAGGGCATCCTGGCGGAGGTGACCCGGTCGCTCGGCCGGGTGCCCGAGGACGCCGGTGAACTGCCGCGCCTCCGGCACCTGCTCGCGCACTACCTCGGCGAGAACGGCGACTACGACGCCGCGCTCGAGCAGTTCCGGCTGATCGGCCCGTGGTGCGGCGCGGAACCGTGGACGGACAAGGGCGACCCGGCCGCCGCCTTCCACCTCGCCCGCGGCATCGCCGCCGCCAAGGCGGCGAACGGCATGCTGCCGGCGGACGGCGGCGGTGCCGCCCGCTGGGGCGCCGCCGCCGGCTGACGACCGGCCGGCCCGGCACGTTCCGGCACGTCACGGCACGGTGAAAGGAGCGATGAACGGCCCGGCCGTGTCGCGCCGGAGCGCACAACAACGGCGTTGCGCGGACCGGGCCTGGCACCCCGTACGGCGAGTACCGGGCGCTCGGCGTTCCCCGGCCGGTGGAGCGGCGGTTCCGACGGCGGGTGTGCCCCGACGGGGCCAGGCTCCTGCCGCTCCGCACCCCGGCCGGACGTGGTGGAAACGCTCCAAGACCGGCAGGTGATCTTTGTCCGCGGCAAAGCCGTCCACCGCGCACGTGCTGCCGCAGACTGGGCTGCACGCGGTGACCGAGCAGGACGCCGCGCTGCCGGCCGGCCGACCCGAGGACTGCCACCGTGAACGAGCGCGTTCTGACCCCCCGTAACCGTGGTTTCCTCTTCCTCGACTCCCACCCGGCGGGCTGCCGGCGGGCGGTGGCCGACATGTGGCAGGCCTGCCCCGACCCCGCCGGCACGCCGGAGGGCCCCGGGCCCGTGGCGCTGATCATCGGCGCCTCCGCCGGATACGGCCTCGCCGCCACCCTCGCCGGACTCAAGCGCGCCGGCATCCGCGGCATCGCCGTGTCCTTCGAGAAGGCCCCCACCGAACGACGCACCGCCACCGCCGGCTGGTACCGCACCGCCGCCACGGCCGACATCGCCCGAACCGCCGGGCGGGACCTTGTCTTCCTCAACGGCGACGCGTTCTCCGACACGATGAAGGACCAGGTCGCCGACCTCATCGAGCGCCGTTTCGGCGGCAGGCTGGACTACCTGGTCTACTCGGTCGCCGCGCCCCGCCGTACCGACCCGGACACCGGCACCACGTACGCCTCCGTCCTCAAGCCCATCGGCCGGGCGTACCGCACCAAGACCCTCGTCTTCGACGACCAGGGCGTCCCCGAGGTCCGCGAGGTCGAGACCGGACCGGCAGCGGGGGACGACGTCGAGCAGACCGTGGCCGTCATGGGCGGCGCGGACTGGGAACGCTGGATCGACCACCTCACCGACCGGGGCCTGCTCGCCGACGGGTTCACCACCACCGCACTGTCGTACATCGGATCACCGCTGACCGCGGCGATCTACCGGCAGGGCACCATCGGAGCCGCCAAGGCCCATCTGGAAGCCACCGCCCGCACGCTGAACGAGCGGCTCGGCAAGACGGTCGACGGACGCGCCGTGACCTGCGTCAACGGCGCCGCCGTCACCCAGTCCTCCACCGCCATTCCCGGCATCGCCCTCTACACCGGCCTGCTCCGCGGTGTCCTCGGCGAGAGCCTGCTCGCGCCGATCCACCAACTCGCCGCCCTGTGGGACCAGCTCACCGGCCGCACCCCGCTCGCACTGGACGGCGAGGACCGGATCCGCCTGGACACCTGGGAACTCACCGACGACGTCCAGGCAGCCGTCGCCGAACGCTGGAAGGCCGCCACCACCGCCACGATCCCCGACCTCGCCGACCTCGACTGGTTCCACGCCGAAGTCCGGCGCCTCTACGGATTCTCCGTGCCGGGCGTCGACTACACCGCCCCCGTCGCCACCGGCGTCCCCTGGCCCGGCGTCACCTCCTGACCCCAAGGGCGGCCCGGAACCCCTGTCGGTGGCGTGACGTAGGGTTCGCGGAACCCGACCCGCCTTCCAGGAGTACCCGATGCCCTTGCAGGCTCGCCTTGTCGCCGCTCTCGCCGTCCCTTTCCCGGCGGACCGCGCCGACGCCCTGGAGGTGCTCGGCCTGCCGGGCAGGCGCATGCTCCTGCAGCGTCACGACGGCGAGACCGTGGTCCACGCCCTGGAGGACGACCCCGTCCGGATCGGGAACGAGACGGCGCGCTTCCCCGCACCGTGGCCCCGCGGCTTCGGAACGTCGACGGTGGCACCGGACGGGCGCCTGGCCGTCTTCACGGGGGCGCACGCCCTGCGCGCCGTGGAGCCCGGCGGAGCCGTCCGGTGGGAGGTGCGCCACGGCTGCTGGTACGGCGCCTGCCTGCAGATGCACCGGTCCTTCGACGAGTACGCCGGCGACCGGGACCACCGTCACCCCGAGAAGGGTTCGGCGGGTTTCTCCGCGGACGGGAAGCTCCTCTGGGCCCACGTGCGCGGACCGGTCTTCCCAGCCGTGCGGGACGAGGACATCGTGGACGAGTGGCTGCTGCTGGACCCCCGGGACGGGACGGTGCTCGCCCGCGCCGACGCCCGGGCCGCGGCCGCCGGCAGCGTGCACGTGCCCCACCCCGACCCGCGGCAGATGGGACTGAGCATCGGCGAAGGACAGGACGGTGCGCCGCTGCGCTGGGGACGCTGGGACGGGCGGCAGCTGACGACGGACGACTTCGGCGGCCGGGACCTGGTGCTGACCGGCGTCAGCCCCTCGGGCGGCCGGCTGGTGACGGTCACCCACGACCAGGACCGCCTCGTGGTACTCGACGCCGGAGACGGCTCCGTCCTCGCAGGGATCGACGCCGAGTCGGCCGTCGCGCGCCATCCCGCCACCGAGCCCGACAACGACGAGGCCGAACCCTACTGGGACTACGCCGGCGGCTTCCTCGACGAGACCGACGTCATCGCCTCCTCCGTCGAGAGCGACGAGGAATGGGGAGAGGGCCGGCACTGGCTGATCGACACCTCGGGGGCACGCGCTCCCCGGCGCATCACGTACCCCTTGCCGGTCACCGGCCTCCCCACCGCGCTCGGCGACGGCACGTGGTACACCACCGCCGACGACGGGGCCACCCTGCACATATGGAGCCACTGACGGCACATCAGGTGCTCAACAGTCCGGACGGCCGGGGTTTGTGTCCCGCCGTGCCGCAGGTCCGTGCCGCGCGGCCGCCGAGGCGGCGTGGTCAGCGGGTGCCCGCCTCGGCGCGCGCGTAGAACGCCGCGAGCTCGTCGGGGTTCTTCGTGTAGACGTCGATCCTGCGGACCGTGCCGTCCTGGACCTGGTGGATCTCGACCATGGTGAGCGGGAACTCCTCACCGGTGGTGTGGGCCGTGAGCGTTCCGGTGAGGGTTCCGACGACACCGGCCGGGCCCTCGAACACCTCGGCGGCGCTGATGGCGACGACGGCGCGGCCGGTCATCGTACCGAGCACGGACCGCACGAACGCCTCGCGGCCGTGGTGCACACCGCCGTAGGGAAGCCGGCTCGGCTCGTCGACGATCACGTCGGGGGCGAGCCGGGCCAGGACGCCCGGCACATCGCCCTTGCCCAACGCTTCGTACAGCCCGCGCACGACGTCCGCGGGGCTCTGCGTCACCGCGTCGGTACTGGTGCTCATCTCGGGTGTCCCTTCAGTCGGTTCGACTCCCGGGGGTTCCGGGCACACACCATGCAACGGCAGCGCGCCGGGACGGGGGAGTCCCCGCCGTGAGGGGTACCGGCAGGGTCCCCCACGCCCGGCGCCGCCTGCCTACCCTGTCCCCATGGACAACCGGGACGCAGTCAGTGCCTTCCTCCGCTCCCGACGGGACAGGATGACCCCCGAGCAGGCCGGCCTGCCGACGTACGGGCAGCGGCGGGTGCCCGGACTGCGCAGGGGGGAGGTCGCCACGCTCGCCGGGGTGAGCGTCGAGTACTACACCCGCCTGGAGCGCGGCAACCTCAAGGGCGTCTCCGACAGCGTGCTGGACGCGCTCGCCCGGGCGCTGCGCCTCGACGACACCGAGCGCATGTACCTCCACGACCTGGCCCGCGCCGCGGGTCCCGCGCCCGGAGCGCCGCGACGCGGACCCCGGCCCACGCTGCGCCCGAGCGTGGCGCGGATCGTCGAGGGGATGCCGGGAATGGCGGCGTTCGTGATGAACGACCGCCTCGACACCCTGGCCGCCAACCCGCTGGGCCGGGCGCTGTACGCGCAGATGTACGCCGACCCGACCTGCCGTGCCAACGTCGCGCGGTTCGCCTTCCTCAATCCCGGGGCCGGGCGGTTCTACGCCGACTGGGAGCGCATGGCCCGCTTCGCCGTGGGCGCGCTGCGTGTCGAGGCGGGCAGACACCCCCACGACCGGGAGCTGACGAACCTGATCGGTGAACTCTCGACCCGCAGCGACTCCTTCCGCGTGCTGTGGGGCTCGCACGACGTCCACGTCTTCCGAGAGAGCACGAAGCGTCTGCACCACCCGCTCGTCGGCGACCTGGAACTCGACCAGGAGACCATGAGCCTGCCCGACGGCAGCGGCCTGAGCGTCGTCGTCTACAGCGCACCGCCGGCGACCGCCGCCGCGGACGCCCTGGAGCTGCTCGCCGGCTTGTCCGTCACGAGCGGGCCGGAGCAGCACACCGAACCCGCGGGCGATCCGTCGCCCCTGTGACCCTGACGGGTCCTCCGGCCGCCCGGCCGCTCACCGGGAACGTGATCTGGCCAAAGATCCACCTCAGCGGCCGATCACCTTGTTCCGGCGGCATCGCGCGTATTAGCGTCGCGCCAGTCCCGGGCGGGCCGTCGTCAGCCCGGGCGGTCACACCCGAGTCCCCCTGCTGCAACCGCATTTCGCACAGCGCGCGGAGCGCTGGACGACCGGCCCGGGGCGCGGGCCCGGTCGGCCGTGGAGCAAGCAGCACGTCGCACACCCCGAGGGAAGCAGAAATGAGCACGGTACTTGTCGTCGGAGCCACGCAGGGCACAGGACGGGCACTGGCCGCGGAGTACGCGCGGCGCGGCGCGGAGGTCCTGTTGACCGGACGCACCCAGGAACGCGCCACGACCGTGGCGGAGGAGATCGCGACGGAGACCGGCGGTACGGTCACGGGGCTGGCACTCGACCTGAGCCGTCCGGCCGGCATCGAAGCCGCCCTCGAGTCCGTCCGCCACGTCGACCGGGTGGCCCTGGTCGGCATGGTCCGCGACATGAACACGGCCCGTTCCTACGACGTGGCCACGGCCACGACCCTGGCCACGACGAAGATCGTCGGTTACACGGCCGTGGTCGCCGCGCTCCGCCCCCGGATGTCCGCGGACGCCTCGGTGCTGCTGTTCGGCGGCATGGCCAAGGACTTCCCGTACCCGGGATCGACCACGCTGACGGCGGTCAACGCCGCCGTGCAGGGCCTCGTGCGCACGCTGAGCGTCGAACTGGCTCCGGTGAGGGTGAACTCGCTGCACCCGTGGGCCATCGCGGACAGCCCCTTCGTCGTGAACAACGAGCAACTGCAGGACGCGGCACAGAAGATGACGCTCACCGGACGACTCGCGACCATGGCGGACATCGTCGACGGCTGCCTGTTCCTGCTCGAGAACCCGATGGCCAACGCCATCGACCTCGAACTGAACGGCGGTATCGCCTGACGCCGCAGGGGCCCGGCAGCCGGACCCGCGCCCCGGGGCGACGACGCCCCCTCCGTCCTGGAGGGGGCGTCGTGCCGAGGGGGACGCCGTGCGGGCCGCCGGCTCAGATCGTCGGTGTGTCGTCCACGTGCTCCTGGTGCAGTTCGAGGACGAACTTCCAGCCGGCGCTGGCCTCCATGAACCGCACGCGGGTGGGGTAGATGTCCAGGGCGCGCCGGTCGCGGTTCTGGCCGCCGGTACCCTTCCGTCCGCGGGTCGGCTCCTCGAACAGGTCGACCTTGACGTCCGGCACTTCGACGACTTCCTCGTCCCAGCGCTGGACGATGCCCGCGCCGAAGGCCTCCCTGGCGGCGGCGTAGAGCGCCTCCAGGGACTCCTTGTTCCCGTCGGGCACGAAGAGCGCGAGGTTGAGGAGGACACCGGCGCTCCGGAGGACCTCGATCTCCTCTCCTGCCTCGTCGGCGACCCATATCCCGGATTCCTCGGCGTTGTCCGGGAGGACGTGGGTCTCGTCGCCGAAGACCGTCCTCACGGCGAAGGATCCGCCCTCGAAATTCTTGCCCGACTTGGTGAGATACGCCCGTGCGTAGCAGTCGAGCCGAAGCTCTTCCATCTCCGCCCGGACGAAGATCTCGTCCTGGAGGCCCAGCTCCGAAACCTCCTCAGCCGTAAGACGTCGGGCTGCAACCTTCTCGGTGTTCACGCTCTTTCCCTTCTTCGTGTAACCACGGACAGTCCGGCGACCCGAACCTCGCGACGCGGCCACGGCCCGCCGGCGGCCGGTGTAGTGACTAGCCGTCACATCGACCGACCGGGGGGCGCGTTGACCTGGTCGCCGCGGGCAGGGTCCCGAGGTGTCCGGCTCCCTGCACCGGAACGTGCAACGGCAGCACGTTGGGCAGGAGGAGCCACGCGCGGTGAGTGTAGTGCGGAGGTCTGACAATGCGTCGGCGTGGGCGTCGGCCGACGTGAGTGCCACGTCTGCCGCCTGACCTGCTCGAGTCCGAACGTCATCCGCCGGCGTCGTCACGAGAGGGCGGCGCCGAGCCAGGCCGTCGCGCACGCCGCCGCCGGCCGGCGCGTGCACGGGCGTCCGTGCCGGGCCGGTGCCGGTGGCGGCCGAGTGGTCCGGATCACCGCAGGTACCTCAATGCATCCCACTTGACCTGCAACAATTGAGCTACAGGTACCTCAGGAGTACGGTGAACGCATGGCAGCACTCAACATTGACTTCACCGACGCGGAGCTCGAAGCCCTCCGCGAAGCGGCAGGCGAGCTGGGCATGCCCATGAAAGCCCTGGTCAAGGCCGCTACCGCCGACCACATCGCCCACCACAAGGCACTCCGCGAAGCCGCGTCCGTCTTCCAGCAGGTCTTCGCCGACCCGGCCCTCGCCGCCGCCATCGAAGCGGCCGGCATCGACGACGGCCCCGCACACACCACCACCGGGCGGGCCGCCTAGCCCATGCCGCCGGTCATCCACATCGACGTCCCCTGGCTCCTTCGCCGGCACGAGCAGGCACTGCCCGACCAGCACGTCATCAGTGACTTCTCCGCACTCGTCGCCGCGGTCGCCCGCCACCGCGTCGACCCGCCCCGCCTCGGCATCGACCCCGACGCCGGCTGGCGCGCCGCTGCTCTCCTGCAGACCCTCCTGCTCCTGCGCCCCCTCCCGACGCTCAACGTCCGCTACGCCTGCGCGGTGGTCATCGCGTACATGCACGCCAGCGGAGAAGGCCTCGACAGCCCGTACGGCGAACTCGTCGAACTCTGCAAGGACCTGATGGTGCACAAGGAGGACGTCTTCGGCGCCGCGGCCCGCATTCGCCGCTGGCGCGTCTGAGACCGCGAGGTCCGCCGCCCGATCCCGCCCCGCGACGGGATCGGGCGGCGCACGTGGCGACAAGGGCCGGCCGAACCGATTGAGGAGCCGAGCCGAGCCGTGCCGGACCCGGTGGGTGAATCGCCGTGAACATTTCGCCGACGCCTTGCCGAACGCTCCGGCGGAGCGGGCAATTGATGCAGGACTCACGCTTTCGGTGCCCTGGGCAGGGGGTACGGTTAGTTGACCGTTAAACCAGTTCCGATTGGTGCGCCCTGCCGATGTCCGAGAATCCTCAGAACTCATCCTCCGAGTCCGCGAACGCCGGTGCTCTGCTCCAGATGCTCAGCGGTTACTGGGTGACCCAGATCGTTCGGGCCGCAGTCGACCTCTCCATCCCCGACCACCTCGCCGATGGGCCCCTCGACGCCGACGAGATAGCGGCACGGGAGTCCAGCGACCCCGCGACCACCTACCGGCTCCTGCGCGCCTGCGCCTCGCTCGCCCTGGTGGCCCACCAGGGCGAGCGCCGGTTCTCCGGCACGCCCCTGAGCCGGCTGCTCCGTACCGGAGTGCCGAACACCCTGCGGGAGGTGGCCCTCACATGGGCGGGGCCTTCGCACTGGCGCGCCTGGGAGCGGTTCCCGGAGGCCGTCCGCAAGGGCGGCACCCAGATCGAAAGCGCGCTCGGCACCGACTTCTTCACCTACCTCGGCGACCACCCCGCCGAGGCGGAACTCTTCTCGGTGGCCATGTCCAGCATGTCGGAACAGCTGAATCGCGACCTCACCCGGGCGCTCGACACCACCGGCAGCACGGTCGCGGTCGACGTCGGCGGCGGGACCGGGGCACTGGTGCAGGGACTCCTCCTGGCGAACCCGAACCTTCGCGGGCAGAGCCTGGACCTGCCACACGCCACTGCCGCGGCGCAGGCGTCGGCGGTGAAGCAGGGGCTGACCGACCGGTTCGCCGCGGTCACCGGTGACTTCTTCGAGTCCGTCCCGCCGGCTGACCTGTACCTCCTCAAGATGGTCCTGCACGACTGGAGCGACGCCGACTGCATCAGGATTCTTCGGAACTGCCGCGCTTCCGCACGGCCCGGCGCACGGGTCGTGGTGGTGGAGAACGTGATCGGGGAGATCGGGGCGCCCGGCTTCGAGCCGCTCGCCGACATGCACATGCTCGCGATGCTGCCGGGTCAGGAGCGGGATCTGCCCGAGTTCGACGCGCTCTTCGCCGCATCCGGATGGCGGCGCACGGCCGTCACTCCGACCGGATTCCAGTTCAAGATCATCGAGCTCGAGGCGATCTGATCCCTGCGGGGGAGGGGCGCGGGCACAGCCGTCCCGAGTGCGGCGTGCGGCCGGTCATCGGGACGCGGCCCGAATGCGATCGATGGCCGAGTCGACCGACAGGACCTCGCCGAAGCCGAAGGCCATGACGGCCAGCACGACGCGCTGGAGTTCGTCGGCGTCGATCATGTCACCGCCGGTGTCCGGGAGTGGGAAGCAGGCGGTGCCGTCGGAGAGAAACAGCACCTTGAAGTCACGGGCGCACGCCTCCCGCGCCGTGGTGTCGCAGCAGGCGTGGGTGGCGACACCACCGATCAGCAGGGTGTCGATCCGCGCCGCGCGAAGGATGAGCTCCAGGTCAGTGCCGTGGAAGGCGCCGAAACGGGGCTTGCGGATCAGTATGTCCTCCGGGTGGACCTCGGTCAGGGGATGAAGCCGGGCAAGTGGGTTGTCCTCATTGATCAGCCCGTCCGCGACCGGGGGCAGTATGTCCCGCATGACGCCGGTGTTGCTGCCATCGGCGCGGACGACGTGCGCCGTGTGGATCACGGTGATCCGGTGGTCGCGGCAGATGCGCGCCAGCCGGCCGAGCCGTTCCACGACCGCGCGGCCGCCCCGAGCGGCCACCGGCGACTCCTCCACGAATGCCCTCTGCAGATCGATGAGCAACAGGGCGGTACGTGCCGGATCGACAGGGAAGTGAACCATGTCCGGATCCTTCCTGGTGTTGGGTGACCGCCTGGGGATTCGGTGGCCGGTCGAGACCGGGATCGCCACGGTGTGAGCACTTCACCGGGGCGAGCGGGCTGGGCGGTTGTGAGGACGGCTGGTCCTGAAAGCGGCGCCCGGATCCGACGGGCAGCCACCGGTTCCAGGTGCCGCGCCGGCAGGGGCACCGCGGATTCGGCCCGGACCGGGCCGCTTGCCGAGCTCGCCCGGTCTTCCGGGGAACCCATGTCAGGGTTCTGACATAGGCCAGGTTACGACGCCGTGATATCTATGTCAAAATACTGACATGATGGACGGCATGCCGACTGGGCTCCCCCCTCGCGCGACAGACGTCACCCAGCCTGTCGGATACCGGATCAAGCGTGCCCAGTCCGCCCTGCGCGCGGCCATGGACAGGGTCCTGCGCGAACACGGACTGACCGTGCCGCAGTACGCCACTCTCGACATCCTGGCCCTGCACCCGGGTATGTCCAACGCCGAACTCGCCCGCGCGACCTTCGTCACCCGGCAGTCCGGGAACGTCGTCCTGCGCAGCCTTCAGGACGCCGGACTGATCACCCGCCCCGCCACCGCTGACTACGGCCGCGCCCGGCCCGCCCATCTCACCGAAGAGGGCCGCAAGCGGCTGGGTGCGGTCCAGGCGTCCATCTCCGCCATAGAGGACCGCATGCTCAGGGGCATCCCGCCGCGCCGCATGGCAGAGCTCCTCACCGACCTCGACCGCATCGCGGCCGCCCTGGAGGAATGACCCGCCGGCCCGCCGTCGCGGACGAAACCCTCAGCCATGCACAGGGGCGTTCCGGCCCGGCCCGGCGGCCCCGTTCCTCACCCGGACCCGGTCGACGAGCCACGCACCCAGTCCGACCAGCAGGGCCGCACCGGCCCCGTAGACCGGCAGCCACAGCGTGGTGGTGGCGGACAGGCAGTTGGCGACGGCGTCATGGCTCTGGACCGCCTGTGCGTGGGCCAGTGAGGTGCCGGCGCGATCGGCCAGGTTCGCCAGCGCGGCCTCGGTGCGGACGCTTTCGTAGACGCCCAGCGCGGTGCATCGGCTGCGGGTGCCGGGCATCGGGAACAGCCACGCCCAGCGCTGCATCATGGGGGCCAGGGTGATCGCCACGCACAGGCCGACGACCAGCGAGTACGCCACCAGATTCCGCACGTACACGGATCGCAGGCCGGGCGTCCACGCCGGCAGCCGGTAGAAGGTGAAGATCACCGCGAGGAGCGTCGCCCCGATGTACACGGCGAACCACTGCCAGGATCCCTGCGCCAGGAACGCCGTCAACACGGCGGCGAGTGCGATGCCGATGACCCCCGCCTGCCCGGGAGCGTCGGGGGCCGCGCCGGGGGATGCCGCTTTCCGCGGCCCATGCGTGCTGTGATCGTCCACGTTCTCTCCTGTCTGATCCGGCACCCAGCATTCAGCCCCCGTGCGTCGCCGGCCCGGCGCCATGCCGGGCGATCATGAAAGCCTGCTCCGGTCGGAGGGGCGCACGGCCGGCGCGCCACGCAGGCGGGTGAGGGGTCGGCGGACGGGGCCCCTTGGGGCGAGCGGGGCTGCGGCGCCGCCGAGTTGGCGCCGGTTGGGCGAGCTGACCAGCGTAAATGGCCGTCCGGGCGCCTCGGTCGGCGTCCTGTGGGTGCTGGCGTCTTTGCGTCGCGTGTCGTATTCACGCCCCAAATACGCCCAGTGAACAGTCGCGGGCAACGGATGTCCGACGTTCACTCACCGAACACAAAGGAACGTGTATTCCACCCAGAACATCAAAAAACCGCAACGGAACGCACACGTTGAGCACTCGGCCTATGACGTTCGGTCACATCCGCCACTGGGGCCCCTTGTTGACATGAACAGAACCCAACTCGCTAATGGGCTGCGGTGAACGCTCGGACGTTCTCCGTCGCCAGGAGCCGTACAACGGCTCGATCCCTGCAAGCACGCATGGGAGTCACGTTGCGCAGACCAGCGAAATCCCCCCACCCCCTCCGCCTGACGGTGACCAGAGGCCTGGCGGTCCTCGGCGCCGCCGCCATGGCGGTGCTCGGCATACAGGCACCGGCAATGGCCTCGGGTGCCACCGGCGCGAAATCCGCCGCCGCGGCCACCGGCGTCCGCCGCTCGTTCGAACCCACCTGTGACACGGCCAAGCCCGGCCACTTCAGCTGCTTCGCCCTGCGCCGCACCGACATCAAGCCCGTCAAGGGGCTGGTGCCGGCGGCGGACACACCGGCCGGCTACGGCGCGGCCGATCTGCAGAGCGCCTACGACCTGCCGACCGACGGCGGCGCCGGACAGACCGTCGCCATCGTGGACGCCTTCGACGACCCCACCGCCGAGGCCGACCTCGCCGTCTACCGGGCGCAGTTCGGGCTGCCGGCCTGCACCACGGACAACGGATGCTTCCGCAAGGTCGACCAGCGCGGCGGCACCGACTACCCCGTGCCGGACCCGGGCTGGGCCGGTGAGATCTCGCTCGACCTCGACATGGTCTCGGCGATCGCGCCGAGCGCGCACATCCTGCTGGTCGAGGCCGACGACAACAGCTTCGAGAGCCTGTCCGCCGCCGTGGACCAGGCCGTCGCCATGGGCGCGAAGTACGTGTCGAACTCCTACGGCACCGACTACCGCGGCGGGAACGGCGAGGACCCGTCCGAGACCACGGAGCTGGACGCCCACTACAACCACCCCGGGGTCGCGATCACCGCGTCCACCGGCGACTACGGCTACGGCGTGAGCTACCCGGCGGCCTCGCAGTACGTGACCGCGGTCGGCGGCACCACGCTGACCCGCGACTCGTCCACCCCCCGCGGATGGACCGAGGCCGCCTGGAGCCTCGCCGGTTCCGGCTGCTCGCTGTACGAGCCCAAGCCCGCCTTCCAGCACGACACCGGCTGTGACAACCGGGCACTGGCCGACGTCTCGGCCGTCGCCGAGGACGTGGCGGTCTACCAGACCTACGGCCACAACGGCTGGGCGGTCTACGGCGGCACCAGCGTCTCGGCGCCCATCATCGCCTCGGTGTACGCGGCCGCCGGCACCCCCGTGGCCGGCTCGTACCCGAACGCGTACCCGTACGAGGCCGGAACCGGGCTCAACGACATCACCACCGGCAGCAACGGCAGTTGCTCCCCGTCGTACCTGTGCAACGGCGCCGAGGGCTTCGACGGCCCGACCGGCCTGGGCACGCCCGCCGGCCTGACCGCGTTCCGCACCGGGGCGCACGGCGTGATCTCCGGAACCGTGACCGACAGCGCCACCGGCAAGGCGGTCAGCGGTGCCACGGTCACGGCGGGCACCGGCATCGCCCACACCGACGCCTCCGGCGCCTACTCGCTGACCGTGCCCACCGGCACCTACGACGTCTCCGTCGAGGCGTTCGGCTACGCCGGGGGTTCGGCCGACGGGGTCGTGGTCGACGACGACGCGACGGTGACCAAGAACTTCACCCTCACCGCGGTGCCGAGCCAGACGATCGCGGGCAAGGTCACCGACGGCTCCGGCCACGGCTGGCCGCTCTACGCGAAGATCACCGCGGACGGCGTGCCCGGCGTGGTGTGGACGGACCCGGCGACCGGGGCGTACAGCCTGGACCTGCCCGAGGGGCACTCGTACACCCTGCACGTCGCCTCGGCGACCCCCGGATACAAGACCGTCAGCAAGAAGATCACCGTCGGCGACTCCGCGCAGACGGTGGGCATCGCGGTCCCGGCGGACTCCTGGACGGCGGACACGCCCGGCTACCGGGTCGACGTGACCGGCACCACCGAGCCGTTCGACGCCACCGACGCCCCGCCCGCCGGCTGGAAGGTGGACAACGCCGAGGGCACCACGGGCGGCTGGGAGTTCGACGACCCGGGCGACCGCGGCAACCACACCGGCGGTGACGGCGCGTTCGCCGTCGTCGACAGCGACCACTTCGGCGGTGGCGCCACCCAGGACACCTCACTGCTCAGCCCGGTCTACGACTTCACCGGGAAGAACGACCCCGAGGTGGCCTTCAGCACCGAGTACAAGCAGTACGGCGGCCAGTCCGCGGCCCTGGAGGCCACCTCGGACGGCGGCAAGAACTGGAGCCGGATCTGGTCCCCCGGCGCGGACGTCACCGGCGACCGCATCGAGGCGTCGCTGTCCGACTTCGCCGGACAGCCCGAGGTGCAGCTGCGCTTCCACTTCTCCGGCAGCTTCGGCTGGTGGTGGGCCGTCGACGACGTCTTCGTCGGCGACCGGCAGCTGACCGCCATCCCCGCCGGCCTGGTCGTGGGCACGGTGACCGACGCCAACACCGGCACGGGCATCGTCGGCGCCACCGTCACCAGCCAGGACAAGCCGGCCGAGAAGACCACCACTTCGGCCACCCCCGACGACCCGAACCTGCCCGACGGCTACTACTCGTTCGTCTCGACCGCCTTCGGCAGTCACCCCTTCACCGCGGCCAAGGCGAAGTACACCTCCCTGACCAAGAACGCCAAGGTCGGCGCCGACAGCGCGGTCCAGGCCAACTTCAAGCTCAAGGCCGGCAAGATCACCATCACTCCGGCCTCGGTCTCCGCCTCCGTCGCCTGGGGCGGCTCCAAGACGCAGAACCTGACCGTCAAGAACACCGGCGGTGCCGCCGCCACCGTCAAACTCGGCGAACAGTCCGGCGGCTTCACCCAACAGGCCAAGGGTGCGGCCCTGCAGACCGTCAAGGGTGAGTTCAACCCGCTGTCCAGCAAGGCCCACACCGCCGCCAAGGCCGGCCCGTCCGCGGCGGCCCCGGCCGACGACACGTGGCAGACGGCCCCGGACCTGCCGGGCGCCCTCATGGACAACGCCGTCGACACGCTGGACGGCAAGGTCTACTCGGCCTTCGGCTACAACGGATCGGCCGACGTCAAGGACCTGTACGTCCTCGACCCGGTCGCCGGCAGCTGGACGAAGCTGGCGAGCGCGTCCGACACCCGTGAGGACCCCGCGCACGGGTTCATCGACGGCAAGCTCTACGCCGTCGGCGGCTGGGGCCCGTCGGGTTCCCCGGACGCGAAGCTGGAGATCTACGACCCCGCCTCGGACAGCTGGACCACCGGCGCGTCCGCGCCCAAGCCCTACGCGGGCTCCGGCACCGCCGTCCTGGACGGCAAGCTGTACATGATCGGCGGCTGCGGCGGCGACTTCTGCGGCACGACCGACGCCAGCGTCTACGACGCGGGCACCGACAGCTGGTCCCAGATCGCCGCCTACCCCGAGCCCATCTCGTGGGAGGCGTGCGGCGCCATCGACGACCAGATCTACTGCGCCGGCGGTCTCGGCGCCAGCGAGAACGACGTCGTCCACTCCTACGTCTACGACCCGGGTGCCGACAGCTGGTCCCAGCTCGCGGACGTCCCCGCCCCGCAGTGGGGTACCTCCTACGCCGCGGCCAACGGCCGTCTGCTGATGGTCGGCGGCGTCGGCAACAACGCCCTCACCAACCGCGGCCAGGCCTTCGACCCGAAGTCCGGCACCTGGGGCACCCTCCCCAACGCCAACGTCGCCACCTACCGCGGCGGCGGCGCGCCGGGCTTCTACAAGGTCGGCGGCGGCAACGCCCCCGGCAGGCCGATCAGCAAGGTCGAGGTGCTGCCCGGCTACGACCAGGGTGGATCGAGCGACGTCGACTGGATGAGCGAGAGCGTCCAGGAGCTCACCCTGCAGCCCGGGGCCAGTGCGACCGTCGCGGTCTCGCTGGACGCCTCGGCCGCCTCGGTGACCCAGCCCGGTGACCTGACCGCCGGTCTCAGCGTGGGCACCGACACGCCGTACGCCGTGCCGCGCATCCCGGTCAGCCTGCACGTCGACCCGCCCAAGACCTGGGGCAAGATCAGCGGCCTGGTCCTGGGCAACAAGGCCACCGGCGGCACCGCACCGCTGGCCGGAGCCACCGTGCAGATCGACAGCTGGGCCGCGAGCTACACGCTCACCACGTCCGCCGACGGCACGTACGGACTGTGGCTCGACGTCCGGAACAACCCGCTCACCGTCATCGTCGCCAAGGACGGCTACCAGCCGACCGTCACGACGGTGAAGCTGAAGAAGGGAGCGACGGTCACGGCCAACTTCACCCTGAAGCGCAAGTAACGGGGTAAGCGCCGGGAACGGCGCCGACGGTCCGCGTACGCGTACGAGCCGTCGGCGCACCCCCGGACGCGAACTCGGGCACGACAACGGCCGGTCCCCCTCGGGGGGCCGGCCCTTTGTGGTGCGGTGTCGGGGACTGTCGGTGGCCGGGGCTGCGGTACGTCCTCGCCGCCGCCGTGCTCCGGCGGCCACGGTCCGCGGCCGCCCGAGCCGTCGGCCGGCGCCTGGCAGGACGAGCCCCCGTTCTGATGGCTCAGGGGCCGTCAGGAGGGCATCCGTTCCGTGTTCGCACCGCTGTCCCCGGCCCGCTCGCCCTCTATCCGTTCCTGAGAAGGCGCCGGTGCTCCTCACGCTGCGTGGCCACGTCCGGGATGACGGCGAGTGCCTCCTCACAGCGGCCCTGCGTGACGAGCAGGTGGGCGAGGTCGGTTGCGGCCGACCGGCCGGAGCACTGCCGGAGGAGGGCGATGGCCTCCTCCACCCGGTCGTCCCGGGCGAGCAGCCATGCGATGGTGACCTCGCGGTCGTCGACCTCGTCCGGCGGCAGCGCCTCGATCTCGGCGATGGCCTCCTGGCAGCGTCCTGCCTCGCCCATCAGCCACCACCGGTTGGACCGGAGCCAGTCCTCGTTCTCCTCCAGGAACGTGGCGCTGCGTCCTTCGGTGAGGGCCAGGGCCTTGCCGGGTTGCCCGCGTTCGGCCAGGTGGAGAAGGGTGGCCTGGAGGAGGTTCGAATCGTAGAGGTCGTCGAAGGTGTGCGCCACGGCCGCGACGGCTTCGTCCACCCGGCCCTGGCGGAGCAGGAACTCCAGCAGAGCGCTCTCGTACGTGGTCCGGTACACGTTCGCGTCGAGGGAGGTGCGCAGGTAGGTCTCCGCGTCCGCGGCCCTGCCCCGGTCCTCCAGGGCCGCGACGTACGCGCGGGCGGCGGTCGGCATGTGGGAGCCGGTGGCCAGTTCGCGCAGCTCCTCGGTCCGTCGGTGCCGGGCGAGCAGTTGGACGTGGAACTCGACGGTGTTCTGCGGCCCGTAGCGGTGTGCCGCCACGTCCGCGCCGAGCAGGCCGATCGCCTCGTCCACCCGGCCGGACCGTTCGAGGAGGGTCGCCTGCGCGGGCAGCACCTCCCACAGGTCGCGCAGACGGCACTGATGCGGGTCGCGGCGGAACTCGTCGGCGATCGGGGCGAGCAGCTGCAGCACCCGGTCGTCGCGGCCCTGGCCTTCGGTGACCCGCACCAGCGCCCGCAGCACCCGCCGCTCGCGCAGGTGCGGTACGAGGGCGTCGATGGCTTCGTCCACCCGTCCGGCCCTCACCAGTACCTCGGCGTAGTCGGGCCACGCGTCGGCCGGCTTGGCGCCCCGGCCCTGGGGGTGCGTCAGCTCCAGCGCCTGCTCGGCGCGGCCCCATCGCAGCAGGACGTCCGCGCCGACGCGGACCGCGGGCTGCCATCCGGTGGCCGTGAACGGCTCGATGACCGCCCAGGCCCGCGCGAACTTCCCCTCCGCGCACAGCCGGCGCGCCGCACCCTCCGCGCAGAACCAGTCGCCGCGCTCCTGCGCCGCCTCCACCACCGCTTCCAGGCCGCCGCTTTCGAGCATCTCCTCCACGAGCCGCGGCGGAACACCGCCGAGCCGGTCCCGCTGCCACTCGAGATCGTCAATGTTCACGCGGCGCACCCTAGGCCCCGCCACCGACACCGCCCCCAGCCGATCCGAGCAGCCCCCGCGGGCGGCGGGCCGTGGAACGAACCGCCCCTGGCGCATGACGGGATCGTGCGGGATTCGTGAAGGGCGGGCTTCGCGCCGGCGGCGGGGCCAACGGTCACCGTCCATACATGTACGCGCCAACCTTTCGGCGACTGCGCGCCGCCCCGGGCCACTGCAATGCACCCTCATGCAGCCTTCCGCATCACCTTCCTCGTCCGGACACTCCGCCGAACTGCGTGACGCCGTACGCCACATGGACCGGCGCCGCTTCCTGACCGTCACCGGGGCGGCGGCGACGCTGGCGTTCGCCGTGAACATCCCGCTCGGTGGGACCGCCGCGGCGGCCGAGGCGAGTGCCGTGCAGATCACCGAGAACCCCTTCACGCTGGGCGTGGCCTCCGGCGACCCCATGCCCGATTCGGTGCTGCTGTGGACCCGGCTCGCCCCCCGCCCGTACGAGAGCGGCAGCGGCCTGCCCCCCAAGCGCTTCAAGGTGCGCTGGGAGCTCGCCCACGACGAGCGTTTCACCCGTGTGACCAGGCGGGGCACCGTCGACGCGCACCCGGAGTACAACCACGCCGTGCACGTGGAGGTGGACGGCCTCGACTCCGACCGCGTCCTGTACTACCGGTTCCGCGTGGGCGAGTGGGTCAGCCCCGTGGGCCGTACCCGTACCGCCCCGTCGAAGGGCGCCCGCCTGACCGAGCTGCGTCTGGCCGCGGTGTCCTGCCAGGCCTACCACGACGGCTACTTCACCGCCTACCGTCACCTGGCCGACGAGGACCTCGACGCGGTCTTCCACCTCGGCGACTACCTCTACGAGTACGCGGTGACCGCGACCGGCGGGGCTCGCGCCTACACCGACCGCGTGCTGCCCTCGCACTTCAACCGCGAGACGCTCACGCTGGACGACTACCGCCTCCGCTACGCCCTGTACAAGTCCGATCCCGACCTGATGGCGGCCCACGCGGCGCACCCCTTCGTGGTCACCTGGGACGACCACGAGACCGAGAACAACTACGCGGACGACACCCCCGAGAACGACGTGCCCGCGGAGGAGTTCCTGCTGCGCCGGGCCTCCGCCTACCGCGCCTACTGGGAGAACCAGCCGCTGCGCCGCCGCCAGCTCCCGCACGGCCCGGACGCCCAGCTCTACCGGCGTCTGCAGTTCGGGCGGCTCGCCCAGTTCGACATCCTCGACACCCGCCAGTACCGCTCCGACCAGGCGTACGGCGACGGCTGGCAGGTCCCGGGACCGGAGTCCCAGGACCCCGCCCGCACGATGACGGGCGCCACGCAGGAGCGCTGGCTGATCGACGGCTGGCGCGGCTCGAAGGCGACCTGGAACGTCATTCCCCAGCAGGTCACCTTCGCCCAGCGCAAGGACCGCACGACGCCGGACTTCAAGGTCTCCATGGACTCCTGGGACGGCTACCCGGCGTCCCGGCAGCGTCTCCTGGACGGCTGGGAGTCCGCCGGCCGGGACAACCTGGTCGTGCTGACCGGTGACGTCCACGTCCACTACGGCTTCGACATCAAGAAGGACTTCGACGACCCGGCGTCGAGGACCCTCGGCACGGAGATCGTCACCAGCTCGATCAGCAGCGGCAAGGACGGTTCCGACAAGCCCTCCAACTGGGCGGCCTACATGCAGGCCAACCCGCACCTGAAGTTCTACAACGGCCGCCGCGGCTACGCCGTGGTGACCCTCGGCAAGGACGCGGCACGCGCCGACTTCAAGACGGTGTCCGCGGTGACCACGCCGGGCGCCCCGATCACCACGGCCGGCTCCTTCGTCACCGAGGCCGGCAACCCGGGACTCACTCCCGCCTGACCGGCTGAAAGGCCGCGGTACGCGGCGGGCCCCGGGGTTGCCTCCCGGGGTCCGCCGCGTGGTGGTGCGGCCCGGGGGCCGCGCTGCCGTACTGCCGCGCGTTCTGCAGCAGCCGCCTGTGGTCCCGGGCCAACGGCCTTACCCTGGAGGGGTGTTCTCACCCGAAGGGCCCTCGCTGCGCGAGCTGGCCGTCCAGGCCTTCTCCTCCGTCGAGCGCGGCTACGACCTGCTCGCCCCGAAGTTCGACCACACGCCGTACCGCACGTCGGACCGCATCCTCGACGCGACGTCCTCCGCCCTGCGCCCGTTCGGTCCTTTCGGTGACGGGCTGGACGTGTGCTGCGGCACGGGAGCGGGTCTGCGCGTCCTGCGACCGCTGTGCCGGGGCCGGGTCACGGGAGTGGACTTCAGCGCGGGCATGCTCGCCGAGGCGCGCCGTGCCCACCCGGACGCGGAATGGATACGCGCGGACGCACGGACCCCGCGCTTCGCGGCGGAGTTCGACCTGGCCGTCAGCTTCGGGGCCTTCGGCCACTTCCTGGCCACGGACCGGCCGGCCCTGTTCACCGGGGTGCACCGCGCCCTGCGGCCCGGCGGGGTCTTCGCCTTCCCCGTGTTCGCGCCGCCCCGCATCTCCTCCCGGGGCTACTGGGTGCCCGCCGGGTTCGACGCCGCGATGCGGATACGGAACGCGGTCTGGCGGCCGCCCTTCGTCATGTACTACCGCACCTTCCCGCTCCGCGCGGTGCGCGCCGAACTGACGGCTGCGGGCTTCACGGTGCGGACCACGGCGCTGTCCGACTTCGGTCGCCGCCCGGACGGTGCCCCGTACTCCCGTCTGGTCCTGGCCCGCAAGGAGTGACGGCGAGCCGGACGAAGTGCGGGCCGACGCCGGCCGCCCCACTGTGCGACCGGGCGGCCAGGCGTACACGATTTCGGCCCCTGCCCCCGACATTGGGGGGACAGGGGCCGAATCCTCGTAGCGGGGGCGGGATTTGAACCACGCGACCTCTGGGTTATGAGCCCAGCGAGCTACCGAGCTGCTCCACCCCGCGTCGGTGAATCCAGCATACGTTGTCCGGGGCAGCCGACGCAGGGATTTATTGCGCGGCGTTCTCCGGATGCTTCCGCCCGGTCCTGCAACCGCCCGCCCGCGGTCCGGCTCGGGACCCGGGCGGACCGTTCCTACAGTGACGCGGCCAGGGTGAGGGCGGTGGCCACGGCCACCGGGAGCAGCACGATGGGGGTCACGGCGGCGTTGCGGGTCGTGCTGTCGCGGTATTCGCCCTTCTTCACGTGGAAGCCGATCGCGCCGACGAGCACCACGACCGTGCCTGCCGCGGCCGCGATGCCCAGCGGCTGCCACCAGATGCCGATGCCCAGCCCGACGGCCGCGGCCACCTCCGCGATCCCCACGGACCGGACGAGGCCGGCGCTGAGCCCCTTCTGGACGAGCCCGTCGGGCACAGGGCCCTTGAGCTGCACCTTCGGTGCGCCGGCGGCGAGGAAGACGAGGGCGAGCAGGACGCTGAGGACGACAGCGGCTGTGTACACGGTGGTTCCTTGATGCGTGAGAAGAAGGGGGGGGCGGAATCGGCGCGCCGGACTGATCGCGCGGCGGGGACCCGGTGACCGGGCAGGCTGACGTGCGGCCTCCGACGGTCCGGTGCTCCCGAGGTCGGCCCGGTTGCCATGAGAACATTACTTGACGCGTCAAGCAATACCGCGGCCGATCGGCCCGCACCATCGTGACCCATGTCTCACCTGCGAAGAGGGTGCGCGTACGCCCGGAACGGAGGCCTCGCGGCCCCCCCCGCTCCAGCACCGTGCGGGTCGGCCGTGGGCGCCCCGGTCACTGCCGCGCCGGACCCTCTGCCGTAGGCTGCGGCGCGTCCTGTTTCCGCGTAGCGCGCCCTGCGTGCCGGAGGATGCGAGTCCCGTGACCGTCGCCGCTCGTCTCGTCGCCACCGCCCCCGCTCCGTTGGATCCCGTGTCGGCGGACGCCCCGCAGCTGCTGCACTGGCCGGGGCGCAGGCTGTTGGTGCAGCGCGGGGACTCCGAACTCGCCGTCCGTGACCTGGACGAGGATCGGGCGGGGGCGGGGGTGCGCTTTCCCGCGCCCTGGCCTCGTCGGTTCGGCTCGGTCACCGTCTCTCCCGCGGGCGACGTCGCCGTGTTCGCCGGGGTGCACGCGCTGCGGGCCGTCGAAGCATCCGGCGTCACGCTGTGGGAGCTTCGGCATGGGTGCTGGTCCGCTGCCGTGTGCACCGAGGTCCATGCCTCGTACTCGGAGTACGCCGATGATCATCACCATCGTCACGCGGACGGCGGTTCGGCGGCCTTCTCCTCCGACGGCGCGCTGCTCTGGGCCCACATCCGCTCGCTCGCGGGTGACGGCGTCGCGGAGGAGTGGCTGATCCTCGACCCGGTCGAGGGCGGAGTGCTGGCCCGGGCCGAGACGATGACGGTGGCGTCGGGCTCCCTTCACGTCCCCCATCCGGACCCGGCCTTCATGGGGCTGAGCGTGCTTGCGGGGGAGGAGGACTCGTCCGCGCTGTGGGGGCACTGGGACGGCGCGAAGCTCTCCTTCCGGCGGTTCGACGAGGAGGTCCTCTTCGCGGTGAGCCCGTCCGGTGAGCACGTCCTGACCACGGATACCGGACAGTGGTCCCTCTACCTCCACCAAGCGGAGGGCGGCGGCGAACTGTGGCGTCTGAAGGCCGACGAGGCCGTGCCCGCTCCCTCGGGCGAGCAGGGCGACCGCGTGTGCTGGGACTACGAAGCGGCGTTTCCGTACGACGGCACGGCAGTGGTCGGCACCGGGTACCACGAGGACGCGCCACGCCACTGGCTCGTCGACCCCCGCACGATGGCCGTGCGCGGCCCGATCGCCTACCCGTTCCCCGTGTCCGGGCCTCCCCGCTCGGCCGGGGAGGGCGGTTGGTACACGGTCGACAGCGACCGGACGTCCATCCGTCTTTGGTGCCTGAAAGACGAGGCCTGAGACGGGATCGGTGCCGAGGGGGCGATGGCCGCGCCCCGTCGCGCCCCGCACGACGGCACCGGCGGCCGCACTATTGCATACAGTATTCCTGCCGGATAGGGTCACTCCATGCGCCAGACGAAGCCCCAGGACCTGACCCTTCCCCAGCCGTGGTGCCGCGGATGACGACCTACGGCGACGACGCGACGATCAGGCAGATACTCACCGCCGCCGGAGACACGTGGGCCGTGGTGGGTCTGTCGGACAACCCCGAACGGGCCGCCTACCGCGTGGCCGAGAAGCTGCAGCGCATCGGCAAGAGGGTGGTGCCCGTGCACCCGAAGGCCGAGGTGGTCCACGGTGAGCAGGGCTACGCGTCCCTGGCGGAGATCCCTTTCGCCGTGGACGTCGTGAACGTGTTCGTCAACTCGACCCTCGCCGGAGACGTCGCCGACCGGGCCGTGGCGATCGGGGCCAAGGCGGTCTGGTTCCAGCTGGGCGTCATCGACGAGGCGGCCTACGCCAGGACGCTCGACGCCGGCCTGCTGATGGTGATGGACCGCTCCGCAGGACGGGAGATACCCCGGCTGGGGCTGGCCTGACTCCTTCCGGGGCGGATCGTGCGTTCACCGGCGGGGAGAGGTGACCCCGGCCGGCGGCACAGCGGGCTCCGGCCGGGGCTCGCGGCGCCCGTAAGGCCCGGAGTACGGGTGATCTTCCGTGCGGCGCGAAAGGATGACGGCGCTTTCGGGGGACGTCTCAGGGCATGAGGAAATGCGCGGGTCCCGGCGGTCTCTCACGGCGCGGGCTGCTCGGTGCCCTTGCGGCCCTCGCTCCCGTCGCCGCCGTCCCGGTCGTGTCCGCACCCGGTTCGGCCACTGCGGCACCGGAGCCGTTCGCGGGCCTGGGGGAGGAGGCCGTGGCCGCGTTTCGCCGTGCCTGGGACTCCTATCGGCGGCTGGCCTGGGGACGGGACGAGCTGCGGCCGCTCAGCGGCCGGGGCGCGGACTTCTTCTCGCCGGGTCACACCTTCGGCCTGACGATCGTCGAGGCGCTCGACACGCTGTATCTGATGGAGCTGGACGAGGAGCTGGCCGCGGCCGTCCAGTGGGTGAAGAACGAGCTCGCGCTCGACCAGGACGTCTTCGTCCAGGTCTTCGAGTCGATCATCCGGCTGGTCGGAGGGCTGCTGTCGGGGCACCTCGCGACCGGGGACCCCGCGTTGCTCGACCTCGCCCGCGAGCTCGCGGACCGGCTGATGCCCGCCTTCACCCGATCGCCCACGGGCGCCCCCTACCGGTACGTCAACGTCTCCACGGGCGCGGTGAGCGGCCGGGACAACTACGTCGCCGAGATCGGCAGTTGCATCACCGAGTTCGGTGAGCTCTCCCGGCTCACCGGCGACCGCTCCTACTACGAGGTGGCCAAGAGGGCGCTGCGCGCCGTCTGCGAACGCCGTTCACCGGTGAACCTGGTGGGCACCGCCCTCGATGTCGAGACCGGCGCGTGGACCGGGACCACCGCCACCCTCGATCCGCCGGTCGACTCCTTCTTCGAGTACCTGTGGCACGGCTGGAGACTGTACGGCGACGAGGAACTGCACCACTGGTACACCACGCTCACCGCCGCGGTCTTCCGGTACCTAGCCGACCGGGGGACGGGGCGGCTGTGGTTCCGGCAGGCGCAGATGGGCAACGGTCGCGCCACCGGTCGGGTCCAGTCCGAGCTGACCGCCTTCTACGGCGGACTGCTGGCCCGCAGCGGCCGTGTCGCCGACGGCGAGAGCTACCACGACAGCTGGACGGCAGTGCTCGAGACCTACCGCCTGCCGCCGGACCTCCTCGACTACCGCGGCATGCGCGCGACGGACCCGTCCTCCCCGCTGCGCCCGGAGTACGTCGACTCCTGCCTGTCGTTGTGGCTGGTCACCGGGAAGGAGCTGTACCGGGAACGCGCCCGCGAGATGTTCCACCGCCAGGAGCGCCACTGCAGGGTCGCCGGCGGCTACACGGTCGTCCGCGACGTGACGACGTCCCCGATGAAGCTGGGGGACCTCACTCCGGCGTACTGGTTCAGCGAGAACGCCAAGTACTACTACCTGCTCTTCGCCGAGGCGCGGCGCTTCGACTACGGCTCCGCCTATCTGACGACGGAGGGCAATGTGCTGCGAGGGCTGCTGCACCCCGCGGACGCGCCGGTCAACGAGGGCCCCGTCGGCAAGTGACGTCGGCCCGGATGCCCGCCCGGATGTCGGTGCGGATGCCGGTGCGGGCGGGCACGTGCCGGGGTGCGCCGTCGCGCCTTCGGCAGGATCGCGGCCCGGCAGGGCCAAGGCGGTGAAATCGCGGGCGCCCCCGTGCGGCCCGGGGTGTCCTGTGCGCTCAATGGATGGGCGAAGGCCGTACGGCCTTCGCTTTCCACGTGCCCTCAGCCGGTCCGTTCCGAGGGCGAAGGGAGTGCGCAGTGATACGTCTACGCATGGTGCCCACAGCCGCTCTCGCGGCGGCGATGAGCGCGGTGGCCGTTCCGACGGCCGTGGCCGCGCCGGTCGGCGACCAGGACACCGCCTTTGTGAGGACCGTCCACCAGGGCAACCTCGCGGAGATCGCAGCGGGGCAGGACGCGCAGGCGCACGCGACGACGGCCTGCGTGAAAGAAGTCGGCGACGTGCTCGTCCGCGACCACACCAAGCTCGACGCGGATCTGAAGGCCCTCGCGGGGAAACTCGGTGTCTCGCTGCCCGCCGGCCCCAGCGCCATGCAGAACCAGGAACTGGCCTCGATCCGGGAAAAGGCCGGCTCACCGGCGTATGACGCCTCGTGGCTGAAGGCGGCCGAGGCCGGCCATGCCGCGACGCTCGCGCTGATCAACCGGGAAGTGGAGTCCGGAGCCAATGCCGAGGTCGTGGCCGCGGCCCGAGCCGCCCGACCGGTCGTGGCGATGCACCTGCAGATGGTCGAGGGCGGCACCTGCCACGCAGGCATGGACGTCGGCACCATTCACGCCGGCAACGGCGGCCGGCTCGCCGCGGCGGGCGACGGCTCCCACGGCACCACCGCGCTCGTGACTCTCACCGGCGGTGCGCTCCTGGCCGGGCTCGGCACCGGATGGCTCCTGCGCATCCGGCGACGGAGCGCCACTGCCCGTTGACCCCACTGTCCGCATCCCGCGCTGCCACTGCCCTGGCCGCTCTCTGCGCGGGCGCGGGCGCGGTCGCCGCGGTGGTGGGATGGGCCCTGCTCGCGGGACCCGCGCCCGTCGGGGACGTCGGCAGCCTGAGGCAATCGCCGAGGGCCGCCGCACCCCGCGGCCCCGCCCCCTCGCCTCCCGTCGAGATCCGCGGTCCCGGGGGCTTCCACGCCCCCTTGGTGCCCGTGGCGGCAGCGCCGGACGGCGTGCTGGAACTTCCCGAGAGCGGGCGCGTGGGCGGCTGGTGGGCGTTGGGCGCGGCGACGGGTTCCGCCGAGGGAACGACACTGATCGCCGGGCATGTCGACACCCGGGAGGAGGGAATCGGAGCGTTCGCCGCTCTGCTCTCCCTCGAACCCGGAGCCGCGATCGACGTCGTCGCTGCCAGCGGCGACGTTCATCACTACATGGTCACGGCTCGCCGCACCTACTCCCAGCGAAGCCTTCCTGCCGCGCTGTTCACCCGCGACGGCCCGCCCCGCCTGGCCCTGGTCACCTGCACCGGGGCCTATGACAGCGCCAAGGGCGGATACGACAGCAATCTCGTGGTGTACGCCACCCCGGCCCCTGAGCACGTCCGTGCGGGTGCCGGGTAGCCCGACGCCGCCACGCCTCACCGCAAGGCACCCCGTACCGCGCCCCCGGCTCACAGATTGGACTTGCCGGTCCAATTCTTTCCGCGCACCCTGGGCTCGCCCGGCGGTCGCGCAGAGCGTGCCGCCGCGGCCCGACGATGTACGGAGCTGTGCCCACCGTCTCGTGCGTACGGCCGTTCTTCCGGCCCGCCCGCCCGGTGGATCGATGAGCCGAGGAGAAGAACATGAACCTGCACCTCAACGGCAAGCGGGCGCTGGTGACCGGGTCCAGCAGCGGACTCGGGGAGGAGATCGCCCGGGTCCTGGCGGCCGAGGGGGCGGCCGTCGTCGTCCACGGACGGGACGAGGCGCGGGCCACGGCGGTCGCCGAGTCCATCCGCGACAAGGGCGGGGAGGCGGACGTCGCGATCGGAGACCTGTCGACGGACGCCGGAGCCGACGCGGTCGCATCGGCCGCGGGAGGCGCACCCGTCGACATCCTCGTCAACAACCTCGGGACGTACGACCCGACGGCGAAGTGGCTCACCACGGCACCCGCCGAGTGGAGCGACATCTACAACACCAACGTCGTCTCCAGCGTGCGGACGATCCAGCGCTTCGTCCCGGGCATGCTCGAGCGCGGCTGGGGACGGGTGATCCAGGTCAGCAGCGTGCTCGCCCACCTTCCCGCGGCGAGCCAGCCGCACTACGCGGCGACCAACGCCGCCCGGAACAACCTCGCCACCTCCCTCGCGCGGGAGCTCAAGCACTCCGGTGTGACCTCGAACGCCCTTGCCGCGGGCGGGATCCTCACCCCCACCGCGCAGAGGCACCTGACCGGATTGGGACAGGAGAACGGCTGGGGCGAGACCTGGGAGGAGATCGAGCCCGCGCTCGTCGCCGCGCTGGCGCCCAATGACGTCGGCCGTATCGGTCGCCCGCAGGAGTACGCGGATCTCGTCGCGTTCCTGGCCAGCCCGCTCTCCGGGTACATCACCGGTGCCACGCTGCGGGTGGACGGCGGCTGGTACGACGCGTGACCCCGGTGCCGGGTGCGACACCGAAGCCGTCCGCACCCGGCATCCCGCGTCGCACTCTCAGGCGTGGCTGATCGTCAGGTCCCGACAGCGGAGACAGACGACGGTGGGCCACTGGAAGCCGCAGTGGGGAGGGGGTCGACGACGCGTCGAACGTGCGATCGGTTCTGGCATACCCAACCGGGCAAGTCGCGCTGGACGCGACATCCGGGGAGACGCTGCGGCGACCCGGACCAGGCGCGGTGTCCGAGGGACGGATCCAAGGCCGTCAACGCCACCGCCAACGACATCTCCGTCAGCTCTCCGACTCTGGGTCGAGCTCCGGCACGCGGCCCAGGTTCGCCTCGGGTGAGGCGACGGCCGAGTCCAGGACCAGGTGCGGCTCCTCCCACGGCTCCCACAACTCCTTCATGCGGTCGACGACCACCGAGTCGCTGCTTCCGGTCACCTCGCCCAGCACCTGCTCGGCGACCGGGTCCAAAGGAAGTTCGATCACTGTGTCCGTGCTCCTTCGCTCGTCGTCCGGCGGCGCCGGCTGCCGGCGACAGGCACGTGCCTGCGGCTCGTGGAGCGCCCGGTGAAGGCATCATCCCCTCGCGGTGGGCTCGTCGTGCGTGCCCACCTGGGCGGCGCCTTTTGCGAACCGGGGCTCCCCAGCGGTGTCCCCGATCGCGGTCTTGCGACCGCGAACCCCCTCCGCGGGCACGTCACACGGCTCACGGAAGCGGTCCGGCGGCGCAGGAGCACTCTGTCGATCACTCCTGCCCCCGACGGCAGGTTTACCACCCCCGGAGCGCTGATCCGCCCCGTTCACGCCGTACCTCGCGCCGGATCCGGCCTGCTTGAGTGGATCACAGGGTCACCGCCGTCACGTCGTCACCGGCCGCGGCGGTCGCCTCTGTTCGTTCACCAGCCCTGCTGGAGGGAATGTGTCCACACTGGACAGCGCCACCGGTCCCGCCGTCGAAGAGCCCGCCCCCGATCCCACGGCCGAGCAGCTCACCAGTCTGAGCACCCGCGCGGCACGCCAGCTCGCCACGACCACCAAGTCGCAGCCGCAGATGCAGGCCATCACCTCGCGGTGGCTGCTGAAGGCCCTGCCGTGGGTGGACGTCAAGGGCGGCACGTACCGGGTCAACCGGCGTCTGCAACTGCGCACCAACCGGGGCCGCGTGCACTTCGAGCACAACGGGAGCGACGACATCCGCGTCATCCCGCAGACGCTCACCGAGCTGCCGGCCCTGCGCGGCTATGCCGACACCGACGTCCTGCGGGAGATCGCCGGCCACTTCCGGCCCCAGGAGGTACGCGCCGGACAGGTCCTCTTCGAGGCCGGCCAGCCCGTGACGGAGGTGTACCTGGTCGTCCACGGCCGGTTCACCCGCTACGCGCCCGGCAAGTACGGCGACGAGGGGATCCTCGGGGTCGTCACGGACGGCGACCAGCTGGGCGACGAGGCCGTGGGCCAGTCCGACCCGCTGTGGTCGGCCTCGGTGCGGGCCGAGACGGCCGGGGTGGTCCTCGCGATGCCCTGGGCAGCCGTGGGGGATCTCACGCAGCGGGCGCCCTCCCTCGGCGCGCACCTGCAGTCCTACGTCGACCGGCAGCACCGCCCGATGAACCGCAAGGGCGAGGCCGAGGTGCCAGTGCAGGCCGGCCACGTGGGCGAGCCGACCCTGACGGGCGGCTTCGTGGACTACGACCTCGCCCCGCGCGAGTACCAGCTGTCCCTCACCCAGACCGTGCTGCGGCTCCACAGCCGCGTCGCCGACCTCTACAACGACCCGATGGACCAGACCGAGCAGCAACTGCGCCTGACGGTCGAGGAGATCCGCGAGCGCCAGGAGTGGGAGCTGGTCAACAACCGGGAGTTCGGGCTGCTGCACAACGTCGACTACGGCCAGCGGGTCAGCACCTTCGCCGGCCCGCCGGTCCCGGACGACATGGACGAGCTGCTGTCCATGCGCCGCAAGACCAAGGTCTTCCTCGCCCACCCCAAGGCGATCGCGGCCTTCTTCCGGCAGTGCAACCGGCGCGGCCTGATGCCCGGCACCGCGAACCTCGACGGCCACGAGGTGCCGGCGTGGCGCGGCGTCCCGATCCTGCCCTGCGGCAAGATCCCGATCAGCGACGACCAGACGACCAGCATCATCGCGCTGCGCACCGGCGAGGCCGACCAGGGCGTCGTCGGCCTCTACCAGACCGGCATCCCGGAGGAGCACCAGCCGGGTCTGAACGTCCGGTTCATGGGCATCGACTCCGCCGCGATCATCAGCTACCTCGTCACCGCCTACTACTCGCTGGCCATCCTCGTGCCCGACGCGGCAGGGATCCTGGAGAACGTCCAGGTCGGCCGGCTCCCCGAATGACGGCCTGGAGCACCCCGTGACCACACACCCCACCGCGTTCACCCTGCCCGGACCCCCCAGCCCCGCCCGCAGCGTCAGAGCGCGTCGCCACGGCCCGATCCCCGGGCTGCTGTACCGGCCCGCGGTCCCCGCCGACCCGGACAAGGTGCAGGAGGTCGACCTGCGCGTGGAGGCCTGGGCCCGCGCCAACGACCTGTTCCCGCCGGCCTGGCAGGGCGACTTCGCCGGCTTCCAGTTCGGCCGTGCCGTCGTGCTCCAGCACCCGGGCGCCGCCGACCTGGAGCGCCTGACCGCCGCCGGCAAGCTGCTGCTCGCCGAGAACATCGTCGACTCCTGCTACTGCGAGGAGGACGAGGGCCGCGGGGGAGCGCGCAAGGGACTGGGCGGCCGACTGGTCATCGCCCAGTCGGCACTCGACCCGTACCACGGCACCCCCGCACTGGAGGAGCAGTGGCGACGCGGCGTCCGGGCGGACGGCCCGCTGCGCTCGTACCACCTCGCGCTGCGGGACTTCGCCGTCCTGGCCACACCCAGCCAGACCGACCGGTTCGTGCACGACGTCGCCCGGCTGCACCTGGGCTACCTGGCCGAGGCCGCCTGGGCGGAGACCCGGTACGTGCCGAAGGTCTGGGAGTACCTGGTGATGCGGCAGTTCAACAACTTCCGCCCCTGCCTGTCGATCGTCGACGCCGTGGACGGCTACGAACTGCCCGAGCAGGCATACGCACGCCCCGAGCTCCAGCGGATCACGGCCCTGGCCTGCAACGCCACGACGATCGTCAACGACCTGTACTCCTTCACCAAGGAACTGGCCAGCGACCCGGCACACCTCAACCTCCCCCAGGTCGTGGCCGCCAACGAGGGGTGCGGCCTGAAAGCCGCCTACCTGCGATCCGTGGAGATCCACAACACGATCATGGCGGCCTTCGAAGAGGAATCGGCACTGCTCTCGGCGACCTCGCCCCTCGTGGAGCGCTACGCCCAGGGCCTCGCCGCCTGGGTGTCCGGCAACCACGAGTGGCACGCCACCAACAGCCACCGTTACCACCTGCCCGACTACTGGTAACCACCGCCTGTGACCCACCTGGCACACGGCAACCGCACCACGAGGAGCACCACTTGACCCACGCCCCTGCCGCCCGGCCCGCGGTTCTTCCGGTCCCGGCCCAGTCGACCTACCAGACCCGGATCGCGGACTACTGGAACGCCGAGGAGAACCCGGTCAACCTCGAACTCGGAAAGATCGACGACCTGTACCACCACCACTACGGCATCGGGGACGCCGACACCTCGGTGCTCGACGAACCCGATCCCGGCCGGCGGCGCAAGCGCATCACCGCCGAACTGCACCGCCTGGAGCACGCCCAGGCCGAGCTGCTCGCCTCCCACCTGGGCGACCTCTCCCCGGACGACCGTGTCTTCGACGCCGGCTGCGGACGCGGCGGCGGCAGCGTCGTGGCGCACCTGCGCTACGGCTGCCACGCCGACGGGGTCACCCTCTCCGCCAAACAGGCCGACTTCGCCAACGACCAGGCCCGCGCCCGCGGCATCGAGGACAAGGTCCGCTACCACCACCGCAACATGCTCGACACGGGCCTCGAGACCGGCGGCTACGCGGCGTCCTGGAACAACGAGTCCACCATGTACGTCGAGCTGGACCTGCTGTTCGCCGAGCACGCCCGCCTGCTGCGCCGCGGGGGACGGTACGTGACCGTCACCGGCTGCTACAACGACACCTACGGACAGGCCTCGCGCGAGGTGTCCCTGATCAACGCGCACTACATCTGCGACATCCACCCCCGCTCCGCGTACTTCCGGGCGATGGCGCGCAACCGTCTGGTACCGGTGCACGTCGAGGACCTGACCGAGGCCGCGATCCCCTACTGGGCGCTGCGCAAGCAGGCGGACCACCTGGTCACCGGCATCGAGGACACGTTCCTGACCGCCTACCGCAACGGCAGCTTCCAGTACCTGCTGATCGTGGCCGACCGGGTCTGACCCTCCGTGCGGCGGTCCGCGGCGCCCTCCGGGGACCGCCGCCCACGGGCAACCGCCCCTCCCGGGCGCGCGACGGCCGCGCCGGGGAGGGGACGGAGGGTCAACGTGCCTGGCGGGCCGGTGACCGTTCCAGCGCCCAGAGCCGGCGGGCCAGGCTTCCCAGAGGGGCGCGGTGCGCCTCGTCGAGCTGGGACGGGCTGATCACGCCCGCGTCCGCGAGGCGCTCGAGGGCGAGATCCAGGTCCGCGCGTACGGCCGAGCGGTCCTGCTCGTCCAGCTCGGAGACGAGAGCCATGACGTCCTCGAAGGCCGGTCGCAGCGACGTCGGGACGCCGCGTTCGGCGGCTCGCCTCGTCACGAGGATGCTCACCACGCACATGGCAGCCACGACCGCCTGAACGGCGCACAGCAGCCAGCGTCCCGGTGACGACATCACGGCGGCCGCGACCGCGAACAGGCCGGCGGACACCGTGGCGAAAACGGCCTCGAACGCGGCGAGCACCACCTCCTGCGATGACGGACGCGGCCCGCCGGTACGTGTCCGCCGCCACTCCCGGGCGCGCAGCGCGATGTGGCCGGCGGAGATCAGCCCGATGGCGACGTCCAGCGGGACCGCGGCGTCCTCGTGCCTGACGGCCAGGATCGCCAGCAGGGGCAGGGCCAGCGGCGCGAACAGGAACACGAGCCAGCACGCGGCCAGTGCGTGGTCGCGGCCGGTCCTGGTCCGGTCGAGATCGGCACCCGCCGCCGCGACCGCCTTGTGAAGCCCGGGCAGTCGCGCGAAGGCGCCGGACTCGAGATCGCGCCATCTGAAGGGGGCGGCTGCGCCGGTCACCACGTCGTCGGCGTAGGCGGCGGCGGAGGGGAAGGCTCCCGAGGGGTGGGCCATCTGCGGTTGCTCTCCTGGATCGGTCGTTCGTCGGGGCGAGGGCCTGCGCACGGTAGCAGCACCTGGCCGACCGCGCGGCCGCGCACGTCGGACCGCCGAGCACGACGCCGTGGCGCGCAACCGCGCCACGGCGTCTCACAACCTTGGCGAACCGGCCGCACGCAAGTGGGGAGTCACCTGCGTGCGGCCGACCCGGATCAGCAGGTGGCGTTCAGACCGGACCAGTTGGCGCGGTCGTTGTAACCGCCGTCGCCGGCGTCGCCGACCACGAGGTCGAGCACCCGGACGCCGGTCAGGTCGACGTCGGCCTGACGGATGTCGTCGCGGGACAGCACACCGCTGTCGAAGAGCACCTTGCCGTCACCGATGACCTGGAAGGTCGACGTGCCGCCTTCCGGGCCGACGTTGCGCACCGCGTCGTCGATGCCGACGGTCGCGGTCAGCCGGCTGCACTGGTCGCCGAGGTAGTAGCGGATCGTCGAGGGCGAGGCGACCCCGATACCGGTCGGGTAGACCTGGCCGAGCATGCTGATCGGCGACCAGCCGCCGACGCTCAGGTCGACCGTCGGGCTCATCCACCCGCTGGTGGCACTGATCCACTGGTGGTGCGACAGCGCGACGTCGCCGTGCGGCGCCGCCGGTGCCACGACCACCGACGTGGCCGTCTCCTGCTGCAGCCGCTTCTTGCCGGTCACCTCGTACGACGTGGTGGCGGTCAGCGTGGCGCTGCCCGGTGCGGCGGTGGCCGGCAGGGTCACCGCGAAGGCGAAGGTCACGGAGCGGTTGGAGTCCAGCAGCTTCGGCGCCTTGCCGATCGGACGGACCGTCCAGCCGGCGGGCACCTTCAGTTCGGCGCGCGGCGTGAAGACCGGCTGCGCACCGTCGTTGCGGACGGCGACCTCGACCCGCGCCTCGTCGCCGCCGGCGACCAGCGGGGCGGTTCCGGCCGGCACGGTGTCGCTGCCGACCTGCGTCACCTGCGGCAGGCCCGCGACGACGTGGGGGACACCGGGCTTGCCGGTGGCCCGGCCGACCCGTATCAGGGCCGCACCGTGGGCCGGGACGGCGGCACTGATGGTGCCGGCGCTCTCGGTGACCTGGTTGGTCCAGGCGTTCTTCAGGGTGAACCGGTCCCCGGTCAGCCCGACCGACGAGGCCTTCGTGGTCAGGGTCGCAGGGCTGTCGCCACGGTTCAGCAGCACCACGGCGCGGTCACCGTTGGCCAGCCGCTTCACCCAGGTCTCCGTCGTGCCCGCGGGGCCGACGCGGACGGCCTGGACGCCGGCCGGGTCCTGGTTGATCGCGATGACATCGGGGTCCGAGAGGATGCCCAGCGAGGTCTTGCTGAGCTTGCGGATGTCACTGCCGATCATCAGCGGCGCGGCCGCCGCCGACCAGAGCGTCATCTGCGTACGGAACTCCTCGTCGTTCATCCCGAGCTCGGGGCCGAGGTAGTCCGGGTCGTTGAAGTGCCCGGGACCTGCGGCTTCGGGGTGCCGCGCGTTCGCGTCGTAGTTCCGCAGGACGTCCTTGTACTTGATCTCGCCGACGAAGCCCACGTCCGTGTAAGTCCGCCAGGACTGCGCGATGGCCGGCGCGTAGGACCAGGAGTACGTCGACTGCTGCTCCTCCGGGTAGTTGCCCCAGTCCGGGGAGGTCACCGGGTTGCAGAGGTTGAAGATCATGGGGCGCTTGGCGGCGTTGTTCCGCAACGCCTGCGCGAACTCGGTGTAGACGGTCTTCGGGTCGAGGTCCGCGGCGATCCCGCAGAGGTAGTCCGCCTTGACCGCGTCGAACTCCCAGGCGGCGAACTGGTCCGCGTCACGCTGGTAGTAGCCGTGGCTGCCCAGGCCGCACTTGCCGGGGATGTACGGACCGGCGTCGGTGTAGATGCCGGCCTTGAGTCCCTTGGAGTGGATGTAGTCGACCAGCGGCTTCAGCCCGTCGGGGAACTGGTCGGGGTTGGGCGTCAGGTCCCCGGCCGCGCTGCGCGGCGTGGGCGCCGCCCAGTTGCCGTCGATCCAGACGTACTTGTAGCCGGCGTCGCGCAGGCCGCTGCTGACCAGGAAGTCGGCCGTCGACCTGATCTCCGCATCGGTCGGATCGCCACCGAGCGCGTAGTAGGTGTTCCAGCCCATGTACGGCGTCGGGCTCAGCACCTGCCCGGATGCCGAACCCGTGACGGCGGCGGTGGCGGCCGCCGGGCTCGCGTGGGCGGGCGCCGGCATGGCCAGCAAGCCGGTCACGAGGGCCAGGAGGGCGGTGAGATGTCGTTTCACATCGGATCCTTCGCTGTCCGATCGGCCAGGCGTGCCGACCCGTCCCGGTCGTGGGTCCGAGGTACCGCTCCCTGCTGGAGGGTGCGGCGGCCGGTCCTCGTACCAGTCCATGCCCGAGCGCCTGCGATCTTGTTTGCAGGGATCCTCCAGCGGTTACCGGCGCGCGTCAATAATAATTCCTAAATTAGGAGTTGCTGGTGGGCATCATCGAGCACCCCAACCGCCGTCTGTCAGCCGATGCGTAATTTCAGGTCAGGTGCGAGGCCTGGGGAGATCTGCCAGGTACGTCCCCCTCGGGGGCGTTCGCGGCCGCGATGTCCGGCCCTGGCCGCCGACGGGTGCACGTCGAGGGACTGCGAACGGGAGCCCCCGCCCCCGCCTTCGTGTCCGCGGCCTTCGTGTCCGCCGCCGCACTCGGCGGAATCCCGTCCTCACCCGCCGGTCGGCATCCGCACAGGCGAGACGGTCCGGAGCTTCACCCCTTCGAACCGGATGCCTTCCACGTGCGAGCGCTTCCGGTTACCTGCGGAACCACTCCGCGACCTCCGCGGCACCACGGCGGACGTCCCCGTCCGGATCGTCGGCAAGAACCGCGCACGCGGCCGAGACGCCACGACCCGCCTCACCGGGCTCCCGGGCGACATCGTGCGCGGCCGTCCGCAACCAATCGCCATGGTTGTCATCGGCGCGAGCGGCAGCACGGGCCACCAGCCGCACGGCAGCCACCGACCCCTGCCTCAGCAGGGCTTCCGCGGCGGTTCTGGTCACCAGCGTGTCTTCCGGATCGAGCAGCAGGCGTTCCAGGACGGCCGTGGCGGAGACAAGTCCCGCGTACGGGGCGAGTCGTCGGCCGGCGGCCGCGCGCACGGACCACGAAGGCGACAGACCGTCCTCGATCGCCTCCGTCAGATCGGCGCGGCGTGGGGTCACTTGCCCCGGCGGATGCGGGCGGCCTCGCGGGCGGCGGCCATCTGGCGTGCTTCCGCGGCCTTGCGTGACTCGCGGCCCGGGCGCGTGCCCAGGCCGCGGAACGGGGCACCACCGCGGGCCGGCGCCTTCGCGGCCGGTGCGCCGGCGACAGGAACGCCGGACGGCGCCTGGGCCCCCGTGATCCGGCTCAGCGCCGCCTCGCCGGAACGGACCTGGGTGATCGTGGGCCGGATCCCCGCGTCGGACATGAGCCTGGTCACGTCGCGGCGCTGGTGAGTGGTCACGAGGGTCACCACCCGGCCGGAACGGCCGGCGCGCGCGGTCCGCCCGCCGCGGTGGAGGTAGTCCTTGGAGTCGGCGGGGGGATCGACGTTGACCACGAGGTCCAGGTCGTCGATGTGGATTCCGCGGGCGGCGACGTTGGTGGCCACCAGCGTCGTCACCTCGCCCGCCTTGAACCGGGCGAGGGCCCGGGTGCGCTGCGGCTGGGACTTCCCGCTGTGCAGGCCCGCCGCCGGAATCCCGGAGCCCTCGAGGTGCCTGGTGAACTGGTCGACCGCGTGCTTGGTGTCCAGGAACATGATCACCCGGCCGTCGCGGGCGGCGATCTCGGTGGCGGCGGCGTACTTGTCGGCGGCGTGGACGTACAGCACGTGGTGTTCCATGGCGGTGACGGTCGCGGCCGAGGGGTCGACCGAGTGGACCACCGGATCGGTCAGATAGCGACGGACCAGGAGGTCGATGTTGTTGTCGAGGGTGGCGGAGAACAGCATCCGCTGGCCGCCGGCCCGCACCTGGTCCAGCAGCTCGGTGACCTGCGGCATGAACCCCATGTCGGCCATCTGGTCCGCCTCGTCCAGGACCGTGATCCGCACCTGGTCCAGGTGGCAGTCACGGCGCGCGACGAGGTCGCTCAGACGTCCGGGCGTGGCGACGACGACCTCGGCCCCCGCCCGGATCGCTCCGATCTGCCGTCCGACGGAGAGGCCGCCGACGACGGTGGCGAGCCTGAGGCCCAACGCTGCGGCATAGGGGGTGAGTGCCTCCGTGACCTGCTGAGCCAGTTCACGGGTGGGCACCAGGACCAGCGCCCGCGGCCGCTTGGGTTCGGCACGCTGTCCGGCCGTGCGGGCCAGCAGCGGCAGGCCGAAGGCCAGGGTCTTGCCCGAGCCGGTGCGCCCGCGGCCGAGCACGTCGCGGCCGGCCAGCGCGTCCGGCAGCGTGGCGGACTGGATGGGGAACGGTTCGTCCACGCCGAGGTCGGCCAGGGTCTTCAGCAGGGCCGGCGGAAGCCGGAGCTCCGTGAACGCGGTCATCGGCGGCAGGGCAGGCGTGCTCGTCACGGGTGCCGAGAAGTCGCCCTGCGGGGCGGGGCGGCGTTCCTTGCCGGTGGAGCGGCCGGCCCCCTGCGGACGGGAACGACCATCCGGGCCGGAGCGGTGGTCGTTCCGGGGCGTACGGTTCATGGGCGAACCTTCCTCGACGGGGCACGCATCGAGGGATTTCCCGGCGGGACGCGGCCGGGGAGTCGCCAGAACGAGCCGAAGACAAGACGGTGACCGACAGCGGGTGGTCCCGACCGTACGGCGTGGGGTCCAGCTGCGTCGTGCGGGCGGACGCCGGTAGCGACGTCCGCGGGATCGCACATCCCCGCGAGTTTACCGGTCCGGCGCGTCTCCCCGGGCGGATCCGTGGTCCCGCACGGGGCGGCGCCCGTCCGCCGGGCGCGGCGAGGCCCCTGTGGACCGGCTGGGAGGACGGTGCGCCGGTGATCCACATCAAGCGCACCGGCTGGTCTCTGAAGAAGTCCGGGCCGTCGATCGGGCCCTTGGCGGGCGTGCTTACCCGGCCGGCGCCCACGTGTGTCGTCGTGCGCTGCCGACCTCGGAAGACCGGATGGATGACATGGTCGGCGCGATGGCGCGCGTCGTCTTCCGCGGTATTGCGTCGCTGGTCATGGACCTGATCGGTGACGCATTGCTGGAAGCGCCGGCCAAGCCCGTCAAGCGGATGTTCAGAGCGTTCCGGCGCCGCCGGGTGGTGTCGGCGCCCGAGGTGTCCCTGGAGAAGCGGTAGCGGACGGCTCCTCCCGTTCCTGAGCCGATGGTGCTGAGCGGGGAGCATCAGGAGAACAGCCCCGACGGTGCCCGTCCTCGACGCGGCAGTGGCCGTACCACCGGAGTGATCTCGCTGAGCAGGCACTCCGCACGCAAAGGGCCCGGCACGTCGACATGACGACGGCCGGGCCTTTCGCGCGTGGGTCAGCTCGCCGGGGTGGGCTCCGTCGGAGCCGGGGCGGGAGCGGCGGCCTCCGCCGGGGCGACGGGAGCGGCCTCGACGGGAGCGGCGGGAACAACGGCCTCGACCGGGGCCACGGGGGCCTGCGCCGGAACCGCAGGGGCCGCGACGGGAGCGACGGGCGCCGCGACGGGAGCGACAGGCGCCGGCAGAGGCGCGGCGGGAGCAGCGGCGGCGGCCGCGGCAGCAGCGGCCGCGGCGGCGGCCACGGCCTCCTCGGCGGCCTTGGCCTGGGCGGCCTCCTCCGCCTCGATCTCCGCGGTGTGCTTGGCCACGAACGCCTCGCCCAGGACCTCGCGGGCCTCCTTGAGGTGGTCGAGTTCGACCTCGCCGTTCTCGGCGACGTGGCCCTCCAGGGCCTCGAACATCCTCTCCACCGGCTCGTGCGAGCCGCCGAGGCGCTGCTCGGCGTAGACCGCGACGCCCAGCTTCAGGAAGAGCTCGGCCGTGCGGCGGTTGACGGTGAAGTCGTGGATGGCGTCACCGCCCGCGTCAAAGCCCTTCTCGATGACTTCGAATGCCTTCTTGATGAGACTCACGCTGTGCTCCCCTGCACGTGCCCGTCGGACGACTGCCTGACTGCGACCTGATCTGACCTGAACTGAACTGCCCTGTACCGCAACTGACCGAGCGAGCCGATCAAGGCCGAACCTTATGACAGTTTCCCCGCCGATGCGCAGTCACCCCGCCCTCAATCCCTTCACGACGGCGAGGGCTTGCGGAGTCGCCACGTGCTGCACGCCAGGTCCTCCCGGCAACACCTGCCGTTCGCGGCTGCGGAACCGTTTCACCGGGCCTCGTGTCTTCCTTCACATGTGGTTCCACGCCGCGGAGTTGCATGCGAAGGGGGATGGCCGTGGGGCAGGTGCGCGAGGGGGCACGGTTAGGGGCTTGGGCCGTCGCCGGCGTCATCGGGCTGGCGGTGTTGTACGTGATCGGGGTGTTCGCCTTCGGAGGCGCGGGGTGGATAACGGCCCCGTTCCGCGGTGAGGCGGGCGAGCGCGAGAACACCGTCGCCTCGGGCGAGTTCCGTCAGACCACGTACGAGGAGTTCTTCGGTCTGTGCGAGGCCGTGCAGAACGCCGAAGGGACGATCCAGGTGCTCCGGGAGGAGCGCAAGTCCGCTTCGGAGACGCGCATGACGCAGATCGACCAGTCGATCACCGCGCTGAAGGCCACGCGGATCGAGTCGGTCAACGAGTACAACTCGAAGGCGGCGCAGGAGCACCGTGCGCCCTTCCGTGACAAGGATCTGCCGTACCGGCTGGATGCCGGCGCCGAGCGCACGACGTGCGCCAACTGATCCCATCTCATCCCGGGAAGAGGGCAGCACCGCATGAAGAAGTCCGCACGCATGGTTTTGGCCGCCGTCGTCGCGCTCGTGATGGGCCTCGTCCTGACGTCCTGCACCGAGTCCAGCCAGGACAAGGAGAACAAGGCCAAGCAGGACAACTACGACCGCCTCGTGGCCCAGCAGCCGGCGGGCCGCATGGAGTACTCGCCGACCCGTGAGGCGATCAACGAATGGGTCAGGACGTGGGGGAAGAGGGGCAAGCTCTCGTACGTCTACATCCAGAACGCCAACGGCGAGTACGGGTACTTCATCATGAAGGGCCTGCCGGTGCCGCGCTGCAAGATGCTCACTCCGACGGAGCGGGTGGAGTCCACGTCCAACGGCGTCGCGGTCCTGGCACAGCCCGGCATGGACGGCACGTACACGTCCGGTTCCACCTGCAATGCGTACTACGGCTTCGACGCGACGACGGGCGCGTACATGGAGTTCACGGTCGGCACGAACCAGTCGTTCTTCCTGTTCGACCAGCCCATGACGATGCCGGAGTACGCCACCGCCAAGCAGTTGGGGCCGAGCTCGGTGAAGGACGTCGCGAAGCGACTATGAGCGGCCGGTGCGGCCGGCGGGTTTCCGGCCCCGGAGTCACCAGGGAGGCGACAGGCGGGCGTACCGGGCGGCGCCGGCGCCCTCACCCGCTCCCGCACGGACGGAGTCCGGGTACCCGGTGATCCCCGGCCGCCCGGTCAGGCGGGGCCCCTGGCGACGACGGTGCGCCTGCGTCCCCGCGGCCGGCAGGGGAGCCCGGTGGCTTCCTCCCGGCCGATGCGACCGCTCGTCGTCCTTGCGACACTGGTTGAGTGCCGCACAGCGAACGGCAGAATGACCAGCGACTGGAGCGAGCCATCCTGGAGCTCCTGGACCGGCGCGCGCCGACCGCGTCGATCTGCCCTTCGGACGCCGCACGGGCGGTGTACGAAGGGCATGACGACGGCTGGCGCGCGCTGATGGAACCGGCCCGGCGCGCGGCCGCGAGGCTGGCCGCGGCCGGCGAGGTGGAGATCACCCAGGCCGGCCGTCCCATCGAGCCGGCCACGGCCCGCGGCCCCATCCGAATCCGCCGCAGCCGCTGACACGCGCCGCACGGGGCCGCGCGGTCCGCAGGTGGCGGAGAGCCCGGGGGGAGGGAGCGTTGACAGGGCGTTCGCGGGGCAGATTCCTCCGCGTGGAGTGGACGACTCTCGTAGGGACAGCCCTCGGCGCGGTGCTCGGTGTCGGGGCGACGCTGGCCGGCGAACACGTGCGCTGGCGGCGGACCGTCAGGGACAACAGGCTGCAGGATCGCCGAACCATGTACGCGGACTGCCTCGTCGCTCTGCGCCGGGCGCACGAGGCGATGCGGCTGGCCGCCGATGAGGACTCCACGGACCCGCGGGTGAGGGCGGCCAAGATCCGGCAGGCATTCCAGGCTTCGGGATGTGACGAGGCACGAGAACGGCTGGTCCTCACGGCAGCCGCCGATGTGACGGAAGCCCTGGACGCTTCGTACCACTCACTGCGTGAGGTTCGTGAAACCCTCGCGTCCGGTTGCACAGTGGCGTCCGAGGAGTACCAGGCCGCCAGACAGGCCCACGGAGACGCGACCCGAGCCGCCCGGACGGTCCTCCGCCAGGACCTGGCTGCCCTGGAGCTCTGAGCGGTCGCCGCCCCGGGCGACACCTTGGCGTCGATCATGGTGACCGGCGGTTTCCGAGCCGGTTGCACGGCAGCGCCGCGGAGTGCCCGGTGGTGGTGCCGGTAGCGATCTCAGGGACTGGAGTTGGCGGCAGCCGGCAACGCGATTCGGTCTGCCCCGGGTCGGCTTCAGCCCATGGGGTGGCGAGCGGCATCCCGCGCCGCGGTGAGGCGAGTCTGCACATCCATGACGACACCATGGAGCCGTCCCGGCTGTACGGATTCGCGCGCCATCCACTCGTCGAGGCGAGGACGCAGGTACCCGACCGCCCAAGGCCCGTGGCGCCGCAGGGCGGAGCGGCTGACCGAGATCTCCTCCTGGATCTCCCGACGCAGTTCGTCGGTCCAACCCTGCTCACGGTCGGCACGTTCCAGCGGAGCCTTGAGGATGCCCACGGCGTTGTCGAGAGACTCGGACAGATCCATGGTCCACCAATCCTGAGCAGCCCACGCGATGGCCATCGTGCGTGCCCGCGCCGGCTGCGGCGACGTCGAGGTACAGCGGTGCAGTACGCCAACCGTAGCGACCGTCGGCGGCTGGTCCTGCACCTCCCCGGTACTGCCCGGTCGCTGGGCGCCCGAAGAAGAAATGCGGTTGCGCGGTGGGGAGGGGTCGTTAGGATCGTGGCTGATCCTGGAGTGCCGGGCGTGAACGACGGCCCGGCCGTAGCGAGAGAGGAGGTGCGTCTTCGTGGACGCCGCCCTGACGCGGCGCGCTCTGATGTGCGCGCCAGACGCCTCTTCTCGTTACCTTCCCACCGGCTGACGACGCGCGTTCGCTGACGCGCCTTCCGGTGGGACCTTCCACAGGAGATCACCACAGTGCGCGAGCGCTTTGCCGACGGCGAGTCCTTCGCCCGTATCCGCCCCAAGGGAAACAACCGACGCAATCGCCGCGGCGATGACGAGGCGTTCGAGGACGCCTTCCCCGAGTACGCGGCCCGCCGGCCGCAGGCGGCCACCGATACCCACGGCACCCGGGCCGAGGACGCCGATGACACCGACGGGGACGGCCCCACCACGCCGGACCGGGCACCCGACGGACCTCCGCAGGGCGACCGCTGGTCGACCTGGGACCGGTCCACCCCGACCGAGAAGGGGCCGCAGCCGCGCCCCGCATGGGTGGTGACGGACCTGGCCGCCGTCGACACCGAGCTCGGCATCGTCAAAACGGGCAAGGAGGCCGACGTCTTCCTCGTCGAACGGGCCGTGCCCGGAACCGACCGCCGTACCCTGATGGCCGCCAAGCGCTACCGCGACGGGCAGCACCGCATGTTCCACCGGGACTCCGGATACCTGGAAGGACGTGTCCACAAGGAGTCCCGGGTCAGCAGGGCCATGGCCAAGCGCACCGCCTTCGGCAAGGAGGCTATCGCCGGGCAGTGGGCGGGCGCCGAGTTCGCGGCGCTGTCCCGGCTGTGGTCGGCGGGGGTGGCCGTGCCCTACCCCGTGCAGATCCTCGGGACCGAGATCCTGATGGAATTCATCGGCGACCGGTCGGGGACGGCCGCGCCGCGCCTGGCCCAGCTGCGTGCGCAGGAGGCCGATCTGGATGACCTGTGGGAACAGCTCGGCCGCAGCCTGTCGCTGCTCGCACGCGACGGCTACGCGCACGGCGACCTGTCCGCCTACAACATCCTTGTCCACGAGGGCCGTCTCGTCGTCATCGACGTGCCCCAGATCGTCGATGTCATCGCCAATCCGCGGGGCCGCTCCTTCCTGGAGCGCGATGTCCGCAACGTCGGTGCCTGGTTCGTCTCCCGGGGCCTGGCCGAACGGCGTGTCGACGAACTGGCCCAGGCATTGGCCTTCGACGCGCGGCTCGGCTGAACGCCTTCTCCCCACCCGTGCGTCCCGGCCCGCCGCGGGCGCCGGCGGGGGACCGGGGCCCGGGAGTCCTCCCCGGGCCCGGACGGGCGTGCCTTCCTGCCGGAGTGGCGCCGCCGCCCGCAAAAGCCATGCCGGCAGCCGGTCTTGGCAGCACTGGGGCTTCGCCCTGTGAGCTCCGCCGGTGCGACGATCATTCCGTGTCTTCGCCGCCTGTCATGGAGTGAGAGGACGAACCGACGTGGATGTGTATGAAGCCGTTGACAGCCGCAGGGCCGTGCGTGCCTTCAGCGACGAGCCGGTCCCCAAAGAGGTGCTCGAACGAGTACTGACAGCGGCGACGCGTGCTCCGTCGAGCGGGAACCTCCAGCCGTGGCATCTGTACGTCGTGACGGGCGAGCCCCTGGCCGAGCTGAAGAAGCGTGCGACGGCCAGGGCGCTCGCGGGAGACCCGGGGGACGAGCGGGACTATCCGATGTACCCGGCCGAACTGACCTCGCCGTATCGGGACCGCTTTTCCGCCGCGGCCGCCCAGCGGTACGAAGCGCTGGGGATCGAGCGCGACGACCCCGACAGGCCCATGAAGATCGCCGCTTTGAATTCGGAGGCGTTCGGGGCGCCGGTCGTACTGTTCTGCTACCTCGACCGGGCTATGGGGCCCGGGCAGTGGGGGGACGCGGGGATGCACCTGCAGACGGTCATGCTGTTGCTGAGGGCGGAAGGGTTGCACACCTGCCCCCAGGTGATGTGGACGATGTACCGCACCACCGTCAGCCGGACCGTCGGAGCCGGCGACGGGCTCGTGCTGTTCTGCGGTGTTGCGGTGGGATTCGAAAAGGAAGGCGTGCCGCGGCTGCGCACCGGGCGGGCCGACCTGACGGAAACCGTGAGCTTCATCGGAGGGTGACCTGCCGGGCGGAGGTCCTCACAGCAGGCGGGTCGTCTCGCGGTGCCGCTCCGCGTCGGAGGCGAGGGCGTCGCTCAAGCAGCCGTGTGCGCCGCGGTCGGGGTCGGTCGTGCCCGCACCGGAGCGCCCCGACGGCGCGGTCACCTGGGGACGGGCCGGCCGGTCAGGGCCTGCTCAATCCCGGCAGTACGACCTCGGAGCGCAGGACGGAGTACACGACCATGTCGCGCCACTGTCCGGCACGGAAACAAGCTCCGCGCTGCACGCCCTCGCGCGTGAACCCGGCCGACTGCAAGGCCCGCTGCTCCGCGACGTTGGCGATGTCAGTGCTCGCCTCGACCCGGTTGACCTTGGTGTGCGAGAAGAGGTACTCGACGAGCTGACGCTGGGCCTGCTTGCCGTATCCCTTGCCGCGCTCCGCGGAGAGAAGCGCGATGCCGATGTTCCAGCAGGGCGACGCCGGTCCGAGCATGACCTGGTGCCACTGCACCTCACCCACAAAGCGGTCGTCCTCCCCGGCGATGGCCAGCCGACCGCGTTCCTCGGCGATGAAGCCCGTCTGCGCCCACTGCCGGCGAAGGGCTCCCGGGTTGCGGTGGCCGAAGTAGGCAAACTGCGCCGCCTCGTCGGGGGCCTCGAAGAGACGCTCGAGCAGATCGAGGTCGCGCTCGGCTATGGGTCGCAGACGCACGGGATTCGACATGGCGGCCACAGTAGCGTTCACGGCCGTACGCCCGGGCCGACGAAGAGGTGGCCCAGCCGGACAGGTGAAGGCCGCGCCGACAACCGGGGGGTGGAATGGTTGCGGCGCGGCCGTACCCCATCGCCTGCCCCGCCTCACCTCAGCCATGCATCTTCCGGCTCCCGCTCCGCACAGCGGCGCCTGCGGCTGCCACACCGCCAGGCGCGACGCGCTCCGCCGGCCACTGCCGCCGGGGCGAGCAGTGGCCGCACACGACTCCGGCCCCTGCCC